>CP063163.1:3125000-3469814 GCA_014960805.1 Cytobacillus suaedae | reverse complement strand
GAAGAAAAATTGTTAAAGGGGGATTTTTAACATGGAAACAATGGGTCGTCACGTAATTTCAGAATTATGGGGTTGTAATTTCGAAAAATTAAACAATATGCAAGAAATTGAAAGAATCTTTGTTGATGCAGCACTTAAATCAGGAGCTGAGGTTCGCGAGGTAGCATTCCACAAGTTTGCTCCACAAGGAGTAAGTGGAGTAGTTATCATTTCAGAATCACACTTAACAATTCATAGCTTTCCTGAGCATGGCTATGCTAGCATTGACGTTTATACATGTGGAGATTTAGATCCTAATATCGCTGCAGATCATATTGCTGAGGCACTTGGTGCTCAAACTCGTGAAAATATTGAATTACCACGTGGAATGGGTCCAGTACAAGTTAAACAAGCACAAGCGAAAGCACTTTAAAATTAATAGCAAATCGTCTAAAATGGTAAGAGGTGTATGATATACACCTCTTTTTATTATGATATTTTTAAGGAGCGGAACAATGGGCAGCCTTCAATCATTTTTTAGTAATCATTGTGAAACAAGTGACAAACATAGAGATCCAGTACTTAAAAGCCATTATTATAAAGTAACAAATAAACAAGCCATTCAATCAGTTAAAGATTTTATTAATAAGCAAAATGGGTTTACCCTAACTTCTATTTCAGAAGAACGTGGAGAGATGAGCGTTTCCGTGGCTAAAAAGAGAAAAGCATTTATGGTTATTACAGTTATCTCTGTTAGACCATTTGAAACAGCTATAGACTTTTCGGTTACTACTGAAACGAGTGTATTACCTATGGATTTTGGGTATAGTAAGCGATTGGTTCAGTTTATGTATAAAGAATTAGACGGGATTCTTCCTCTACTAAACCGGTAAAAATGTGGAATGAATTAAAACTTGTACTAAGACAAGCTTTCTTATAAGATTAAATTAAGAGCAACTAGCTTGACGGAGAGTGATGTAATTTCAATTTTTCTCCTAAATAGCAGTAGATTGGAGCTGATCTTATGAAGTGCCCAGTGTGTCAAAATAACGGAACTAGAGTACTTGATTCTCGCCCAGTCGATGATAGCAAATCAATTAGACGAAGACGAGAATGTGAAAAGTGTTTACATAGATTTACCACATTTGAAAAGGTTGAGGAAATACCTCTAATCGTCGTAAAAAAGGAAGGGATTCGAGAGGAATTTAGCCGCGAGAAAATGCTGCGTGGGCTAATTAAAGCCTGTGAGAAACGCCCTGTCTCTTTGAAACAATTAGAAGATATAGCACATGATGTAGAGAAAGAACTTAGAAATCAAGGCAACTCAGAAGTTAAAAGTGTAGAAATTGGTGAAATGGTGATGAACCGTTTATCAAAAATAGATGAGGTAGCCTACGTTCGCTTCGCATCTGTTTATCGACAATTTAAAGATATTAATGTTTTTATCGAGGAGCTCAAAGAGCTTATCAATAAAGAGAGATAGGGAGCTTATAGAATTAAGCTCTTTTTTCCTTTAAAATAAGGGAAAGATTATTTAACGGAAAGTTGAGTGAATGTATGAAACAACAACACTGGAAGGACCTACTGCCAATTGATCGTTATATTGTACGCTCTGCGGACATGCTAAATGAAAATGATCGAAAGGTACTCACTCTCCTTTATCAACCGTTAATTGGCACAAATTGTTTTAGCCTTTATATGACCCTTTGGAGTGAGTTAGAACAAAATCGTATGTGGGGAGAAGAAACCACACATCACGGTTTAATGGCTATTATGCAAAGTAACTTGAGGGACATATACCAAGAGAGATTGAAGCTTGAGGCAATTGGTCTAATGAAAACATTTGTTAATGAATCAGACGATAATCGCCTTTTTATATATGACTTACAGGCACCATTAACACCAAAAGAATTTTTTACTGACGGTGTTCTGAACATTTTCCTATACAATCGACTAGGAAAGAATAAATTTATGACGCTAAAACGTTTTTTTTCTGGAGCGGAAATTGATTTACAGAATTTTAAGCCCATTACGAAGAATTTTAATGAGGTATTTAGTTCGATAAATCCTTCTGAAATGGCAGTAAATATTAATGAAGAAACGACCGGGAATACACAGCTGGACCAAAATCATAGTTATTTCGAGCGACAAGGAAAGCAAGAAATTCACTTTAGTGAAGATCTATTTGATTTTGATTTGTTTTTTGCAGGTATATCCGAGGTTATGATACCCAAAAAATCGATTACACCAAAAGTGCAGGATGCAATAAAGAAACTATCATTTCTCTATTCTATTGATCCGATACAGATGCAAAATATTGCTATGAGTGCTATTAATCATAATGAAATGATTGATATTGAAAAGCTAAGGAAGGCAGCGAGGGATTGGTATCAGTTTGAACATGGAGATCATCTTCCGGCACTTTCGGAAAAAGTCCAGCCGATTCCTTTTCAAACCTTGGCTAATCGTGAGCCAGAGTCAAAAGAGGAGAAGTTAATTAAGCAACTTGAGACCATTTCTCCAAGGAATTTATTAATTGATATTTCAGGTGGGGCAGAACCATCATCTGCAGATATGAAAATTATTGAAGATGTTATGTTCGGGCAACAGCTACTACCTGGTGTTGTAAATGTTCTAATATACTATGTAATGCTACGTTCTGATATGAAGCTTACAAAAGGGTATGTAGAAAAGCTAGCCAGTCACTGGTCGCGAAAGCAAATACGAACTGTGCCTGATGCTATGACATTAGCAAAGCAAGAACATCGCCAATATCAAAATTGGGCAAAAACAAAAAATGAACAAAAGCCAAGTAAACGTAAGGCAGTTCGAACTGAAATGTTACCTGATTGGTTACATCAAGAAACTTCTGAAAAACAAGAAGAATCTAGTCAGAATGATTTCGAGCATGAGAAACGTGAATTAGAAGAAAGAATTAAGAAATTTAAAAAGAAATCGACGTAATTTATTCATTGTAAGGGGTGAAACTAATGGAGCCCATTAATCATTCGTTAAAAAAATTAATTAATAATGACAAATTCAAAAATCGTTTTGATTCCTTAAAAAGGGAAGTATTAAGTCACCCTCACATTAAAAGCTTTATTGAAGACCATAAAGAACAGATTACGGATGATATGATAACTCGTAGTTTAGGGAAATTATATGAGTACATTAATCAGAGTAAGGAATGTGACAAATGTGCAAGCTTAGAGGCTTGCAAAAACATGCTTCAGGGTTATCATCCACACTTAGTACTTGAAGGCAAGATTATCGGTCTTAATTATGATCGATGTCCAAGGAAAATCCTGCATGATGATCGTTCTAAGTTCAAGTCATTAATTAAAAGTATGTATATACCTAAAGAAATTTTACAGGCTTCTATTGATCGTATTGATTTAGATGACCCTGCAAGATTTAAAGCCATCTCAATGGCGCAAGATTTTGTAGAAACGTATGAAAGTGCTAATCCGGGTAAGGGTTTGTATATTTATGGTCCATTCGGAACAGGGAAAACCTATATTCTTGGTGCGATTGCAAATGAGTTAGCCAGCAAAAATGTTCAGTCTATGCTTATCTACGTACCAGAGTTCATGAGAGAACTAAAAGGCTCATTACAGGATTCTTCTTTTTCGGAGAAAATTGAGGCAGTAAAAAAAGTACCAGTCTTAATGCTTGATGACATTGGGGCTGAATCAATGTCTAGTTGGATTCGAGATGATATCTTAGGAGCGATCCTTCAATATCGAATGTTAGAGAATAAGCCCACTTTCTTTACATCAAACTTTGATTATACTCAACTTGAACATCATCTTTCCTTTACACAACGAGGAGAGGAAGAACAAGTTAAGGCTGCTCGAATCATGGAGAGAATTAAATATTTAGCAAAACCGGTTGAATTAAGAGGCAAAAACCGACGGAGTGAATAGAGTCAATCCTTTAAAGGGTTGGCTCTTTTTATATATAGGAAATCAAGGCGCATGCACTTTTGTTCTTAAAAGTTCTTATTCTAAAATCTCGCCTGTCCCCATATACATAAAACAGGTATTGTTGAAAAGGGGGGACAAACTTGATTGAGATTCACTTTCAAGAATCCTTAGAT
Organism: Cytobacillus suaedae; assembly: GCA_014960805.1. GTDB lineage: Bacteria > Bacillota > Bacilli > Bacillales > Bacillaceae_L > Bacillus_BV > Bacillus_BV suaedae. Next base: position 3,465,736 of record CP063163.1, on the reverse strand, counting down.
GCTATAAAATTATATGAGCGCCTTTGCTCGTCACAACAGGAGAAAACAATAAATTACATAGATGTATTATATGATCAAGAAAACATAATTACGATATGTATAGATAAAAAGAGTAATGAGGTAGTGGATTCTTTTATTATTCCAGCGATAACAAGCTTTTTTATTGAAACAAAAGAAGATAGTTTGATGCTTACTTTAATGGAAGAGATATTCTATTTCTCCGAATATGAAGAAAGACAACAAATATTAGAGATTGCTAGATCCATTATCGAAGGAGAACGTAAAGGAATTCCAGTTGTTTCAGACTTAGTTCCTAGAGAAGATTTGATTTCTAGTTCGTTGAGAACCTTGCTAACAAATCCAATCTCCTTTTCTTTCGAATCATTTATTAAGTTCCGGTTAAAAGATTATTCGGACCGACTGTTACAATATGTTGAAATATCAATTGATGAATATAAGCTAGAACAAGAATATCAGAATTTTATTCAAAATCTAAGAGATTATATTACTGAGCGGGATTCGAAGTTAGAACACCTTAACATCTTGCATAATGACCAGTTTAGCTTGTATAGTGCGCATTTTTCTGAAATAAAAAGAGATGAGATAGTAAAATACATTGACCGGAAGTTAATTCAAAGTCATCCAATGTATATTGACTCATCCATATTAGCACCACTTGTATCTATAAACCCAAGTACGATTCATTTATATACAAATCAAGTTGACGATGGGATGGTCCAAACCATCCGTAACATCTTCCAGGAACGAGTTAGGATATTCACAAAAAAAGAATTTATGGAGTCTCAGCACTTATTAGTTCATAAGAAAATATAAAAAAGGTTTCACTGCTCTTGATTTCTAAAAAAATTAGAACTATAATACTCTACATATAATAATCATATATACAAGTTATGATGAGGACATGAGTGTGTAGAACCGGTTCAAAGAGAGGGAAGACTAGGCTGAAAGCTTCCTAACACGATTGCTCACTTACCGCCTTTAAACTTCAGTAGTGAACATTAACACTTGTTAACAAAGTAATTACTGACGGCCATTACCGTTACCAAATTCTTGAGTCATTTGGCAATTAAATGATGAGATTCACAGCTTATCATTCACCGAATAGAAGGGTGAACCGAATGGGAACAAGGGTGGAACCACGTGTTAATAACAATAACTCGTCCCTTTCTATAGGGACGAGTTTTTTTATTTTTAAAAAACATATGTAGGAGTGAACACAAGATGTCAGACGTAGTAAAAATTGCATTTCCAGATGGAGCAGTGAAGGAATTTCCAAAGGGGATCACAACTGAAGATATTGCTGGATCTATTAGCCCTGGATTAAAAAAGAAGGCATTAGCAGGAAAGCTGAATGGAAGTCATATTGATTTACGTACAGAAATTAACGAAGATGGAGAAATAGCTATCATTACTCAGGATACTGATGAAGCACTTGAAATCATGCGCCATAGTACAGCCCATTTAATGGCCCAAGCTATTAAGCGCTTATACGGTAATGTAAAGCTTGGAGTAGGACCAGTAATTGAAAATGGCTTTTATTATGATATCGATATCGAAGAATCATTAACACCAGAGGATCTTCCTAAGATTGAAAAGGAAATGAAAAAGATTGTAAATGAAAATTTAGATATTGTCCGTAAAGAAGTTAGCAGAGAAGAAGCTCTAAGTCGTTATGAAGAACTTGGAGACAATCTTAAAGTAGAATTAGTTGGAGCGATTCCTGAAGGAGACACAGTAACAATTTATGAGCAAGGTGAATTCTTTGACCTTTGTCGCGGGGTACATGTTCCATCAACAGGAAAAATTAAAGAATTCAAACTATTAAGCATTGCTGGTGCATACTGGCGTGGAGATAGTAAAAATAAAATGCTTCAGCGTATTTACGGTACTGCGTTTTTCAAAAAAGCAGAGCTAGATGAATACCTGCGCTTGCTTGAAGAGGCAAAAGAGCGTGATCATCGAAAACTAGGTAAAGAGTTAAGCCTATTTGCTAATTCTCAAAAAGTGGGACAAGGTTTACCACTATGGCTTCCAAAAGGAGCTACAATTCGCCGTGTAATCGAACGTTATATCGTTGATAAAGAAGAAAGATTAGGATATCAACATGTGTATACACCAGTTTTAGGTAGTGTTGAATTATACAAAACATCTGGACACTGGGATCACTATCAAGATGGAATGTTTCCTAAGATGGAAATGGACAATGAGGAGTTAGTTCTTCGTCCAATGAACTGTCCACATCATATGATGATTTATAAAAATGAAATCCACAGTTACCGTAAACTACCAATCCGTATTGCTGAATTAGGACTCATGCACCGCTACGAAATGAGTGGAGCACTATCAGGTCTACAACGTGTTCGTGGAATGACTTTAAATGATGCTCACATCTTTGTTCGTCCTGACCAAATCAAAGACGAGTTTATTCGAGTGGTAAAATTAATTCAGGAAGTGTATAAAGACTTTGGACTTGAAAACTATAGCTTCCGTTTATCGTATCGTGATCCAGAAGATAAAGAGAAATACTTTGATGATGATGCAATGTGGGAAAAAGCACAAAGCATGCTTAAAGAAGCAATGGATGATCTTAATGTCGAGTATTATGAAGCTGAAGGAGAAGCTGCATTCTATGGTCCTAAACTAGATGTACAGGTTCGTACTGCACTAGGTAAAGATGAAACTTTATCTACTGTTCAATTAGACTTCTTGCTGCCTGAACGCTTTGACTTATCGTATGTAGGGGAAGATGGTAAACCTCACCGCCCAGTAGTAATACACCGTGGTGTAGTATCAACGATGGAACGTTTTGTAGCTTTCTTAATTGAAGAGTATAAAGGAGCATTCCCAACATGGTTAGCTCCTGTACAGGTCCAAGTCATTCCGGTTTCACCAGAAGTTCACCTTGACTATGCAAAAGAAGTTAGAGAGAAGCTTCAAGCTGAAGGCTTTAGAGTAGAGCTGGATGATCGTGATGAAAAGATTGGTTATAAGATTCGTGAAGCTCAAATGCTAAAAGTTCCATATATGCTTGTTGTCGGTGATAATGAAATTAGTGAGCAAGCAGTTAATGTTCGAAAATATGGTGAACAACAATCGGAAACTGTTCCATTTACAACATTTGTAGGAAATCTTTTAAGCGAAGTTAAAAAGTAGTAGAAAAAAACTTCTTGATATTATGGTTATATTTTATTATAATGAATTTTGTTGCTAAGAAAGTACATCTGTTGACAATTCAACTTGCGACATGTTATAGTAACTAAGGTAAATAATTGAATACTTGTTTAAAAGTAGGAGCACCCGCTTCTCACCTGATTGACGCATTTTTGCAGTTGGTAGGTATACAATTCGAAGTCTTTTACGTAGTATAAAAAGAAATCGTATAGTGTGGGTGTCTTATGCACCCACACTTTTTGTTTTACTCAAAAAATCGGGATCAATGTGAAACTTGTGTTTCACTTGATGTAAAAACAGTATTCGTTCATATTTCCTTGGAGGTGTCTAATTATTAGCAAAGACATGATGGTAAACGACGGCATTCGTGCTCGTGAAGTTCGACTTATTGGACAAAACGGTGACCAGCTTGGTATTAAATCAAAAGCGGAAGCTCTTGAAATTGCTACGACAGCTAATCTTGATTTAGTTATGGTAGCACCAACTGCGAAACCACCTGTATGTCGTATAATGGACTACGGAAAGTTCCGTTTTGAGCAACAAAAGAAAGACAAAGAAGCGCGTAAGAACCAAAAGATTATCAGTATTAAAGAAGTGCGCTTAAGTCCAACTATTGAAGAACACGACTTCAATACGAAGCTACGTAATGCAATTAAATTCCTTGAAAAAGGTGACAAAGTTAAAGCGTCAATCCGTTTTAAAGGTCGTGCGATTACGCACAAAGAAATTGGTCAACGTGTTTTAGACCGTTTTTCTGCAGCTTGTGCAGAGGTTTCAACTATAGAGTCTCATCCAAAAATGGATGGACGTAGTATGTTTTTAGTTTTAGCACCAAAAAATGAATCTAAGTAAGTAATGAAATGAGGAGGAACACCTTATGCCTAAAATGAAAACTCATCGTGGCGCTGCAAAGCGTTTTAAGAAAACTGGATCTGGTAAATTAAAACGTTCACATGCTTATACAAGCCACTTATTCGGTAACAAATCTCAAAAACAAAAACGTAAATTACGTAAGGCTACAGTAGTAAGCAAAGGCGATTTCAAACGTATTCGTCACTTACTAGACAACTTGAAATAATATCGGGTCTTTATAGATTTTTAGGAGGGAAACAAAATGCCAAGAGTTAAAGGCGGTACAGTAACACGCAAACGTCGTAAAAAGGTAATAAAATTAGCTAAAGGTTATTATGGTTCAAAACATACATTATATAAAGTAGCAAACCAACAAGTAATGAAATCATTAATGTATGCATACCGTGATCGCCGTCAAAAGAAACGTGATTTCCGTAAATTATGGATTACACGTATCAATGCGGCAGCTCGTATGAACGGTCTTTCTTACAGCCGCTTAATGCACGGATTAAAAGTTGCTGGTATCGATGTTAACCGTAAAATGTTAGCTGACTTAGCTGTAACTGATGAAAAAGCATTTGCTGAATTAGCAAACCTTGCTAAAAACGCTAAATAAATAATAATGCTAAAAGGTCATTCTCCCAATTAGAGAATGGCCTTTTGTTATATTGGAGGAGAACTAGTGGGTATTATAGGAATTCTAGTGTTGATTTACATATTCCTGAATTTTTATGGATACATTCTAATGAATATTGATAAAAAAAGAGCCATAAAAAATGAATGGAGAATAACAGAAAAAAAGCTTTGGGTTATTTCTCTATTAGGGGGAGCACTAGGTGTGACAATAGGGATGAAGCATTTTCGTCACAAAACAAAACACTTTTCGTTTAAATATTTTTTACCATTATTGTCATTACTTACCTTGGCTCTTTATGTATTTTTTATAATTAATTTGGCATAACAGCTCGTTTCATTGTATATGTTTAAGAGAGTATTGCAATAGTATCACCTTCTGGTGCGGACTTCTAATGTATACAATAATGGGGTGATCTAAAATGGATGAAACAATGTCAATTTTATTTGTCTTTGTTGAATCAACCGGTTATTTAGCACCATTTGTATTTATCTTATTGCACTTATTACGTTCATTTTTCTTTATTCCAGTTGCTGTTATTTGTATTGTCGGTGGAATCTTATTTGGGTCAGTATTTGGAACAATCTATTCTTTAATTGGTTTGACGCTCGTCAGTATCTCTTTTTATATTGTTTTCAAAAAAATGCCATCTACCTTTAAAAGAGTCATCGCTCTAAAGGAAAAATGGCTTGGAAGTAAAGTGAATTTTACAATTGGTCAAATTGCCATTTTGCGATTAATTCCTTTTATTAATTTTCATCTTCTCTCATTGTGTTTAGTGGAGGTTACGAGGAATTTCCGCCAATATGTAAAAAACTCATTTACAACGAATATACCTGTAGCACTTTTTTATACTGTATTTGGCCAGTTTATAAGGGAGTTTTCTACGACCATTATTGTTATGATCTTATTAGCTCTTACTCTTCTATTTTATCTTTTACGTGAAAAGCAAGTTATTATCAAATGGGATGTGTTTTTTAAAGAGAAGACTGAGAAGTCTTTCTTATAATAATTACTCAACAATATTGTTTTTTACTATTAACGTGGTCCGTTCCTTTGCGCTGCAGGCACTTGCTTTCCGCGGGGAGGGATGCGAGCCTCCTCGGTGCTAGGCACCTGTGGGGTCTCGCACTTCCCTCACATCCCGCAGGAGTCAAGTGCCTTCCGCTCCAATCCACTCTTAGTTTAATAATGAATGAAACACTTTATGAAAAAAGATAAAATAAAAAAGCTTTAGAGATAATAATTTTATCTCTAAAGCTTTTTTTGTAGTTTAGTTACCATTCATGTTTATTGACTAAGAACTCTTTTATTGGGCTCTTCCAATCGATCTTTGCATTAGGGTAGTAGGCTTTGAGTTTACTTTCAATGAATTTAAAGTCATCGCGTGATAGGCCTTGTAGTTTTAAATCGTCTTTGACCCAAACAAATATTGAAACAACTTCAAAGGACTGTTTAGTAGTTCCTAAGTATTTTTCACCCTCGAATAAAACACCTTTATAAGTGAGTAAAAAGTTCTTTCTTACATTTTTAGGATCATCATATAAAAAGTATTTCTTCTGATCATGAGCAAGCTCAAGTTTGCGTTTTGGGCTAAGTAAATACTTAATGATAGTGTATATAATGTAAAAAATTAATGCGAAAATCAATAAACGTATGAGTAGAACGAACATAGATGGCTCCTCCTAAAACGATTATCCTTACTATACGAATGAAATGATATAAGGTTTCATGATTTTAAAAATTTGTTATAATTTTTTTATGAAGGTCCTAAAAGTCAAAAAACAAGAAAAATAGGAGTGTATTATGAATATAGATACAATGTTTGAGTTGCAAAAGGTGCTTGATAATCATATCAAACAAAAACATAAACTAGAAATGGAAAATTTAATTGAGAAAAAAGTTCTCGCTTTACTGGTTGAAATAGGCGAACTAGCTAATGAAACGAGATGCTTTAAGTTTTGGAGTATTAAACCACCTTCATCGAAGGATAAAATTCTTGAAGAGTTTGTCGATGGAGTACACTTCATTCTCTCAATAGGGTTAGACCTTGCTTATGATGCTGGTTTTGAGTTGACAATTATAGAAGAAGAATTGTCTCTAGTAGATCAGTTTCTTTCAATTTATCAACGAATTGGACAGTTTCAAGTAAATCATACAAAGGAAACTTATGATGATTTACTATCTGAATATTTTAATCTTGGTCGTTTACTTGGATTTTCTACTGAAGACATTATGTTTGCTTACATTTCCAAAAATGAAATCAATCATGAACGTCAAGAACAAGGATATTAAAGAGTGAGCTCTTATCGGCAAGGTGGTTGCTTTGTTTAATTGGGAGTGGATTGGAACGGAAGGCACTTGACTCCTGCGGGAAGTGAGGAAAGGTCGAGACCCCACAGGCGCATAGCGCCGAGGAGGCTCGACTTCCTCCCCGCGGAAAGCAAGTGCCTGCAGTGGAAAGGAACGGTCAAGGTACAAAGTAAATAAAACTTCTGAGAAAAGGGTCAAAAAGTAAGATTTTGTACATTTGATAGCGTTTTCTGTATAATGAATAGTGTGATTAAAGAGTATAGAATACATATAAAGTTAGGGGAGTCAAACTAATGACAAAATTAGATGAAACATTAACAATGTTAAAGGACTTGACTGACGCAAAAGGGATTCCAGGAAATGAACGTGAAGTGCGTGAAGTAATGAAGAAATACATAGCGCCTTTTGCTGATGAAGTGACGACTGACGGTTTAGGAAGCTTAGTTGCAAAAAAGATTGGTAAAGCTGACGGACCGAAAATCATGGTCGCTGGCCACCTTGACGAAGTAGGTTTCATGATTACGCAAATTGATGACAAAGGATTTCTAAGATTCCAAACAGTCGGTGGCTGGTGGTCTCAAGTTATGCTTGCTCAGCGCGTGACGATTGTTACTAACAAAGGAGATGTAACAGGTGTGATTGGTTCAAAGCCACCACATATTTTATCTCCAGAAGCACGTAAGAAGCCAGTCGAGATCAAAGATTTGTTCATTGATATTGGGGCATCAAGTAGAGAAGAAGCAATGGAATTTGGAGTACGTCCTGGGGATCAAGCCGTTCCTTACTTCGAATTCACTGTTATGAATAACGAGAAAATGCTTTTAGCAAAAGCGTGGGATAACCGTATTGGGTGTGCCATTGCAATTGATGTTTTAAAACAATTAAAAGGTGTTGAACATCCTAACGTAGTTTACGGGGTAGGAACAGTTCAAGAAGAGATTGGTTTACGTGGAGCTAAAACATCAGCGCAGTTGATTCAACCTGATATTGGTTTTGGAGTAGATGTTGGTATTGCTGGAGATACACCTGGTGTTTCTGAAAAAGAAGCATTAAGTAAAATGGGTCATGGTCCACAAATTGTTCTTTATGATGCGTCTATGGTTTCACATAAAGGTCTTCGTGATTTTGTAGTGAACATTGCAGATGAAAACAATATTCCATACCAGTTCGAATCTATGCCTGGAGGCGGAACAGACTCTGGCGCAATTCATATAACAGCTAATGGAGTACCTTCATTATCAATCACAATCGCAACTCGCTACATTCATTCTCACGCAGCGATGCTTCATCGCGATGATTACGAAAATGCAGTTAAACTAATTGTAGAAGTAATTAAACGCTTAGATGCAGACACTGTAAAAACAATTACATTTGACTAAAATAGAAAGACTTGCCTCTCCCAAATTGTGGGTGGCAAGTCTTCTTTTATATACCTTAAGATTGTAATAGCAAAATTCAAATTTGATACCATGTTGATTTCAGCGGAAGGCACGAGACTCCTGCGGGAGAAGAGCGTCAAAGTGAGACCCCACAGGCGTATAGCGCTGAGGAGGTAATTATTTTCACAATAGTGAAAATAAACTTCCTCTTCCGCCCGCGGAAAGTGAGTGCCTGTAGCTGAAATCAACAGGCATATTCAGCACAGACTATTTCTTCAAACCTTGTTCTAAAGTAGTAAGCATTTCTGCCTTATCATCTTGACTAGCGTTTTGCCAAATAACTTCGAACAGTACCCCTAAGCCAGGAAGCATTTTCTCTTCTCCGCTTTCGATTGCATCAACGATAGTATCTTGTAATTCACTTTGTGAGTTTCCAGTTACATTTGTAATAACTGCGTTACGTAAATTAAGATTCATACTAAACACCTCTTTATGTAGATTTTTCATACTTATCATTTGTCATCGTTGGTTTTATTATGCAGATAAATTAAGCTATAATGGAGAAAAACCAGCGTAATAAGGAGCATCTACATTGAAAAGAATAGAATCAGTTAAAAATGTACAAGTAAAACAATGGAAAAAGCTGCAGACTAAGAAAGAAAGAGAGCTTAGCAAAACGTTTATAATAGAAGGGTTTCACTTAGTTGAGGAAGCATTGAAAACAAAGGATATTGTCCGTGAAATCATCGTGAGTGAATCGGTTACAATTCCTTCTACTCTTAATGTAGATAATGTAAACATAACTATCGTTACAGTTGAAGTGATGAAGTTTATAAGTGAGACTGAAAACTCTCAAGGGATTGCTGCTGTATGTGAACAATTTCAATATACCAACACTAAATTTTCAAAACTACTACTAGTGGATGCTGTTCAAGACCCCGGAAATCTAGGTACGATGATTCGAACAGCCGATGCAGCAGGATTGGATGCTGTAATTGTCGGGGATGGAAGTGTAGATGTATACAATTCAAAAGTTATACGATCTACCCAAGGTGCGATTTTTCATCTCCCTATCATTAAGGCCAATTTAGAAGAATGGATTGTGAGTCTTCAAGAAGAAAAAATTGACATATATGGTACTGCATTAGATGATAGAGCAGTATACTATAAAGAAGTAACATCTAAGGAATCATTCGCTTTACTAGTAGGTAATGAGGGTAGCGGAGTGAATCCGAATCTACTAAATCAAACAACTAAGAACCTCTACATACCGATTCATGGCAAAAGTGAATCTCTTAACGTAGCTGTTGCAACGGGAATATTGTTGTATCATCTACAAAACTAATGTGGGGAGGGAGTATTATCGAACATTTCTTTGGTCGAACAAATCAAGGAGAGCCTTTTCAATTCTTATCAGGTACCCATCTTATAATGGTAGGTCTACTAGTTTTGCTTGCATTTCTACTCTATTTTTACAGGGAGCAAATAAGAGGAACAGTATGGGGGCAAAGTGTAAGGGTTTTACTCATTTTAATCCTTGTATTAAGTGAGGTTACACTTACCATTTGGTATAATTACACAGGTGTCTGGGATCCTGTTGATACCTTACCTTTTCAACTATGTTCGATCTCCCTCATTTTAAGTGTTCTTATGTTAATCACTAGGAATTATCTATTATTTGAAATTACGTATTTTTTAGGAGTGGGTGGTGCACTTCAAGCAATGCTGACTCCAGAGCTATTTTATGATTTTCCGCACTATCGTTATTTTCATTTTTTCCTAGCACACATCGCCATAATAGTAGCCAGCTTTTATATGATTTGGATTGAAAAATATATACCTACATGGAAGTCAGTCTTTAAAGCATTCTTAGCGATCAATATTATTGCTGTATTCGTGTTTATCATAAATAAACTCACTGGCGGCAACTATATGTTTTTAGCTCATAAACCTACTAACCCAAGTCTAATTGACTTATTAGGTCCTTATCCATGGTATATCTTATCTCTAGAATTTGTGGCCTTGGCTATGTTTTTTATTCTATATATTCCATTTGCATTCATAAATAAAAAAAATAGGCAGTAGCGGATTGAGTTGCACATTGGAATTCCGTATACTATAATAATAAACGATTTAATATAAAATAAATGACTATGACAGAGAAGAGTAGCTTAAAGGTATCCATTAAGGGAGAAAATGCCATAGACTGAGAGCATTTTTATGGAAATGTTAAGTGAATTCACCTCTAGAGTCGACACCAGGACCGTCATTTTAAAATGACGTAAAGGTGGACCGGTTTTTACCGTTATCAAAATCAAGTGAGCAGATAAAGAATTTATCTGTTAACAAGGGTGGTACCGCGATGATATCCTCGTCCCTTTTTAGGGGCGGGGTTTTTTGTTTTTTTTTCAGGTGGTACTCAATAGACCATTAATAAGGAGGATTACAAATGAAGGAACGTTTAAAAGAGCTACAGCAAGAAGCAATCGCGAAAGTTGAAGCAGCCAACGATTTAAAGGCACTTAACGATGTTCGTGTTGAGTATTTAGGTAAAAAAGGCCCAATTACTGAAGTGTTAAGAGGGATGGGTAAATTATCTGCAGAAGAGCGTCCTTTGATGGGGGCACTTGTTAATGAAGTACGTGAGTCAATAACAGAGAAAATTGCTGATAAACAAGTTGACCTTGAAAAAGCAGAAGTTGAAAAGAAACTAGCTTCAGAAACAATCGATGTAACCTTACCAGGACGCCCTGTTAAAGTTGGTAATCACCATCCGCTTACAGCCGTAATTGAAGAAATAGAGGATTTATTTTTAGGCATGGGATATTCCATTGCAGAAGGACCAGAAGTTGAAAAGGACTACTACAACTTCGAAGCGTTAAATTTACCAAAGGGCCATCCTGCTCGTGATATGCAAGATTCTTTCTACATAACAGAAGAAATTTTATTGCGTACCCACACTTCACCAGTTCAAGCAAGAACGATGGAAAAGCATAAAGGGAAAGGTCCTGTAAAAATTATTTGTCCGGGCAAGGTTTATCGTCGTGATAATGATGATGCTACTCATTCACATCAATTCATGCAAATTGAAGGTTTAGTCATTGATGAGAACATTCGTATGAGTGATTTAAAAGGAACTTTAGAAGTGTTCGCGAAAAAAATGTTCGGTGAAGACAGAGAGATTCGTCTACGTCCTAGCTTCTTCCCATTCACTGAGCCTTCAGTAGAGATGGACATTTCTTGTTTTATCTGTAGTGGAAAAGGGTGTAATGTATGTAAGAAAACAGGATGGATTGAGATTTTAGGTGCTGGAATGGTTCATCCAAATGTACTTGAGATGGCTGGCTTCGATTCGAAGAAATATACAGGATTTGCATTTGGTATGGGTCCTGAACGTATTGCAATGCTAAAGTATGGTATTGATGATATTCGTCATTTTTACACAAATGATATGCGTTTTGTAAATCAATTTAAAAAAGCTTAACTAAAGGAGGGTGTTCACATGTTTGTTTCATATAAATGGTTGTCTGAATATGTTGACTTAAGTGGAATTACTGCTTCAGAACTAGCAGATAAAATCACAAAAAGTGGAATTGAAGTCGAAGGTATTGAAACGCTAAATGAAGGTATTAGTGGAGTAGTGGTAGGCTATGTAGTAGAGCGTGAAAAGCATCCAGATGCTGAGAAGTTAAATAAATGTCTTGTTGACATTGGTGAAGAAGAAAAAGTTCAAATTATTTGTGGAGCGGCTAATGTAGATAAAGGACAAAAGGTGGCTGTTGCTAAGGTTGGAGCAGTTTTACCAGGTAATTTTAAAATCAAAAAAGCGAAGCTTCGTGGTGAAGAATCACATGGGATGATTTGTTCACTACAAGAACTTGGTATTGAGTCAAAGTTAGTATCAAAAGAATACGCTGAAGGTATTTTTGTGTTCCCTAATGATGTGGAAGTTGGTTCTGATGTGTTAGAGCATTTGAATCGAAATGATCAAGTATTAGAGCTTGGGCTTACACCAAATAGAGCGGATTGCTTAAATATGCTCGGAGTTGCTTTCGAGGTAGCAGCAATTCTTGGAAGAGACGTAAAATTTCCTTCCATCGAATTATCAACTAATTCGGAGCAGACAAGTGATTATATATCACTAGCAGTAGAAGCAAGTGAAGATAATCCTTTATATGTAGCCAAAATTGTAAAAGGTGTAAAAATTGGGCCATCTCCACTGTGGCTTCAAACTCGCCTGATGTCAGCAGGTATTCGCCCACACAATAATGTAGTTGATATTACAAATTATGTATTACTTGAATATGGTCAGCCGCTTCATGCATTCGACTATGATCGACTTGGTTCTAAGGAAATAGTAGTAAGACGTGCTTATGATGGGGAAAAAATCACTACGTTAGATGATGCTGAGCGAACGTTAACAAACGATCATCTAGCCATTACAAATGGTAAGGAGCCTGTCGCCCTAGCTGGTGTTATGGGTGGTGCTGATTCTGAGGTACGTTCAGACACAACAACTGTTCTAATTGAATCTGCTTATTTTACAGGTGCTACAATTCGCAAAGCGTCAAAAGACCATGGATTGCGAAGTGAAGCAAGTACACGCTATGAAAAGGGAATTGATCCTACCCGTACACGTGAAGCTGCTGACCGTGCTGCATCACTAATGGTTCAACTTGCGGGTGGTGAAGTAGTTGGTGGGTCTGTTGAAGTTGATACATTATCAACGGACGCTACAGTTGTATCTGTAACATTAAATAGAATTAATAATGTTTTGGGAACATCAATAAATAAAGACGTAGTTAGTCAGATTTTCACGAATCTCAAGTTTGAGTTCCTTGAAGATAATGAGACTTATACAGTTACGGTTCCTTCTCGTCGAGGGGATATAACAATTGAAGAAGATCTTATAGAAGAAGTTGCTCGGCTTTACGGTTATGATGCGGTACCAACGACTTTACCTATTGGTGAAGGGACACCAGGAAGATTAACTGAATACCAGCAGAAGCGTCGTCTAGTTCGACGATATCTTGAAGGAGCAGGTTTATATCAAGCAGTAACATATTCACTAACAAGTGAAACAAAAGTAAATCAATACGCTTTAGAAGCTGCAACTCCTATTCGACTTGCAATGCCGATGAGTGAAGAGAGAAGTTTACTACGATTAAGCGTTGTTCCTCACTTATTAGAAGTTGTTAGTCATAATGTTGCACGACAAATTGACTCAGTTGCTATTTACGAAACAGGTTCTGTATTCCTTTCAAATAGTGATAATGAACTACCTGTGGAAAAGGAACATTTAGCAGGAGCCGTAACAGGGCTCTGGCAGTCACATCCATGGCAGGGAGAAAAGAAAGCAGTCGATTTCTATGTTGTTAAAGGAGTTCTTGATGGTCTCTTCCAATTGCTTGGTTTAGAGAGTCGAATCGAATATCAACAAACGACAATTGACGGACTTCATCCGGGTAGAACAGCAATGGTTAATTTAGATGGTAAATCAATTGGATTTATAGGTCAGATTCACCCTACAGTCCAAAAAGAACAAGACCTCAATGAGACGTATGTTTTTGAGTTATCTTTGAAGGACTTACTTGAAGCAGAAGTAGAAGCAATTACCTATAATGCTATCCCACGTTACCCATCTATGACTAGAGATATTGCTCTTGTCGTTGACAAAAAAGTTGCCGCTGGCGATATCCAAAAGACGATTACTGAAGTCGGTGGAAAGTTATTAAAAACCGTTTCTATTTTCGACCTGTATGAGGGAGATAAAATGGAAGCAGGTAAAAAATCTGTTGCTTACTCACTTCGTTACTTCGATCCAGAACGAACATTGACAGATGAAGAAGTTACAAAAACACATAATAAAGTATTAAAGGCTGTAGAAGAACAGTTCGCTGCAACCTTACGTTCATAATAATTACCAAAAAGCGTTCTTAACGGATATTCGTTAAGAACGCTTTTTTGATAGGAGACTCTTTGCTTTTTCAGTATTAGCGAAATGCAGTTTGGTAAAGGAACGTAGGGAAGAAAGCCCATGTTTTTGTATAAGATTGGCTGCAGCGAGATCTACCTTCGATCCAGCACCTTTTGGAATTTCAAATCCGGCACGTTCACTAAGCTTTTCAAATTCTTTAACAAAGGCGTACCGTGCGATAATTGAGGCTGCTGCAACTGCTAAATGTACACCTTCAGCCTTTGTACTAAAATACACATTTTCCCTATTCACACTTTTCCCAACTAAATAATTAAAATAAACACCTGGTTCAGCGAATTGGTCAATTAATATACCATCGGCCTTTTCTGGTTTAAGCTTTTCAACTACATTATTTAAAGCCTGATTATGAAGGTATGCTTTTATTTTTCCTTGTGACATACCACTTTCTTGAAGAGTGTTATATTTTTCATTAGGTAAGATTAATAAACTGTATGGAATAACTTTAATAATATTTTTTGCTATTTCAGCAATTTGTTTGTCTTTTAAATTTTTAGAGTCTTTTACTCCTAATTCTTGAAGTAGTGTAAAGTTCTTATTAGATACATAGGCAGCAGCTACTGTCATTGGACCGAAATAGTCTCCAGTTCCTACTTCATCCGAACCGATAATAGACAATGTAGAAATGTTCTGTGGTGGAGAATAGATGGTTGTTTTTTTGGGTTTGTCGGAAGATTTTTTTATGCTAGTTGAAGGTTCACTGCTCCCCCAACGTGAAGATTCTGATTCAGCCCCACTTCCTTGAAATAATACTTTCCCAGATTTATAAGCAGTAACTGTACAACTTGGAAGCTTAGCCACAAATAATCCACCTTGTGGTATTTTCTCTGTTAAACTGTTTGAGTAAAACTCCTTCATTTTTAAAAGCTTATTTGAATCTACTTTTATAACTGCATTAGACAAAAAACCACTCCCATAACTATGAAATCCTATATAGCTATCATAACCTTTCTTGAGATATCTTTCCAACAATGCTTTATTCATGGTATCATATTGAATAGGATTCTGATGAATGGGGGCAGTAATTTGTCACAGCCGGAAAAAACAAAAACAACTGTAGATATATATGGGCAACAATATTCAATCGTAGGAACTGAATCGACAAGTCATATTCGATTAGTAGCCTCACTAGTTGATGATAAAATGAGAGAAATTAGTGCGAAAAATCCATATCTAGATATTAATAAAATCGCAGTCTTAACTGCAGTTAATACAGTAAATGACTATTTAAAATTAAAGGAGAAAGTAGAAGAACTAGAAAAACAAGTAAAAAACGAAAAGGATTGAAACATTCATTATGCTAGATCTTATCTTAATTATTATTTTATTAATGGGATTCTTAATTGGTTTAAAAAGAGGGTTTATTCTCCAAATTGTTCATCTAACAGGTTTCATTGTTGCATTTATTGTTGCATATGTGTATTCAGGGGATTTGGCTCCCGCTATTAAACTATGGGTACCGTACGTAACATTAGGTGATAATGAGACGATTACATTTTTATTTGAAAGTACTAACCTAGAAGCCGCTTATTACCGAGCGATTGCTTTCGCTATTTTATTTTTTGGCACTAAAATTGTATTACATATTGTTGGTTCTATGTTAGATTTCCTAGCGCACTTACCAATCCTAAAACAAATTAATGGATGGGCTGGGGGAATGTTAGGTTTTATAGAGATTTATTTACTAGTCTTTATCATATTATATATTGGAGCACTAATGCCGATTGAAACAGTACAAGGCTATATCCAAGAATCTTTCATGGCGAAAACCATCGTACAGAATACACCTATCTTTTCAGGTAAAATAAAGGATTTGTGGATTCAACATATAGCAATGTAATTCGTTTGTCGCTTTAATTACCTACAAGAGCTTGATGACTTCTCTATCAATAGGGAAGTTTTTTGCTTTTAAATTGTACTTTTACATTAAAAATATGTATCATTTTTTGTAGTGATACGTAGAAATAGGTAGGTGTACTAGTAAAATGGAACTTAATAAAAAAGACGTTATTAAATTACTAGAAACAATTGCAATATATATGGAGTTAAAAGGTGAAAATTCATTTAAAATATCTGCCTTCCGTAAAGCAGCGTTGGCACTTGAAAATGATGACCGAAGTCTTTCGACCATTGAAGACTTTACGCAACTTTCTGGAATCGGTAAGGGCACAGCAGCTATCATTACAGAATATATAACGACTAGCACATGCACTGTGTTAGAAGAACTAAAAAAAGACGTTCCTTCTGGCCTTATTCCACTATTAAAACTTCAAGGGTTAGGTGGAAAGAAAATTGCGAAGTTATACCAAGAACTTGGTGTAGAAGATATGGAGTCATTAAAACAAGCCTGTGAGCAGGAAAAGGTCCGTGGTTTGGCTGGTTTCGGGAAGAAGACAGAGGAAAACATACTTTCGTCAATTTCAGAAAGTGGGAAAAGACCAGAAAGGCTTCCTCTATCCTTGATGCTTCCCCTTGCTGAAGAAATTGAATACACTCTTTCAAAAATGAAGGGGATTGTTCAATTTTCTAGAGCTGGAAGTATTAGAAGAATGAAAGAAACCGTAAAAGATTTAGATTTTATAATTTCAACTACTGAACCTGGATTGGTTCGTGAACAACTTCTTAAGTTAAATAGACTTACCTCAGTTATAGCAAGTGGAGATACAAAGGTATCAGTTCAGTTACATTATCATTATGATGTATCTGTTGACTTTAGGCTGGTTAAATCGGGGGAATTTAGTACAACTCTTCATCACTTTACAGGTAGTAAGGACCATAATGTACGTATGCGCCAGCTTGCAAAGGACCGAGGAGAAAAAATCAGTGAATATGGTGTTGAATCGCTAGAAACAGGCGAAATAACAACTTTTGATTCTGAAGAAGAGTTCTATCATCATTTTGACTTACCTTATATTCCACCTGAAGTTAGGGAAGACGGCAGTGAAGTGGAACTTTATACGAATGAAATAGAGTTAGTCAAACTAGATGACATTAAGGGTGACCTTCACATGCACTCAACATGGAGTGATGGGGCATTTACAATTGAGGAAATGGCAGAAGCTTGTAGGAAAAAGGGATATAGCTATATTGCTATTACCGATCATTCACAATTCTTAAGAGTAGCTAATGGGTTAACTGTCGAACGTTTAAAAGAACAGAGGAAAGAAATAGATAGACTGAATGCCAAGTATGATGATTTCAAAATCCTGGCAGGAGTAGAAATGGATATACTACCGGACGGAACACTAGATTATGATGATTCTGTTTTAGAAGGAATGGATATTGTTATTGCATCCATTCATTCAAGTTTTTCTCAACCAAGAGAAAAAATAATGGAAAGATTACAAGTGGCTTTAACAAATGTCCATGTTGATTTTATTGCCCATCCAACTGGTAGGCTGGTGGGGAAAAGACCGGGCTATGATGTTGACATTGACTTACTACTACAATTAGCAAAAGAAACAAATACAGTCATTGAATTAAATGCAAATCCAAACCGGTTGGACCTCTGTGCTGAGCATATAAGAAAAGCACAAGAACTAGGGGTAAAAATCGTCATAAATACAGATGCTCATAATATAGCTATGCTTGAAGATATGCCAATTGGAGTTGCGACAGCAAGAAAAGGTTGGATTCAAAGTAAAAATGTTATAAATACTTGGGAATACGATGATTTGATCAACTTTTTACACACTAAAAAGGTTTAATATATTCTATCGCACCCTTAACTACTAGAACAAAACGGGGGTTAAATCCATGCAACAACGCGTTTTTAAAGTATTAGAATTTGGAAAAGTGAAAGAACAGTTGATGAAGCATGCCTCTTCATCACTAGGTAAGCAGAAAGCTGAAAATTTAGCACCTTCAACTGATTTTGAGGAAGTTGTTCTGTTACAGGAGCAAACGGATGAGGCAGTTAAGGTACTTAGATTAAAAGGAAATGTTCCATTAGGTGGAATTAGTGATATACGTCCGAGTGTTAAGAGAGCAAAAATTGGCAGTATGCTCGGCTCTTTAGAGTTACTAGATATAGCTGGGACAATCTATGGAGGCAGACAACTAAAAAAGTTCATTCTTACGATGGTTGAGGATGGGATAGAACTTCCGATACTAGAGAGTTATGTTGAAGGAATCCTTCCATTAATGGAATTGGAACAGTCCATAAAACATTGTATTGATGACAATGGCCATGTAATGGATGGAGCTAGTGATAAACTCAGGTCTATTCGGGTCCAGCTTAGAAGTAGTGAATCAAGAATTCGTGAAAAATTAGAAAATATCGTACGCTCATCCTCTGCTCAAAAAACGTTGTCAGATGCCATTATAACAATAAGAAATGACCGATACGTTATTCCAGTAAAGCAGGAGTACCGGGGAACATATGGTGGTATTGTACATGACCAGTCATCTTCGGGAGCAACTCTATTTATAGAGCCTCAGTCTGTTGTTGACCTGAATAATACGCTTCAGGAAGCTCGTGTTCAAGAGAAGCTTGAAATTGAGAAAATCCTCTTTGAACTTACGGGAGAGGTCGCTGAAGTTGCCGATAGCATACTGGAAAATGTAAATATTCTTGCTGACCTAGACTTTATGTTTGCAAAGGCTGGCTATAGTCAAAAAATCAAAGCATCTAAACCAACAATGAACAATGATGGCCATATACGAATTTTCAAAGCACGTCATCCTTTGATCAGTCCTGGTGAAGTTGTTCCAAATGATATAGAACTAGGTAGAGAGTATACATCCATTGTTATTACCGGTCCAAATACGGGGGGGAAAACTGTTACTTTAAAGACCTTAGGATTGTTCACTTTGATGGCGCAATCGGGTTTACAAATACCTGCCTTAGATGGTTCTGAACTTGCAGTATTTGAAAACGTGTATGCTGATATTGGGGATGAACAATCAATTGAGCAAAGCTTAAGTACGTTTTCATCTCATATGGTGAATATAGTTGATATATTAAATAAAGTAGATTCGAACAGTTTAGTTTTATTCGATGAATTAGGTGCTGGAACCGATCCACAGGAAGGTGCTGCACTTGCTATCTCAATTTTAGACGAAGTATACAATAGAGGTGCTAGAGTAATTGCTACCACACATTATCCAGAATTGAAAGCATATGGATATAATCGTGAAGGCGTAATAAATGCCAGTGTAGAATTTGATATAGAGACCCTTAGTCCGACATACAAATTGTTAATCGGAGTACCTGGAAGAAGTAATGCGTTTGAAATTTCAAAAAGACTTGGGCTCAAAGAAGATGTCATTACTAGAGCAAAAGAACATGTTAGCACTGAAAGCAATACGGTAGAGAATATGATTGCATCGCTTGAAAAAAGTAAAAGAGAAGCAGAAGCAGAGTTAACAGAGGCTGAATCTATTCGAAAAGATGCGGAAACTCTGCACAAAGAACTTCAAAAACAAATCCAAGAATTCAATGATAAACGTGACAAACTTTTTGAAAAAGCCCAAGATAAGGCACATGAGACAATTAACAAAGCAAAACAAGATGCTGAAGAAGTTATACGAGAATTACGTAAAATGCGCACAGAACAACATGCCACTGTAAAAGAGCATGAGTTAATTGAAGCGAAGCGACGATTGGAAGAAGCGTCTCCAAACTTAAGTAAGAAAAAACAAGTCACTAGTACCA
Organism: Cytobacillus suaedae; assembly: GCA_014960805.1. Taxonomy (GTDB): domain Bacteria; phylum Bacillota; class Bacilli; order Bacillales; family Bacillaceae_L; genus Bacillus_BV; species Bacillus_BV suaedae. The sequence continues at coordinate 3,445,715 of CP063163.1, read as the reverse complement.
GAGTGAATCAAGAGTTTCAAGTTGGAGATGAAGTGAAAGTAATTAGTTTTAATCAAAAAGGGCATCTTTTAGAAAAAGTTGGTTCGAAAGATTGGCAAGTTCAAATGGGCATTATGAAAATGAAGGTAAATGTAGCTGATTTGGAATATGTGAGCCGACCAAAACCGGTAGTAACTAAACCTCTTGCTACGGTAAAAGGAAAAGATTATCACGTTAGTTTAGAACTTGATCTAAGAGGAGAAAGATTTGATAATGCCCTACTACGAGTTGAGAAGTATATTGATGACGCACTTTTAGCAGGTTATCCACGAGTGTCAATTATACATGGAAAAGGTACTGGGGCTCTCAGGCAAGGTGTACAAGAATACTTGAAGAACCACCGATCTGTGAAATCCATTCGATTTGGTGAACCTGGGGAAGGTGGAAGTGGTGTTACAGTCGTCACTTTTAAGTAGATAGAAAATGAATAGGTAATCCTATAATTTAATTAGGGAGATTATACTTATGAATGAATTTTGGGAGAATGAGCTGGTACAAACAGCTGCATACTATAGTGTTGTTATCTTGTGTATTTTCGTTTTCTTAGCGATTTTCGAACTTGTAACAAAATACCGTAATTGGGATGAAATACAAAGAGGAAATTTGGCAGTTGCAATGGCTACAGGTGGAAAAATTTTTGGTTTGGCAAATATTTTTAGATATTCTATTAATAATCATGATTCTCTATTAACAATGGTAGGTTGGGGGCTCTTTGGGTTTATACTATTATTGTTAGGGTACTTCATTTTTGAATTTCTAACTCCTAAATTTAAAATTGACGAAGAAATTGCACGTGATAATCGGGCTGTTGGTTTTATTTCACTAATTATTTCAGTTGGTTTATCATTCGTCATCGGTGCAGGTATAGGGTAAGGTGAAAAACTTATGGAAACATTAGCAAAAGTACTTTTAGGTCTATGTGGTCTCTTTATATTGATAGGAATAATATATATGACATTCTTTGCATAACTATAAGTTCTAAAGGCATTCAATTTTGAATGCCTTTTATTATTATCTAGATGCCGACCAAGTTGCTTGTGCTTTTGTTCTAAATTTAAACATTTATTTAAACTTCAATTGTCACAATATTGCGTATGTACTATAATGGAGGAAATGGTTAGAATATTCAAAACGTAATCGTTTTGGATATAAAATATATTAAGGAGGGGAATTAGATGGAACTTCGTAGACCATGGTTAAAGCAATACCCAGAAGAGATACCACATTCAATTGATTATGGTAATAAGTCTTTGCAATCCTACTTGAAGGATGTAACAAAAGAGTTTCCAAACAAAACAGCAATACACTTTCTAGGTAAGGAATTGACGTATGCAGAACTTTATGAGAGTTCACTTAAGTTTGCTAACTATTTAAAGCAAATTGGGCTTGAGAAAGGTGATAGAGTTGCAATTATGCTCCCGAATTGCCCACAAGGTGTAATCGCTTACTATGGTACCTTATTTGCAGGTGGAGTAGTAGTTCAGACAAACCCACTCTATATGGAACGCGAAATTGAATATCAAATGAATGATTCTGGCTCTAAAATAATCATTACACTCGATATTCTTTATCCAAGAGTTTCAAAAGTGAAAGCGCAAACATGTCTTGAACATATTATCGTTACAGGAATCAAAGACTTTCTACCTTTCCCAAAGAATATGATTTACCCATTCATTCAGAAAAAACAATATGGTATTGTCGTAAAGGTAGAACATCAAGGTGGCAATCATTTACTTACGGAAATCTTAAAGTCAAGTGAGGCAAATGAAATCGAATTAGATGTTAATCCAGAGGAAGATATTGCTTTATTGCAATATACAGGTGGAACGACAGGCTTTCCAAAAGGCGTAATGCTGACACACAGAAATCTAGTAGCCAACACATTAATGTGTACCGCTTGGATGTATAACTGCAAAAGAGGGGAAGAGTCAGTTCTAGGAATATTACCATTTTTCCATGTGTATGGTATGACAACTGTTATGAATCTTTCAATCATGCAAGCCTATAAGATGGTTCTATTACCAAAATTTGATGCAACAGACACCTTAAAGACCATTCAGAAATTTAAACCAACATTATTTCCTGGAGCACCGACAATTTATATCGCATTGTTAAATCACCCAGATATTAAAAAATATGATTTATCCTCAGTTCAAGCGTGTATAAGTGGTTCTGCGCCCCTTCCAGTTGAGGTACAAGAGCAGTTTGAAACGGTAACAGGTGGTAAAGTAGTTGAAGGATATGGATTATCGGAAGCATCACCAGTTACACATTCTAATTTCCTTTGGGGGAAAAGAGTAAGTGGCAGTATTGGATTACCATGGCCTGATACAGATGTTAAGGTCATTGATATGCAAACCAGTGAGGAAGCGGAAGTTAAGCAAATTGGTGAAATTGTCATTCGCGGACCTCAGGTAATGAAAGGGTATTGGAATAGACCTGAAGAAACCGAAGCAACACTTAAAGACGGCTGGCTATTAACTGGAGATTTAGGTTACATGGATGAGGATGGATATTTCTATATTGTTGATCGGAAAAAAGATATGATAATTGCAGGTGGATATAATATTTATCCGCGTGAAATTGAAGAAGTACTATATGAGCATGATAAAGTTCAAGAGGTTGTTGTTGCAGGCATCCCGGATCCTTACCGCGGAGAAACTGTTAAAGCATATGTAGTAGTTAAAGAAGGTAAGACAATAACTGAAGCAGAACTTGATGAATTTGCTAGAAAGCATTTAGCGGCATATAAAGTACCAAGAAAATATGAATTCCGTAAAGAACTTCCAAAGACTGCGGTTGGGAAAATATTACGAAGAGCTTTAGTGGATGAAGAGAAGGATAAAATTAAACAGGCGAAATGATAAAGGTTATCAAAAAACTTTGCAATAGAAGGTTCATCAATGTAAGAAACAACATGCAAAGAGCCATGATAACAGAGCGTGGCTCTTCCATCTACCCAAACTTGACAGCAGTTAATTAAGGCCTTATTATAAAATTATGAATGACGATTCATTCATTTTATGAAAGGGAGTAACATAGTTGAAACGAACGAAGCCAAAATTTAAACAAATTATAGATGCAGCAGTAGTGGTAATTGCCGAGAACGGCTACCATCAAGCACAAGTTTCCAAAATTGCAAAACAAGCGGGAGTAGCTGATGGGACAATTTACCTCTACTTTAAAAACAAAGAAGATATTCTCGTTTCCTTATTTCAAGAGAAGATGGGGAATTTTATTGAGAAAATTGAAGAAGAAATTGCAGGAAAACAGACTGCTGCAGAGAAATTGTTAATGTTGGTGGAAAAACACTTTTCCTTATTAGCTGCTGATCATGATTTAGCAATTGTTACCCAACTAGAATTACGTCAATCTAATAAAGAACTTAGACTTCGAATAAATGAGGTTTTAAAAGGGTACTTGATGGTCGTTGATCAAATCATTATTCAAGGTAAAGAAAATGGTGAGTTCAGGGCTGATTTAGACGTTCGACTAGCAAGGCAGATGGTCTTTGGTACTATTGACGAGACTGTCACCACATGGGTTATGAATGAACAAAAATATGATCTTTTAAAGTTAACAGGACAAGTACACCAACTATTAATCTACGCTTGTGGATTCTTCAAACCTAATAGTTAGGGGGAAAACAAATGGCATTACTTAGTACATCAATTGAGGAACAAATTGCCACAATTACAATTAATCATCCACCTGCAAATGCTCTATCATCTCTAGTTTTGAAGGAGCTATCGGGAGTACTCGATGGTCTCGAGACGAACGAAGAAGTAAGGGTGATTGTCTTAAAAGGTGAGGGTAGATTCTTTTCGGCAGGTGCAGATATTAAAGAATTTACGACTGTTTCAAATGGAGAAGAGTTCTCAAAGCTGTCTACATATGGGCAGAATCTTTTTGAAAGAATGGAAAACTTCAATAAACCTATTATTGCTAGCATACATGGAGCTGCCCTTGGTGGTGGTTTAGAATTAGCAATGGGCTGTCACTTTAGAATTGTGAGTGAAACTGCAAAGTTGGGTCTTCCGGAACTTCAATTAGGATTAATCCCTGGTTTTGCTGGAACAGCTAGACTACCAAAATTTGTTGGAGTAGCTAAGGCTGCTGAGATGCTATGGACGAGTGACCCTATTAGTGGTAAAGAAGCCGTTCAGTTTGGATTGGCAAACCATGCATTTCCAGAGGAAAACTTAGTAGAAGAGACATACAAGATTGCAAAAAAAATTGCTGCGAAAAGCCCAATCTCCATTGCTGCTACCATCGAGTTATTAAATATTGCTAAGACAAAACAATACCATGCGGGTGTTGCAAGAGAGGCTGAGTTATTTGGCCAAGTCTTTACCTCAGAGGATGGCCAAGAAGGTATTCAAGCTTTCATTGAAAAACGTCAACCTCAATTCAAAGGTAAATAAAGATTATTTTAAACTATTTTTCTATTCAATATTCAGAAATTATAGTAAAATAGTGATATAAGATTTTAGATTAATAAAAACTTATGAGCTTTTAATTTTTTAGGAGGGGAAACAATGAACATCTTTGTTATTATGAAAAGAACATTTGACACAGAAGAGAAGATTGTAGTTAAAAACGGTCAAATTAGTGAAGATGGTGCCGAATTTATAATTAACCCTTATGATGAATATGCCATTGAAGAAGCGATTCAAGTTAGAGACGCAAACGGTGGCGAGGTAACTGTTGTTACTGTTGGTACAGAGGACGCTGAGAAAGAACTCCGTACTGCTTTAGCAATGGGTGCTGATAAAGCAGTTCTTATCAATACAGAAGATGATGTAGAAGCAGGTGACCAATTTACAACTGCTAAGATCATTTTTGAATTCTTAAAGGATAAAGAAGTTGACCTAATCTTAGGTGGGAATGTAGCAATTGATGGTGGATCAGGTCAAGTTGGACCACGTGTTGCAGAACTATTAGATATTCCTTATGTAACAACAATCACTAAGTTAGAAATCAATGGTAAGAATGTTACTGTTACACGTGATGTTGAAGGAGATTCTGAAGTAATTGAAACAACATTACCATTATTAGTAACTGCTCAACAAGGATTAAATGAGCCTCGTTACCCTTCTTTACCAGGAATTATGAAAGCTAAGAAAAAGCCTCTAGAAGAATTAGAACTAGATGACTTAGATTTAGAAGAAGATGATGTAGAAGCAAAAACAAAAACGATTGAAATCTATTTACCACCTAAAAAAGAAGCTGGTAAAGTTCTTCAAGGTGAATTAGCTGACCAAGTAAAAGAACTCGTTTCATTACTTCATACTGAAGCAAAAGTAGTGTAAGGGACTTATAAATATATCACTCTACTAAATTTAGGGGGTAAAATAAAATGGCAAGAAAAGTGTTAGTATTAGCTGAAGCACGTGATAACTCATTACGTAATGTTTCATTTGAAACGATTTCTGCAGGTAAAACAGTTGCAGAAGGCGGAGAAGTTGTAGCTGTCTTACTAGGAGACGGTGTTAGCTCATTAGCTACTGAATTATTTCACTACGGTGCAGATAGAGTAGTTACAGTTGAAGACGAGAAATTGAAAACGTATACACCTGATGGATATTCTCAAGCTTTATTGGCGGTTATTAACGCAGAAAGTCCAGAAGGATTAGTTATTGGCCACACAGCATTAGGAAAAGACTTAGCACCTAAAATTGCTGGTAAGCTAAGTTCTGGATTAATTTCTGATGCAACAGATGTTGAGGCTACAGGAGGCAATCTTGTATTTACAAGACCAATCTACTCAGGTAAAGCATTTGAGAAGAAAATTATTACTGATGGATTAATCTTTGCTACAATCCGTCCGAATAACATTGCTCCTTTAGCTAAAGACGAGTCACGCACAGGTGAAGTGTCTTCATTATCAGTTGATATTAAAGACTTACGTACAATTGTAAAGGAAGTAGTAAGAAAAGCATCTGAAGGTGTTGATTTATCAGAGGCGAAAGTGGTTATTGCTGGTGGACGTGGAGTGAAAAGCGAAGACGGATTCGAACCATTAAAAGAACTGGCGAATGTTCTTGGTGGAGCAGTTGGTGCATCACGTGGAGCTTGTGACGCTGAGTACTGTGATTATTCACTACAAATCGGCCAAACAGGTAAAGTAGTTACACCAGACCTTTATATTGCTTGCGGTATTTCAGGAGCAATTCAACACTTAGCTGGAATGTCTAACTCTAAAGTTATCGTAGCAATCAATAAAGATCCAGAAGCGAATATCTTCAAAGTAGCTGATTACGGAATCGTCGGAGACTTATTTGAAGTTGTACCATTACTTACAGAAGAGTTTAAAAAACTGAAAGTACATTCATAAAACAAAGAGGCAGCCTACTGGTTGCCTTTTTACTTTAGTTCTAGGCTTAGTACGCTTTTCATGACAGTTTTTAGTACTTATTTAAAGCTTAAATTAAGGGATTTTACTTACATAGATTATTCTGTTCTAGCATATATTACGTACGAAGCAAAAAATTAGCATCTAAAACATCAAGGTGATATACTGTTTTTAGCTAATCAGAATAGTATTAACTATCCTGGAGGTGTTAGTTACTTAGGTATTCACATGCTAGGTTAACTACAATATATATCGTTTTAAAGGAGGAATAAAATATGGCAATTTCAAATGTAACAGATCAAAATTTCAACACGGAAACTAGCGAAGGTCTAGTTCTTGCAGATTTCTGGGCTCCATGGTGTGGACCTTGTAAAATGATCGCTCCTGTACTTGAAGAGTTAGATTCAGAAATGGGCGAAAAAGTTAAAATCGTGAAAATCGATGTTGACGAAAACCAAGAGACAGCAGGGAAATTCGGAGTTATGAGTATCCCAACATTACTAGTTATGAAAAACGGCGAAGTAGTTGATAAGGTTGTTGGTTTCCAACCTAAAGATGCACTAGCTGAATTACTTAACAAACACGCATAATCCCACAACAGCCTATACCATTAGGCTGTTTTTTTGTATTTCTTAGGAAATATTGTCGAATGGTTATTTTCTTTGGAATTGGCTTGTTAGAAAGTAATTAAACAAGGAACACTGTTAGTTCCGTAAATTCTAAACTAAGTTGAGAGTTATGTTATTCGCTAGAATCCACGAGACTCCTGCGGGAGTAGCACGTCAACGGGAGACCTCACAGGCGCAGAGCGCCGAGGAGCGGTTTTTTTCACGTTAGTGAAAATAACCTTCAGTTACTGCCCGAAGAGGAATTGCCCTTTGAAAAAGCTGGCAGTTTAGCTTTTTCAATATTCCTCCAGCGGAAAGCGAGTGGATTCTAGCGAATAACACCCCGTAACGCTTACTTACTGTTACATAGAGGGGACTTATAAAGACAATTACTTTATTTTACAAGTCCAAGTATAGATAAATCATGATACAATGAGTGATAATTATATTCTCATCATTGTGTAATGGAGTGGTTGCAAATGCATGATCACCTAAAAGAAAAGCTTTCCGTCCTACCTGATCAACCAGGCTGCTACTTAATGAAAGATAAAAATGGGACGATCATCTATGTAGGAAAAGCAAAAATATTAAAAAATAGAGTGCGCTCTTATTTTACTGGTTCACATGACGGTAAGACGCTCCGCTTAGTACAAGAGATAGTTGATTTTGAATATATTGTAACACCTTCAAACATAGACGCTTTAGTACTAGAAATGAATTTAATAAAAAAATACGATCCAAAATATAATGTGATGTTAAAGGATGATAAAAGTTATCCTTTCATTAAGATTACCGCTGAAAGACATCCAAGATTACTCATAACCCGTAATGTGAAAAAAGATAAGGGGAAATACTTTGGCCCTTATCCGAATGCACAAGCTGCTAGTGAAACAAAAAAACTATTAGACCGAATCTATCCTCTTAGGAAATGCTCTACTTTGCCTGATAAGGTATGTCTCTACTATCATATTGGTCAATGCTTAGCACCCTGTATCCAGTCTGTTTCAGAAGAGCAAAATAAACAATTAGTTGATGAAATCGCAAAGTTCTTAAATGGTGGATACAAGGAAATTAAAACGTCCTTAACGGAGAAAATGATTAATGCTTCCGAAAACCTTGACTTTGAAAGAGCAAAAGAATATCGAGACCAAATAGCACATATTGAAACTACAATGGAAAGACAAAAGATGACGATGACTGACTTTGTAGATCGAGATGTATTTGGTTTTTCTTACGATAAAGGATGGATGTGTGTACAGGTCTTTTTTATTAGGCAAGGTAAACTAATAGAACGTGAAGTTTCTTTATTCCCATTTTACGATGAGCCGGAAGAAGATTTCCTAACATTTTTAGGCCAATTCTATTCGCAAAACAATCATTTTAAACCAAAAGAGATCCTATTACCAAAGACGGTAGACAAGGAAATGGTAGAAAAACTTTTAGAAGTAAGTGTGTTTCAGCCTAGTAAGGGACAGAAGAAGGATTTGATAGATTTAGCAACTAAAAATGCTTCTATAGCAATTAAAGAGAAATTCTCACTAATTGAGAGAGATGAAGAGAGAACAATTAAGGCAGTTGAACAGTTAGGAATTCACATAGGAATTCCTACTCCTCATCGGATTGAGGCTTTTGATAATTCTAATATACAAGGAACCGACCCGGTTTCTGCGATGATTGTGTTTATAGATGGCAAGCCTGAGAAAAAAGAGTATCGAAAGTATAAAATCAAGTCTGTTATCGGGCCAGATGATTATGATTCGATGAGAGAGGTAGTTAGAAGACGATATACAAGAGTATTAAAGGAGCAACTACCTTTACCGGACTTGATCATTATTGATGGTGGTAAAGGACATTTAACAGCAGTTAAGGATGTCTTAGAAAACGAGCTAGGATTAGAGGTTCCGGTAGCCGGCCTTGCTAAAGATGAAAGACACAGAACATCAGAGTTATTAATGGGAGAGAATGCGGATATTATTCAACTCCCCCGAAATAGTCAGGAGTTTTATCTATTACAGCGAATTCAAGATGAAGTTCATCGATTTGCAATTACTTTTCATCGTCAAATTAGAGGAAAGTCTGCTTTTCAATCTATTCTGGATGATATACCTGGTGTGGGAGAAAAACGTAAGAAAGCACTTCTCAAACATTTTGGCTCGATAAAAAAACTTCGTATAGCAACCATAGATGAAATTGTAGAGGCTAAAATTCCGCGTCAAACTGCGGAAATAATCTATGAGAAATTGCAAAATTAACCTTGTATTTTTATATTAGATTCTGATATAATTACAACTAATTTGATATTCATACACTTCTGAAAATGAAGTGAAGATAGAGGTGCGTACTTTAATAGTAGGCAGTGGGAGGAGAATGAGCTCTGTAAATCACTGTTCGAAAGGAAAGGACGCCGAAGTGAAAAAACGCTCATTTTGTTTTTTCGCTGGTTTTGCATTTAATAGATGTAAGACTGTCAAGATTAACTCTTGGAGGGCTATCTCACGAAGTGACACGTTATTTTCGTTATCACTGCAATGAGATTTTAGTCTCATTGCTTTTTTGCGTTTTAGAGAAATTATTGAAGAGGATGATTAAATAATGGGAATCATTGTACAAAAATTTGGTGGTACATCAGTTGGTTCAATTGAGCGGATTCAGAACGTTGCCAATCGAGTTATTCATGAGGTAAATAGAGGGAATAAAGTAGTTGTTGTCGTTTCTGCTATGGGTAAATCAACAGATGAACTTGTGTCCCTAGCAAAGCAAATTAGTAAAAATCCAAATAAGAGGGAAATGGATATGCTTCTTTCAACAGGAGAACAAGTTACCATTTCATTATTAACTTTAGCATTACTTGAAAAGGGCTACGATTCAATATCCTTTACAGGTTGGCAAGCTGGCATTGAGACTGAAGCGATACATAGTAACGCACGTATCGTTAATATAGATACAAAGAAATTAAATGAAAGTCTTGATAATGGAAAAATAGTTGTTGTTGCTGGTTTCCAAGGGGTAACTATAGACGGAGCAATCACCACTCTTGGAAGAGGTGGTTCGGATACGACAGCCGTCGCTATAGCTGCTGCATTAAAAGCAGATAAGTGTGATATTTATACTGATGTAACTGGAGTGTATACTACGGATCCACGTTATGTGAAAACGGCAAGAAAATTACAATCAGTTTCATATGATGAAATGTTAGAACTGGCTAACTTAGGTGCAGGTGTCCTTCATCCTAGAGCAGTTGAATTCGCAAAAAATTATTTAATGCCTTTAGAGGTTAGATCAAGCATGGAGCTAGAAAATGGGACAATCATCGAGGAGGAAGTTTCAATGGAAAAAAACCTTATTGTAAGAGGAATTGCATTTGAAGATCAGGTAACTAGGGTAACGGTTTGTGGATTACCTAATGAACTACAGACTCTTTCTAAAATATTTACCACATTAGCACAGAATGGCTTAAATGTGGATATTATCATTCAAAGTACAACTAATGATAATACAACATCAATTTCTTTCTCGGTTAAAACAGTGGATCTAGAGGATACAATTCATGTGCTAGAAAATAACCGTGAGGAGCTTAAATATACAGAAATTCAGCATGAAAGTGGATTAGCTAAAGTATCTATTGTTGGTTCTGGAATGATTTCTAATCCAGGAGTAGCAGCTGAAATGTTTGAGGTTTTAGCTAATCACGGAATCCAAGTAAAAATGGTAAGTACATCCGAAATCAAAGTATCAACGGTAGTTGAGCAAGTAAACATGGTAAAAGCAGTGGATGCACTACATGAGGCATTTGATTTATCTGTTGCTGACAAATCAGAGATTACAATCTAAAAATGAAAAGGTGCGACACAGACTGTGTCGCACTTTTCTACATCCAGCTCCAGCGCTTTGCTTTTTTACATATGATTAATGATGTCCTTTTTGTCGGTTTTTACTGTAAAAATGACCTTTAGGGCTCTGTTTTTCTGTTGTTCATATGCTTCAGATAATTGACCTTTTTGGTGTTGGATTTGTTGAGCTAGAAAGCCTGATTCGAGTTGGAACGTGGAAGGTTCCTTATTAGAGAGACGATTCGAAATCAGATCACCGGTCAAATGGAACTCGAGTTCGTCTTTCTTATCCTTATCGAGTGTCAATTGACCCCAACCAGCTTTACTGAAAAAGTCAACAATCATTTCAATTGAGTCTAATGGATACTTCCTAGCTAAATTCTTTCCTGCCCAATATAATAGCTGAGGAGTATCCTTGCCGAGTAGATCCGGTATCAAAACTTCTCTTAATAATTCATAACCGAAGCTTGGTACTTGTTTTTCATCAAAAAAAGATTTATTTACATCTAAGATAGTATTTCTCACACGATTCCCCTCTTTCTCTAAATTATTATATAACAAGAGGGTAGATTAAAAACATGAATTTTTTTGTCGAATAAATACTGATTATGATTCTAAATTAATATTTTGAAATGAGTTGTAAGTAATTGGTAATTACGGTAATTGAATTGTTTTAATTTGAACAATTTGTGTACATGATTCCTTGACGCTACTTCTGTATGAGAGTAAAATGTATTTGTTACATTATATTGATAAAGAAATTTCTACAATAGTGTTGTCAATTCTTGTCGTTTGATGGTGGGGGAATAATAACTACTATTGCAAGGGTTTTCATTTGTCATTTAATAATAAAAAGGGAAATGTGAGCTACACATCAACAAAGAGTACTATATGGATATATGGTGCTAAATTTTAAGGGGGGTAAATTATGGGAGGAAATCGTGAGTTTTTTTATCGTCGACTCCATTCACTTTTAGGTGTTGTTCCTGTTGGAATATTTCTTATTCAACACTTAGTAGTGAATCATTTTGCTACAAAGGGAGTAGAGGCATTTAATAATGCTGCTCATTTTATGGAGAGTCTTCCTTTTCGTTATGTATTAGAGGCTGTAATTATTTTTATTCCAATCATCTTCCATGCTGTTTATGGACTTTACATTGCATTTACAGCTAAAAACAATGTTAGCAATTATAGTTTTTTCAGAAACCAAATGTTCTTATTACAACGTATATCAGGAATTATCACACTAATTTTTATCGTTTGGCATGTCTGGGAAACTCGTATTGCAGCAGCATTAGGTGCTGAAGTAAACTTCCAAATGATGGAGAACATCTTAGCTAATCCTTTCATGCTAGTGTTCTATATTGTAGGTGTTATCTCTACAATTTTCCACTTTGCTAATGGATTATGGTCATTCTGTGTAAGCTGGGGAATTACAGTTTCACCACGTTCTCAATTAATCTCTACTTATGCAACACTTGGTATTTTCGTAGCACTATCATTCGTAGGATTACGTGCGATTTTCGCTTTTGTATAAACTACAAACCTATAATTTAAGATTATTAGAATAAATGATTTAAGCTCGTTATTGCGTATGTAATAACTTTTGAGGGGTGAGTTACTATGGGTAAAGGAAGAATTATCGTAGTCGGCGGTGGTTTAGCTGGCTTAATGGCAACAATTAAAGCTGCAGAAGCAGGAGTACAAGTTGATTTATTTTCACTTGTTCCTGTAAAACGTTCTCACTCTGTTTGTGCACAAGGTGGGATTAATGGTGCTGTAAATACGAAGGGTGAAGGAGATTCCCCGTGGGAGCACTTTGATGATACAGTTTATGGTGGAGATTTCTTAGCAAACCAACCACCTGTTAAAGCTATGACAGAGGCTGCTCCAGGAATTATCCATTTACTTGACCGTATGGGTGTAATGTTTAACCGTACTCCAGAAGGATTACTAGATTTCCGTCGTTTCGGTGGAACTCAGCATCACCGTACAGCATTTGCTGGTGCAACTACAGGTCAACAATTACTTTATGCATTAGATGAGCAAGTTCGTCGTTATGAAGTAGCAGGACTAGTTACGAAGTATGAAGGCTGGGAATTTTTAGGTGCTATTATAGATGATGAGGGTATTTGCCGAGGTATTACTGGTCAGGATTTAACAACTATGGAAATCAAGGCTTTCGCTGGTGACGCTGTAATTATGGCTACTGGTGGACCTGGTATTATCTTTGGTAAATCTACAAACTCAGTAATTAATACAGGTTCAGCTGCATCTATCGTATACCAACAAGGTGCAATTTATTCTAATGGTGAGTTTATTCAAATTCATCCAACTGCTATCCCAGGAGACGATAAGCTTCGTCTGATGAGTGAATCTGCTCGTGGTGAAGGTGGACGTGTTTGGACTTATAAAGATGGTAAGCCATGGTACTTCCTAGAAGAGAAATATCCTGCTTACGGAAACTTGGTACCACGTGATATCGCAACTCGTGAAATCTTCCACGTATGTGTAGATTTAAAAGCTGGTATCAACGGTGAAAACATGGTGTATTTAGATCTTTCTCATAAAGATCCTAAAGAGCTTGATATCAAACTTGGTGGAATCATTGAAATCTATGAAAAATTCATGGGTGATGATCCTCGTAAAGTACCGATGAAAATCTTCCCTGCTGTTCACTATTCAATGGGTGGATTATGGGTTGATTATGACCAAATGACGAATATCCCAGGTCTTTTTGCAGCTGGTGAGTGTGATTATTCTCAACACGGTGCAAACCGTTTAGGGGCTAACTCATTATTATCTGCTATCTATGGTGGTATGGTTGCTGGTCCGAATGCAATCCGTTACATGAATGGACTAGAAAAGAGTACGGAATCAATTCCTTCTTCAGTATTTGACCGTCACGTTAAAGAACAAGAAGATAAGTGGAACTCAATCATGAGTATGGATGGTAACGAAAATGCTTATATCCTTCACAAAGAACTTGGTGAGTGGATGACTGATAACGTTACTGTTGTAAGATACAATGATAAATTATTGAAAACAGATGAGAAGATTCAAGAGCTACTTGAGCGTTTTGGCAAGATCAATATTAACGATACTGCGAAGTGGAGCAATCAAGGTGCAGTATTTACACGTCAATTAGAAAACATGCTACATCTTTCTCGTGTAGTTACACTTGGTGCCTACAACCGTAACGAAAGTCGTGGAGCACATTATAAGCCAGAATTCACAGAGCGTAATGATGAAGAGTGGTTAAAAACAACGATGGCTAAATTTAAAGATAGTAAATCTGCACCACAATTTAGCTATGAGGATGTTGATACATCTTTAATTCAGCCACGTAAGCGTGATTACTCTAAGAAAAAGGGGGAGAACTAAGCCATGAGTGAAAACAAAATTGTTCATTTTATTATTACTCGTCAAGATAGTCCTGAAACAGCCCCTTATACACAGGAGTTTAAAATTCCATATCGTCCGAACATGAATGTAATCTCAGCACTAATGGAGATTAGACGTAATCCGGTGGATGCTAGAGGTAACCAAACAGTTCCAATCTCTTGGGACATGAACTGTCTTGAGGAAGTATGTGGTGCTTGTTCGATGATTATCAATGGTAAACCGCGTCAGTCTTGTACTGCCCTTGTTGATCAACTAGAGCAGCCAATTCGTTTAGAGCCAATGAGAACTTTCCCGGTAGTTCGTGATTTACAGGTAGATCGTAAGAGAATGTTTGATTCTCTTAAAAAGGTTAAAGCATGGATTCCGATTGATGGAACTTATGATTTAGGTCCTGGACCACGAATGCCTGAAACAAAGCGTCAGTGGGCGTATGAGCTATCAAAATGTATGACATGTGGTGTGTGTTTAGAGGCTTGTCCTAATGTAAATAGTAAATCTGATTTCATTGGACCTGCACCTTTATCTCAAGTTCGTTTATTCAATGCTCATCCAACGGGTGAAATGAATAAGGCAGAACGCTTAAATTCAATTATGGGTGATGGTGGCCTTGCGAACTGCGGTAACTCACAAAACTGTGTGCAATCCTGTCCAAAGGGTATCCCGTTAACAACATCAATTGCTGCACTAAACAGAGATACTACCATCCAATCATTCAGAAACTTCTTCGGAAGCGACCAAGCGTAATAATAAAAGCCTCTTCATGTCTAATGAAGGGGCTTTTTTCAAAGGCTCTTTTCGTAAAGGTTTTTCAAATAAAGTTAACCAAAAAGTGGATTTTGAGTGGAAGGCAATTGACTTCTGCTTAGTATCACACAAAGAACTTTAACTAATTTACAAAAGTTAGGAGCATCTTAGGATGAAAAACATACCTTATATTAATGATTTATCCACATGGAAAGAATCATTTACATTTAATCATAAAGTTAAAGTCCGTTTCTCAGAAACTGACATGTTCGGACATTTGAACAATACAATTCCTTTTATCTATTTTGAAGAGGCTCGAATTGAGTTTTTTAAAAGCCTAGGCTTTATGCAAGAATGGACCGAACCCACAAGCGAAGTTATACCTGTTGTAGCGGATCTTCAGTGTGATTTTCTAAAGCAGGTTTATTTTGATCAAGTCATCGACATCTATGTGAAGATTCATAAAATAGGCAACTCGTCGATGAATCTTCATTATATGGGTGCAGATGAGCATAAAAATGCCTTCTTTACGGGTAGAGGAACGATTGTTCAAATGTCGAAGAAGAAGGGTAAAGGCGTACCATGGTCAACAGATATGAGAACCGTAATAGAAAATGTATCAAAAGAACTAATATTTATATAAAATAGGCGATTTATTATAATACATATCGCAATTTCAGTCACAGGAAACGCATTTACCTCATAGTATATGTTGACTAAATATATACCCATCCGGTAGTTCAGCTCTGGCTAAGGCAAGGAGGGTTACAGTACTTGAAGGAGAATGAGTTTCAACCAAAGCCACTACTAACAAAGAGAGAAAGAGAAGTTTTTGAACTATTAGTTCAGGACAAAACAACAAAGGAAATCGCCAGTGATTTGTTTATCAGTGAAAAAACGGTTAGAAATCACATTTCGAATGCGATGCAAAAGCTTGGTGTTAAGGGGCGCTCTCAAGCAGTTGTCGAGCTCCTTCGAATGGGCGAACTTAAGCTTTAATTACAATCAGCTATCTTACAACAAAAGTAAGGTAGCTGATTTGTTTTAACCAGTTTTAACGATGAATTTATCCTTAGAGTTTGTTGGTAGAACTCACTAATTGCAGGTATGTAATCTAAATGATACTTGCATTTTTGACGAAAAAAGTAGAAAATAAAATAAATTAGTAGAGAATGTGGTTATATTCTATAAAGGGGGATGATTATGTCTATTCAAGGACATCAAACGGTAAGTGAAGAGCAGGTAGTTGCGGATTTAGAAAAATCGTTAAGATATATCTCAGCTATCATTAAGCAAAAGGGCCGAGAAATTCTTAGTAATTATACAATTACTCCACCTCAGTTTGTTGCACTTCAATGGCTTTTTGAAGGTGGCGATATGACAATTGGTGAGCTTTCCAATAAAATGTTTCTCGCGTGCAGCACAACTACAGACTTAATTGATCGAATGGAAAAGAATCATCTAGTTATGCGTGTTAAGGACCCTAATGACCGCCGAGTAGTAAGAATTCACCTACTTGATGAAGGGGAGCGCATTATCGAGGAAGTAATACAAAAACGTCAAAATTACTTATCAGAAGTGCTTGGTGATTTTTCAAAAGAAGAAATACTAGTTTTAGAGAAAAGCTTAGCTAAATTACATCATGAAATGAAAGCAGAATGAGGCGATTTTTTTGTACAGACCAATTGGAATTATCGATTCTGGGGTCGGTGGACTGACAGTAGCAAAAGAAATTATGCGTCAATTACCAAAAGAAGAAATTATCTACTTAGGCGACACTGCTAGGTGTCCATATGGTCCAAGGCCTAAGAAAGAAGTTAGTCAATTTACTTGGGAAATGACAAATTACGTACTTGCTTACAACATTAAATTATTAGTCATTGCATGTAATACGGCAACCGCTCTAGTTTTGGACGATATTCAAGCAGAATTAAATATACCGGTAATTGGAGTTGTGTTCCCTGGAGCAAGAACAGCACTTAAAGTAACTAAAAATCACAACATAGGTGTTATTGGGACAATTAATACAATAAATAGTGGAGCATACGAAACTGCTCTTAAATCAATAAATAGCCAGATTAACGTTGAAAGCCTAGCTTGCCCTAACTTTGTTCCATTAGTTGAAAGTGGAGAATTCAATAATGAAAAGTCATTACAAATTGTGAAAGAATCTCTCCTTCCATTGGAAGATAGTAAGATGGATACACTGATTCTTGGTTGTACACATTATCCATTATTGAGACCTACCATTCAAGAAGCTGTTGGGAAAAATGTAAATCTCATATGTTCTGGTGATGAGACTGCTAGGGAAGTAAGTACCATTCTTTACTACAAAGGACTGCTAAATAAAGGTTCAAATAAGAGAAAACATCTCTTCTTAACTACAGGAGAAAAAGAGATTTTTCAAAAGATTGCTTCACAATGGCTTGAACGCCCAATAGAAAATATAAAAACAGTTCAAATTTAAACTCCAGTTCAGCTACTGGAGTTTTTTTATATTAATAGAAAATAAAAATTAGAAAGAAGATTTCTTTTAGTAAAATTCGGTCTAAAATGAAAAATAGCTCGTATACATAGTAGTACAAACCACCATGGGAGGGATTATGTATGCGAGATTTAACAAAGTCAAAAATTGCAGCAACTGTTATTGCTTCATCTGTATTACTATCGGGGTGTGGACTATTTGGAGGAGAACCAGCGGTAGAAGAAATTGACCCACCACAAGATGTGACGTACACGAATGAAGATATAGACACTACGGAAAGTGGAACTGCTGGATCAACTGAGATGGGAGATGAAGCATCCGTTGAATCAGTAACGAGGGAGCTATATCTAGTAGATAAAAATGGAATGGTAGTTCCACAAACCTTTCAGTTACCAAAGTCAGAAGGTGTAGCAAAGCAGGTTTTAGAATACTTAGTAGAGGGTGGCCCAGTTACTGAGATGCTACCGAATGGTTTTAGAGCAGTATTACCACAAGATACTCAAGTAACTACTAATATGGATGGAGATACGGTTATTGTGGACTTTTCTAAAGAGTTTGCAAACTATCAACCAGAGGATGAGTTACGAATTTTACAATCTATAACGTATACACTTACTCAATTTGATTCCATAAAGAATGTTAAAATCCGTATAAATGGACATGACCAAGATGAAATGCCTGTAAACGGTACTCCAATCGGGAATGGGTTAAATCGATCAGCTGGAATTAACCTAGATAACAGTGAGGTAGTAGATATTACTAATACTAAACCTATCACATTATATTTCCTAGCTGAAAACCAAGAAGGTATCTATTATGTACCTGTAACCAAGCGTATTGATAAATCAGAAACTGACGAGGACAATATAGCTGTTATTGTCAAAGAATTAATTGAGGGACCTGATTATAACTCGAGTCTTTTAAGTGATTTTCAAACGGATGCAGCTCTTCTAAGTGCTACCTATGAAGATGGAAAAGTAACATTAGACTTTAACGAGAACATTTATGGTAGTTTTGAGGAAAAAATGATCTCTAAACATGTTATTAATTCCTTAGTATTATCTCTAACTGAACAACCGGGAATTGAAAGTGTTGCAATTACTGTTGCAGGTAATCCAGACGTTATGACTGATGAAGGAGAGACGTTAACAGAACCTGTTACTCGTCCTGAAAAAGTCAACACTGGTAGTTTTTAATCTTAAATTTTTGATATACTATAGGTAAGTTTAAAAAAGAGGTTGGCTCTATGCCCGCCTCTTCTTTATTGTGGAAGGGTAGGTATTGATAAGAAATGAGAGTAGATGGCCGAGAAAATGACCAACTTAGAGAGATAAGCTTTAATTCTAACTTTATTAAACACCCAGAAGGATCAGTATTAATGTCTGTGGGCGATACAAAGGTCATTTGTAATGCTTCAGTTGAAGACCGAGTACCTCCATTTATGCGTGGTGAAGGTAAAGGATGGATCACGGCGGAATACTCGATGCTTCCAAGGGCAACTGAGCAAAGAACGATACGTGAGTCTAGTAAAGGTAAAGTGACAGGACGAACAATGGAAATTCAGCGTCTTATTGGAAGATCACTCCGTTCAGTTGTCAATCTAGAAGAGCTAGGTGAGAGAACAATTTGGATTGATTGTGATGTTATACAAGCTGATGGTGGAACAAGGACCGCGTCAATTACAGGAGCGTATGTTGCAATGGTTATTGCATTATCAAAACTAGTGAATCAGAAAAAATTAAAGTCGTTACCTATCACGGATTTCCTAGCTGCAACTTCTGTGGGTATTATTGATGAACATGGTGAAATACTTGATTTAAACTACATAGAAGATTCAAAGGCTGCAGTTGATATGAATATTATAATGACCGGATCTGGTCAATTAGTAGAAGTTCAAGGGACTGGGGAAGAGGCAACATTTTCTAGAGCTCAATTAAATAAGTTGTTAGACTTAGGAGAACATGGTATTAAAGAGATAGTTTCAATACAAAAAGAAGTGTTAAATAAAATTGGGATAGAAGTGAAAATTTCTGAAGGTGGAAAATGAAATGAAGGAGATTCTAATAGCTACAACAAATCAGGGGAAGGTTGCAGATTTTAAGACTCTTTTAACTCCTCTTGGCATAAAAGTAAAATCCTTATTAGAGTATGAGGATATAATAGAAGTAGAGGAGACAGGTGCTACGTTTACTGAAAATGCAATTTTAAAGGCAGAAGCCATTTCGAAACAATTTAATACAAATGTAATTGCAGATGACTCTGGACTGGCAATTGATGCACTACAAGGAAGACCGGGCGTGTATTCTGCTAGGTATGCTGGAATTGAAAAGAATGATCGAGCAAATATGGCGAAGGTGCTAGAGGAACTAGAGGGAATACCAACTAATAAGCGTACGGCTAGGTTTCATTGTGTACTAGCTCTAGCTATTCCAAATGATGAGACAAAAACTGTAGAAGGAACATGTGAAGGCATTATTGCAACTTCACCTATAGGTGATCAAGGTTTTGGTTATGATCCAGTATTTTTCCTTCCTGAGTTAGGAAAAACAATGGCTCAGCTTTCAAAGGAAGATAAAAATCAAATTAGTCATCGTGCTAAAGCCTTCAAGAAATTAATGGGCCTACTAGAGTCAGTCAACAATGAAGAGGAATCTAGCTTATGAGAGCTTTGATTGTAAGTGATAGCCATGGGTTGACTAAAGAATTAGTAGTTTTAAAAGATAGACATAAGACCGATGTTGATCTTTTGATTCATTGCGGAGATTCTGAATTAAACCATAATGCAGATGAAATGATACAATTTATATCTGTAAGAGGCAACTGTGATTATGACCAGGAGTTCCCAAACGAACAAGTAATAAAACTGGGAGATAAAGAAGTGTTGATCACTCACGGTCATCTTTATAATGTAAAAATGTCTCTGATGAATCTTCATTATCGTGTAAAGGAATTAGGAGTATCAATTGTATGTTTTGGTCACTCTCATGTCGCAGGAGCAGAATTGATTGATGAAACGTTGTTTATAAATCCAGGTAGTATAAGACTTCCTAGACTAAGAAGCGAAAGAACATACGCAATACTAGATTTGAAGGACAAAAACGCTTCTGTTAGCTTTTATGATATGGATGGTGCAAAGGTTGATTCATTGACAACCGAGGTTAATTTCACATAAACTAAAGAGGTAGGTTAATAAGGACTCATTATTTTCCTACCTAAAAAAACTTTGTGAAAAGTGTTGACTTTACATTGCATAGTGAGTATAATAAAAAATGTCGCTAATGAGAAGTCGGCAATAAACAACTTAAAAAAATATATGTCCCAGTAGCTCAGCCGGATAGAGCACGAACGAATAAGCTACCTGAAAAAGCATCAGCGTACTAATCGAGCTGCTACTTGAATAATCCTTCTGAGATTAGGACGACATAACCTGATTGGTGTTCTAAACTAAATAAAATAATAACACTATGTCCCAGTAGCTCAGCCGGATAGAGCATACGCCTTCTAAGCGTACGGTCGGGAGTTCGAATCTCTCCTGGGACGCCATTTAAAATCCTGTTATATTAACGTTTATGAATATTTTGCCCTGCAAAATATTGATAAATGACTAATATAATGGGATTTTTTATTTTATACCCTATTTCCTCTTCTATTGTTTTATTTTCTGCTAGTTGATAAACTAAACCAAAATCAATATTTACACGTCTGGAGTTGTAAACTGCTCGATGAATAACCAATCCAACGACCGAAAAGCGAGAGTCATCCAGTTCCCCAAACTAAAGGAACGTCTTTTAGATAAAGGGATGGATGCTATTAAAGATAAAAACTATAAGCATGCCTTAGACCTACTTTCACAGGCGAAGGAAATAGATTCGAAAAATGATGAAATTGAGTTTGGTATTGTTATGTGCTTATTTGAGATGGGGCGTCTAGAGGAAGCTAAACAGGGCTGCAAGAGAATGTTATTGGAAGATATAGGAGATTATTTTAATGTTCTTCAATTTTATCTAACCATCCTAATTCAGTTGGGAGAATATACAGAAGTTAAAACAACACTTGAAGCTGTTTTTCAAGAAGATCAGGTTCCTCCACAGCACGCCGAAAATCTATATCAGTTATTAGAATTCAGTCGGAGATATACTTCTAATAGAGAAGAGATTACTGATGATGTGTTTGAAGATGAGAATAAATATGAACAAGTTCATCGCATTCTACTAGAGGAAACAGACACAAATGAACAAATTAAACTGTTACATACTTTAAAGGATAGTAATATTTCTAAATACCTTGAGCCTATTCAACAATACTTAATTGATCCTACAAAGAATGTCATAATAAAAACAATGATTATCCAACTTCTTATCGACCATTCAATCGAAAAAGAAATAACGGTTGAAAAGCTAGGCGAGGAAGGGACAGTTATTCCCTCAAAACTTACTGATATCATTGATAATGAACATGCACAGCAGGCTCTTAAAGCCTTAGAGGAAATGTTAGCGAATGATAACCCATCCTTATTTGAGGTATGTAAGGAAATGTGGTTTAGGTATTTATACGTTACTTACCCTTTTCAGCCAAAAGCTTATTCTAGTAATACATGGGCTGCAGCTTTGCACATGTATGGAAGTGAACTTCATGGAATCGAAATTGACATAGTAGATTTGAAAAAGATGTATGGAGATAACATAGATTATGTGAATCATGCTCTAGAGACATTGAAAGAAATAGAAAAAATTTCTTTTTTAGAAATATAATTCAATCTGTTGAAAGGATTATAGAGTATGTTATAATGTAAGGGTTGTAAATACTCGTATGCCTACATATAAGCGAAGAAAACAATTACCACACATAAGCATGTCGGTATAAATAGATAATGACTTGTTAAAAATGGACAAATATACGTGTTGTTCAGGCAGTCGAAAGGTTAGAAATGAGTAATCATGTTCGAATACCAACCTAATTAAAAGACAGCATATTCATTATCTGACAAAAGTAATTGAACACATAATAAATGCTGGAGGGAAATATATGTCTGTAAAATGGGAAAAATTAGAAGGTAACCAAGGTGTCTTAACGATTGAAGTAGATGCTGACACAGTAACACAAGGTCTTGACGAAGCGTTTAAAAAGGTTGTTAAGCAAGTTAACGTACCTGGCTTCCGTAAAGGGAAAATGCCTCGTAGCATGTTCGAAAAGAAATTTGGTGTAGAATCACTTTACCAAGATGCATTAGATATTTTACTACCTGATGCATACGCAAGTGCAGTTGAAGAAGCTGGAATCGACCCAGTAGATCGTCCTGAAATTGATATCGATCAAATCGAAAAAGGTAAATCTTTAATCTTTACTGCAAAAGTAACAGTTAAGCCTGAAGTAAAATTAGGTGAATATAAAGGCTTAGAGGTTGAAAAAATTGACCCAACTGTAACTGATGAAGATGTAGACAATGAGTTAAAATCTCTACAAGAGCGTCACGCTGAATTAGTGGTAAAAGAAGAAGGAACAGTTGAAAATGGTAATACTGTAGTAATGGATTTTGAAGGTTTTGTTGATGGTGAAGCTTTTGAAGGTGGAAAAGCTGAGAACTATTCATTAGAAGTAGGTTCAGGTCAATTCATTCCAGGCTTTGAAGAGCAATTAGTTGGATTAGCTGCTGGAGCAGAGAAAGACGTTGAAGTTAACTTCCCAGAAGAATATCATGCTGAAAACCTAGCTGGCAAGCCTGCAGTATTCAAAGTGAAAATTCATGAAATCAAAGCAAAAGAACTTCCTGCTTTAGACGATGAGTTTGCAAAAGATGTTGATGAAGAAGTTGAAACTCTTGCTAAGTTAAAGACAAAAACAAGAGAGCGCTTAGAATCAACAAAGAAGACTGAAGCAGAAAATCACCTTCGTGACACTGTAATCGAAAAAGCTGCTGAAAATGCGGAAGTTGATATTCCTGAAGCAATGGTTAACACTGAATTAGACCGTATGCTTAAAGAATTTGAACAACGTTTACAAATGCAAGGTATGAACCTTGACCTTTACTTCCAATTCTCAGGTCAAGATGAAAATGCTCTTCGCGGACAAATGAAAGAAGATGCGGGTAAACGTGTTCGCATTAACCTAACATTAGAAGCAATTACTAAAGCAGAAAACATTGAAGTTTCTGAAGAAGAAGTAAATGCTGAATTAGAAAAAATGGCTGAAATGTACAGCACACCAGTTGAGTCTATTAAACAAATGTTAGGTGGACTTGATGGTATTAAAGAAGATCTTAAATTCCGTAAAGCAATCGATTTACTTGTAGAAAACAGTAAAGATGTTGCATAATAATAAGTAAGAGGACAAGAGGACAAGGCGCGACTCAATCGTGCCTTGTTTTCCCTTATAAAGAAGTAGTAAAAGTGTAAGTTACATAACATAAGTTTTATTATTTAATTAATGGGAATGATAGTAAGAAGGTTGTTTTTTGACCTTGTTTTCTGATGCTACATACATAATCTTTTTCTCACTAAGCATCATAATTTCCCTGTTTTATCACTACATATAAACAAAAGAGTTATTATTACCTGTATTACTTTGGAATATGGTACAATCCACTACATACCTGATTTAAGTGTTAGAAAGTTGTAAGAGATAGAAAAATACATATAGAATAAATTAAGGGGTGACAGGATGTTTAAGTTTAACGATGAAAAAGGGCAATTAAAGTGTTCCTTTTGTGGTAAAACGCAGGATCAAGTTCGTAAATTAGTTGCCGGTCCAGGTGTTTATATATGTGATGAATGTATTGAATTATGTACAGAAATCGTTGAAGAGGAACTTGGAACAGAAGAAGAAGTTGAATTCAAGGATGTTCCTAAGCCAAAAGAAATCCGTGAAATCTTAGACGAATATGTCATTGGCCAAGATGCAGCTAAAAAGTCTTTATCAGTAGCTGTATATAATCATTACAAACGAATCAACTCAAACAGTAAAATTGATGATGTAGAATTATCAAAAAGTAATATTGTTATGATAGGGCCAACAGGTAGTGGTAAAACTCTTTTAGCTCAAACATTGGCTAGAATTTTAAACGTACCATTTGCTATTGCAGATGCTACTTCATTAACAGAAGCAGGGTATGTAGGTGAAGATGTAGAGAACATTCTTTTAAAGTTAATTCAGGCAGCTGACTACGATGTGGAAAAGGCTGAAAAGGGAATTATCTATATTGATGAAATTGATAAAGTAGCTCGTAAATCAGAAAATCCGTCAATTACTCGTGACGTTTCGGGTGAAGGGGTACAACAAGCCCTTCTAAAAATTCTTGAAGGAACAGTTGCAAGTGTACCGCCACAGGGTGGACGTAAACACCCTCATCAGGAATTTATCCAAATTGATACAACAAATATCTTGTTTGTTTGTGGTGGAGCATTTGATGGAATCGAACAAATTGTAAAACGCCGCTTAGGTAAAAAAGTAATTGGTTTTGGCTCAGATGCTGCACAAGAGGATTTAAATCAAAAGGAATTGCTATCAAAAGCGTTACCTGAAGATTTATTAAAATTTGGACTTATTCCGGAATTTATCGGACGTCTTCCTGTCATTGCAAGCTTAGAACCATTAGACGAAGATGCGTTAGTTGAAATTTTAACAAAACCGAAAAATGCGCTAGTTAAGCAATATCAAAAAATGCTCGAGCTAGATGATGTAGAGCTAGACTTCGAAGATGATGCATTAGTTGAAATTGCGAAAAAAGCAATTGAGCGTAAAACAGGGGCTCGTGGATTACGTTCAATTATTGAAGGGATCATGTTAGATGTAATGTTTGACTTACCTTCAAGAGAGGATATTACGAAATGTATTATTACAGCAGAAACAGTTAAAGATAGTACGCCACCCAAGTTACTATTAAACGATGGTACAGTTGTAGTGGATGACGCTAAAAATTCAGCATAAAATCAAGAAGTAGCAGACCAGGAATTTCCTATCTGCTACTTTTTTTATTAGCCTCTCTTCGTAGTTGTTTATTAGAAACATTTAAAAACTAGAGTGGATTGAAGCGGAAAGTTACTTGACTCCTGCGGAACGTCGAGGAGGCTCGACTTCCTCCCCGATGGGAATTCGCCCTTGAAAAAGCCGGCAGTTGGGCTTTTTCAAAATTCCCCGCGGAAAGCAAGTGCCTGTAGCGCAAAGGAACGGTCTGATTTAAACCTTTTATCCTTTTTTTGTTTATTACACCTCCACATCGGAAATACTAGCAATTAAACATGACAACTAAGAGCTTAGGGAGGGTATTTCATGAGTTGGACAGGTATTGCATTGTTTGTCCAGTTATTTTTTGGAGTTATTATAGGACTCTATTTCTGGAACTTGCTTAAAAATCAAAGAACACAAAAGGTATCAATCGATAAAGAATCTCGTAAGGAAATGGAACAACTTCGTAAAATGAGAGCAATCTCTTTATCTGAACCATTGGCTGAAAGGGTAAGACCTACTAGCTTCAAAGACATTATTGGTCAAGAAGATGGTATCCGTGCATTGAAAGCAGCATTATGTGGTCCAAATCCACAGCACGTTATTGTTTATGGACCGCCTGGAGTTGGAAAAACGGCAGCTGCAAGGTTAGTTCTTGAAGAAGCCAAAAAAAATGGTAAATCTCCTTTTAAACCTTCTGCTGTTTTTGTAGAACTTGATGCAACAACGGCTCGTTTTGATGAAAGAGGTATTGCTGATCCGTTAATTGGTTCTGTTCATGACCCTATCTATCAAGGGGCTGGAGCAATGGGACAGGCTGGAATTCCACAACCAAAACAAGGAGCAGTAACACATGCACATGGGGGAGTACTCTTTATTGATGAAATTGGTGAGTTACACCCTATTCAAATGAACAAAATGTTAAAGGTATTAGAGGATCGGAAAGTATTCTTAGAAAGTGCGTACTACAATGAGGAGAATACTCAAATTCCAACGCATATCCATGATATTTTTAAAAATGGTTTGCCGGCTGATTTTCGCTTAATTGGCGCCACTACTAGAACACCTAACGAAATACCACCAGCGATCCGCTCTCGTTGCTTAGAGGTCTTCTTCAGGGAGTTAGACCAAGACGAAATCGCGGCAGTTGCACGAAACGCTGCAGATAAAGTCAAGATGAAGATTAGCGACAAAGGTATAGCTATTTTATCTTCTTATGCTAGAAATGGTCGTGAGGCAGTTAATATGGTCCAGATATCTGCTGGGCTTGCGATAACGGAAGAAAGAGACTTTATTCGTGAAGAAGATATAGAGTGGGTTATCCATTCAAGTCAAATGAGCCCACGACATGAAAGAAAGATAAATGAAGAGTCTAAGATAGGATTAGTAAATGGTTTGGCAGTCTATGGTCCAAATACAGGCTCTTTATTAGAAATTGAAGTAACTGTTATTCCGGCTCAAGAAAATGGATCTATTAATATAACAGGAATTGTTGAAGAAGAAAGCATTGGGGATAAAGGGAAGTCAATTCGTCGTAAAAGTATGGCAAAAGGATCCATTGAAAATGTAATTACTGTTTTACGTTCAATGGGTGTACAAGCTTCAAATTATGATATCCATGTTAATTTCCCTGGTGGAATTCCGATTGATGGGCCATCTGCGGGTATTGCAATGGCAACAGGTATTTATTCGGCAATCCATGAGATACCTATTCATAATACAGTTGCCATGACAGGAGAAATTAGTATCCATGGCAATGTAAAGCCTATTGGTGGAGTTGTTGCTAAAATAAAGGCAGCAAAAATCGCAGGTGCAAAAAAAGTCATTATCCCTTCAGAAAACATGCAGGCTATTTTACAGGAAATTGATGGAATCGAAATTGTGCCAGTTACTCATTTAGAAGAGGTATTCAAAATAGCTTTAGATCGTTCTAGTTTCAAACAAACTGAAACAATTCTACCTGCTACTGCAACCTATTCTAAGAAAGAATCAGTATAATGTGTTTAGTGACTTCGACAGCTAACAATACATAAAGTATGAGTCGAAGTCATTTTACTTTTAAAAGGGCCCAGATTAGACACTAGAAAACAAATAAGATAGAATTGAAAAAAGAAAACGTATAATCTTGTAATTTAGAGGTGTTTGCAGTGAATAATAATGAAATCATTGTTCCTCTTTTACCACTTAGGGGCTTACTCGTCTATCCAACAATGGTTTTGCACCTAGATGTTGGTCGGGATAAATCCATTCAAGCTCTTGAGAAATCAATGGTAGAAGAACATAAAATCTTTTTAACAACACAGAAGGATGTCTCTATAGACGATCCAACTGAAGACGATATCTTCACAATGGGAACATTAACTCAAGTTAAGCAGATGCTTAAACTACCAAACGGGACAATTCGTGTTCTAGTTGAAGGGCTAACTCGTGCTCGCCTTATAGAGTTCTATGATGAGGGAGACTATATATCTTCAAAAATTGAAACGTTTGAAGATGACCCTGAGAAAGATGTTGAAAGTGAAGCTTTAATGCGGACTATGCTTGAATACTTTGAGCAGTACATAAAACTATCGAAAAAAATATCAGCCGAAACATACTCAACTGTAACTGACATTGAGGAACCTGGTCGTCTTGCTGATATCATTGCTTCACACTTACCATTAAAATTAAAAGAAAAACAAGAAATACTAGAAACGCTTGATATTAAAGAGCGTATGGATAAGGTCATCTCCATTATTAATAATGAGAAAGAAGTATTATCATTAGAAAAGAAAATAGGTCAGCGTGTTAAACGTTCAATGGAACGTACACAGAAGGAATATTACCTTAGAGAACAAATGAAGGCTATTCAAAAAGAACTTGGTGATAAAGAAGGCAAAACAGGTGAAGTAACTTCCTTGAAAGAAAAAATCGAAAATGCCAAGATGCCTACTAATATTGAAGAAATAGCTTTTAAAGAATTGGATCGTTATGAAAAAATACCTTCAACCTCAGCTGAAAGTGCAGTTATTCGTAACTATATAGAGTGGCTAATTTCTTTACCTTGGACGAAGGCAACAACTGACCAGTTAGATATAAACAGAGCTGAAGAGATTTTAGAGAAAGACCATTATGGTTTAGAAAAGGTTAAAGAACGTGTGCTTGAGTACCTAGCCGTGCAGCAATTAACACAATCGCTTAAAGGGCCAATCCTTTGCTTGGCTGGACCTCCAGGTGTTGGTAAAACATCACTTGCAAGGTCGGTAGCTAAATCACTTGGAAGAAACTTTGTAAGAATATCTTTAGGTGGAGTTCGTGATGAGTCAGAAATAAGAGGACATCGTAGAACATATGTAGGAGCAATGCCTGGTAGAATTATCCAAGGGATGAAAAAAGCAGGTACAATTAATCCTGTTTTCCTACTTGACGAGATTGATAAAATGTCTAACGATTTCCGTGGTGATCCTTCTTCAGCGATGCTAGAAGTATTAGATCCTGAGCAAAATAGTACCTTTAGTGATCATTTTATTGAGGAACCATATGACTTATCGAAGGTTATGTTTATCGCAACTGCAAATAATCTTGCAACGATACCTGGTCCTCTTCGAGATAGAATGGAAATTATTACGATAGCTGGCTATACAGAACCAGAGAAAGTACATATCGCCAAAGATCACTTATTTCCTAAGCAAATTGAGGAGCACGGGTTAAATAAAGGGAAAATTCAAATGCGTGACGAAGCAATTCAGAATATTATACGTTACTATACACGTGAGGCTGGTGTTCGTAGTTTAGAGAGACAACTAGCTACTATATGTCGTAAGGCAGCAAAAATCATTGTTGGTGAAGGACGTAAACGAGTGGTAGTTACAGAAAAAAACCTTGAAGAGTTTTTAGGCAAACCGAACTTTAGATACGGACAAGCAGAGCTTGAGGACCAAGTTGGGGTAGCAACAGGGCTTGCTTATACAGCCTTTGGTGGTGATACACTGTCAATTGAAGTGTCCATTGCACCTGGAAAAGGTAAGCTTGTTTTAACAGGTAAGCTTGGTGATGTCATGAAGGAATCAGCTCAGGCTGCATTTAGCTATATTCGATCACGTGCAAATGAATTAAAAATAGATCCAGAATTTAATGAAAAAAATGATATTCATATCCATGTTCCTGAAGGTGCTGTACCAAAAGATGGACCTTCTGCAGGTATTACGATTGCTACTGCTCTCATATCAGCACTTACTGGTAGAGCGGTTAGGAAAGAAGTAGGAATGACAGGGGAGATCACATTACGTGGTAGAGTTTTACCTATTGGTGGTCTAAAGGAAAAATCCTTGAGTGCTAACCGTGCAGGGTTGACTAAAGTGATTTTGCCAAGGGATAATGAAAAAGACTTAGACGATATCCCTGAAAGTGTTCGAAAGGAATTAGAATTTGTTTTAGTGTCGCATTTAGATGAAGTACTAGAACACGCATTGGTAGGAGAGTAAAAATGAAAGTAACAAGTGCTGATATTGTAATTAGTGCTGTAAAGCCTGATCAATATCCTGAAACAAATTTGCCAGAGTTCGCTTTAGCTGGTAGATCAAACGTAGGTAAATCATCATTTATCAATAAGCTGTTAAATCGAAAAAATCTAGCTAGGACCTCTTCAAAGCCAGGAAAAACACAAACTTTGAACTTTTACCTGATTAATGAGGTCTTACATTTTGTAGATGTTCCTGGTTATGGTTATGCAAAGGTATCCAAAAGGGAACGTGAAATATGGGGCAAGATGATAGAGACATATTTAACATCAAGAGAACAGTTAAGAGCTGTGATTCTTATAGTTGACCTTCGTCATCCCCCATCCAAAGATGACGTTACAATGTATGGCTTTGTCAAACATTATGAAATCCCAGTTATCGTTGTAGCAACAAAGGCTGATAAAATCCCAAAGGGGAAATGGGAAAAGCACTTAAAAGTAGTTCGAGAAACATTAGACTTTGACCCATCAGACCAACTCGTTTTATTTTCATCTGAAACTGGCCTTGGGAAGGAAAAAGCCTGGAGTGTTATCCAAAGTTATATGTAGAAATTGAAGCTGAAATAGGATGTAATGTCCTGTTTCAGCTTTTTTTATATGAATTTGTAGGATATAAGGGAATCGGAAGGAAATGGGAGTATTATAAGGGATTACTGTTAAATTTAAATGACCACTATGTAAAACCATACTATATCCTGAATTATCAGTGAATATCCCTGATTTCCAATTTTGTGGAAAAACCTACTTATTGTTAACATAAATATATAGGCTTAAATAATAAAACTAAGGGGGAGTTATTACATGAGAAAAGGACTAGCAACACTGTTTAGTTTATTATTAGTAATTGGTTTGTTAGCTGCATGTGGAGGGAAAGAAACAACTACAGATGGTATGAAGCTAGTTGAGGCTGATAAATTTACATATGCCGCATCTGGAGAGTTTAAACCATTCAGTACGACAGACGGGGATGGAGTTATGTCGGGTTTTGACATCAGTGTTGCGGAAGCTGTCGCAAAGGAGCTTGGTTTAGAACCGGTTCAAAAGAAATTTAAGTTTAATAGTATCGTAGAAGGTGTTAAAACGGGTCGATTTGATGCTGCTGTAGCAAGTCATACCATCACACCGGATCGTTTAGAACATATTAGTTTTTCTACTCCTTATTATTATTCAGGTCCTCAGATTTTTGTAAGGCCTGATAGTGATATTAAAACATTCGATGACCTAAAAGACTTAGAAATAGCTGTTTCAAAGGGATCAACTTACGCTGATACTGCCAAAGAGCAAACTGACAATGTCATTTTATACGATAGTGATGTTACGGCATTAGAAGCATTAAGCATTGGAAAACATGACGCCGTAATTACTGATTTCATTACTGGTAAAGAGGCAATCGGTGCAGGGTTAGAGATTGATGCAAGAGAACTTCTTGGAAGAAGTGAACAGGCAATTGGGATTGCAAAAGATAACGAAGTTCTTTTAGAAAAAGTAAATGAAGCACTTCAAACCTTAAGAGAAAATGGCACATTAAAGAAAATTAGTGAAGAGTTTTTTGGTGAAGACATTACAGTGGACCCAGAAGAATAAGTAGGAACACGCAAGCGAATGTGTATTTACCTAAAATGCACATTCGTTTCTTCATCTATTTACAAATCTTGTTAAAAAGGAGATGAGGTTAAATGCCAAGCTTTCTACATGTATTTTCAGAGTTTATTGATACGTTTGATATCTTCCTAAAAGCAATGCTCATGACACTTAATGTGACGGCTGTTTCAATATTTATTGCAGTATTTATTGGTCTGTTTTTTGCTTTTTTAAAAATATCTGGAAACAAATTCCTAAATAAAATAGCGGATATATACATTTTCTTAGTCCGTGGGACACCATTAATTGTTCAAATTTTTATATTTTATTTTGGATTAACTAGCTTGAACATATCTTCGTTCTGGTCTGTTACGTTAGGGTTAGCCTTCCATAATGGAGCGTATATTGCAGAGATTTTCCGAGGAACTATACAGTCAATAGATAAAGGCCAAATGGAAGCAGGACGATCCTTGGGAATGAGCAAAGCATTGACAATGAGAAGAATTATTTTACCCCAAGCTTTTCGTAGGGCCCTCCCCCCATTAGGTAATCAGTTTATAATCGGATTGAAAGACTCCTCTCTTGCAGCATTCATAGGATTTAATGAGCTATTCAATGTTTCTACCACATTAGGATCACAAACTTTTGATAATATGACCTATTTATTAATCGTTGCAGTTTATTACTTATTCCTAGTATTAGTAATGACAATTCTTGTTGGAATCTTAGAGAAAAAGCTTGCAGCAAGTGATTAAGAAGGAGGTTTAATTGATGAATAAGGAAGTTATGATTAAGGTAGAAAAGCTAAATAAATCTTTTGGTTCCTTACATGTATTAAAAGATATTGATTTTATCGTAAAAGAAAGTGATGTTGTTTGTTTAATTGGAGCAAGTGGTTCAGGCAAAAGTACTTTATTACGTTGCTTAAATTTTCTTGAGATAAAAGACAATGGAACTATCACAATAGCTGATGAAGTAATTGATCCAAAATCTCATGATTTAAATAAGGTTAGGCAAAGCGTGGGCATGGTTTTTCAACATTTTAACTTATTTCCTCATAAAACAGTTATTGAAAATGTAATCGAGGCACCAACACAGTTGAAAAAAATGTCCAAGGAAGAAGCTCTTCGCCATGGGAGAGAGTTATTACAAAAAGTTGGATTAGCTGATAAAGAAAATGTCTATCCTTCGAAATTATCAGGTGGACAAAAGCAGCGTGTAGCCATTGCAAGAGCATTAGCAATGAAACCGGAGATTATGTTGTTTGATGAACCAACATCTGCCCTTGACCCTGAGCTAGTAGGTGAAGTTCTATCAACAATGAAGGAGCTAGCAGAAGAAGGAATGACAATGGTTGTCGTTACTCATGAAATGGGATTTGCGAAGGAAGTAGCAGATTGGGTTGTTTACATGCATGATGGCAAAATTGTTGAAGTAGGTAAACCAGAAGAGCTCTTTAATCATCCGAAGGAAACAAGAACACAAGAATTTTTGAAAGCAGTATTATAATTAAAAGCAAACGAGACAGAGCATGAGCTGTCTCGTTTTTTACATGGTTAATAATATAAACATAGTAACCATGAGGATAATTAAGACAAAGATTCACCTCGTCCAGCTCCAGTGCCTAGCCCCTCGAGGTCAAATAACCTGCGACATAAAAAGTCAAAGTGCAGACTTTTTATGTCACAGAACATTTGCTTGTCGGGGCTGATCAAGGCACTTGCGCTTTTGTTCCTATGTAAATAAAGTATAAATTACCTTTTTTTAATAAATAATAGGTAAAAACCGGTACCAATTAAAATAACTGGCCAAAATTTTATAATAAAGGAAAAGCTGTTTTCCAAAAATCCGAGTGAATTAATAAATTTATCATAATAAAGAATTAGGACAGAAATGGATAATAAAAGTAAACTTTGAAAGAGCCCGGCTTTTGTTTTGAAGTAACGTAATAACAAGCCTAACGCAATAATTAATATTAGCATTCCATAATGTTTAGGCCAAAATGATAGAGTATTTGCACTGTGAAAGTGAATTCCAAATCCTACTAAAATGACGCCAGCAACAATATTACTATGGTCGTTGCTCGTATAGGATTGGATAAGAAGTGCTGTACCAATAATTAAAATTAAGGTCTGCCATGTGTAAAAGCCACTAAAAACTGATATATTTAATTGTTGTAAGAGGAAGTAAATACCAATCCCTATAAGTATAATACCAGGAAATACGCCTTGTTTCTTCATATAATCCTCCTAATAATACATACATCTTACTTGATTAAATCCGTAAAATTTGCTATTGTATCTGATGTACTATGTCGACAGAATTCGTCACTTCTTTGGTAGAAGTGAAAAAAGGTAAATATGATAAATTACTAATTAATCTTAACATATGAGTTCATAATCTGTTCACATATTTTTTAATTACTATATTTTTGACATGTTATAATATAAGTTGAGTTCAATAGAAACTATATTTAAAACTTTTTTTGGGGGTGTAATAATCTATGCATATTATAGTAGTAGGACTAAATTATAAGACTGCCCCTGTTGAAATTCGTGAAAAGCTTACATTCAATGAATCTGAATTAGCAATTGCTATGCAAACATTAAAGAACAAGAAGAGCATTCTTGAAAATATAATTATCTCAACATGTAATCGAACAGAGATTTATGCGGTTGTTGATCAGTTGCACACTGGGAGACATTATGTGAAGTCTTTCTTAGCTGAATGGTTTCATATTAATAAGGAAGAATTCACACCGTACTTAAATATATATGAAAATGACGGAGCAATCGAACATTTATTCAATGTTTCCTGTGGTCTTAATTCAATGGTTGTTGGTGAAACTCAAATACTTGGTCAAGTACGTTCGAGTTTCCTAAAGGCACAGGAAGAGAATACGGTTGGGACAGTCTTTAATCATTTATTTAAGCAAGCAATTACTCTAGCTAAACGAGCACATTCTGAAACTGATATAGGTGCGAACGCAGTTTCTGTCAGTTATGCAGCGGTTGAGCTTGCCAAAAAAATATTTGGTGATTTAGCTAACAAGAATGTTCTTATTTTAGGTGCTGGAAAAATGGGTGAATTAGCTCTACAAAATCTTCATGGTAGCGGTGTCAAAAAAGTAACGGTAATTAATCGTACTTTTGAAAAAGCACAAAGTTTAGCTGAGCGCTTTGCTGGAGAAGCGAAGTCAATTGCTGAACTACAATGTGCGTTAATTGATGCTGATATTATGATTAGTTCAACTGGTGCAAAGGACTTTGTTATTACTAAAGATATGATGGTCCATGTTGAACGATTAAGAAAAGGGCGTCCATTGTTTATGGTAGACATTGCTGTTCCTAGGGATCTTGACCCAAGCTTAGCGGATTTAGACAGTGTCTTTTTATATGATATTGATGATTTAGAAGGCATTGTGGAAGCCAATATGCAAGAACGTCAGAAGGCTGCTGAAGTTATCGAGATAATGATTGAAGCAGAAATTATTGAATTTAAGAACTGGATAAATACACTTGGTGTTGTACCTGTTATTTCTGCACTTCGCAATAAGGCTCTAGCTATTCAAGCAGAGACGATGGAAAGTATTGAGCGTAAGATGCCTAATTTGACAGAGCGTGAGAAGAAAGTGCTTAATAAACACACGAAAAGTATTATTAATCAGTTATTAAAAGACCCAATCCTTCGAGCAAAAGAAATTGCGGCTGAACCAAATGCCGAAGAATCACTAAAACTATTTATGAAAATTTTTGATATAGAAGAATCTGTTAAGGCTGAACAGAGTGCACAAGCAAGTGTTACTACTGGGAAACAAGATAATATATCTATTCCTGTTAGACAGGCTTCCCTACAATCTTAATAAAGGTGCGGCTTTTCACTGAGTACTTGTTCAATAAATGTTGCTAAAAACCCCACTTAAACAGCATAAAGTGGGGTTTTATATCTTTATTAACCCAATTAAACACTATGTCAACAAACGTGCTAAAATGTAGATAGACTTCTATAGCTAAGTTTTCCTTAGTAATCAGATGTTAGAATCTTTTTGGAGAGGAAATAATCTAACATGACAGAGTTAAATATCACAAGATTACATGAATTAACGGTTATTATATACGCACTTAGTGTGCTATTATACTTTATTGATTTTCTACATAACAACCGGAAGGCTAATCTTACTGCCTTCTGGTTACTTGCATTTGTATGGCTATCTCAAACGTTTTTTTTAATTTACCGTGTAATTGAAACAGGAAGATTTCCAATATTAACGGTCTTTGAAGGGCTTTACTTTTATGCATGGGTTCTAATTACTCTCTCCTTAGCAATAAATCGCTTATTACGAGTAGATTTTATTGTCTTTTTTACAAATATACTAGGTTTCTTTATAATGGCACTTCATACATTTGCACCTGTACAATATGAATCTACTGCACAAGCTGGCCAGCTGATATCCGAACTATTAATGATTCATATTACAATGGCCATTTTATCTTATGGAGCATTTTCCCTTTCATTTGTATTCTCGATTCTTTATTTAATACAATACAATCTCCTTAAGAAGAAAAAATGGGGAAAACAATTATTACGTATTCAGGATTTATCAAAACTCGATCACATGTCTTATGTATTAAATGTCATTGGAGTACCAATGCTTTTACTATCACTAATTTTAGGAGTATTATGGGCTTACATAAAGTTGCAAGACTTTCAACTTTATGATGCAAAAGTATTAGGTTCATTTTCAGTAATAACAGTGTATAGCTTTTATTTATATAAGAGGGTTGTTCAGGGGCTACAAGGAAAGTCTATAGCCTTGTGGAATATAGCTTCATTTTTAGTATTATTAATCAATTATTTCTTATCTGGAAGCTTATCTAGATTTCATATGTGGTATACATAATTAGGAGGTTAGTTAGTGTGAGAAAAGTTATTGTTGGGTCACGAAAAAGTAAACTTGCTTTAACTCAAACAAATTGGGTTATTAACAAATTAAAAGAGCTAGGTGCAGACTGTGATTTTGAAGTAAAGGAATTTGTAACCAAGGGTGACATAGTTCTTGATGTTACATTATCGAAGGTCGGAGGTAAGGGCCTTTTTGTAAAAGAGATTGAGCAAGCAATGCTAGATAAAGAAATTGATATGGCTGTTCATAGCATGAAAGATATGCCGGCAGTTTTACCTGAGGGTCTTATGATTGGGTGTGTTCCTAAACGTGAAGACTACCGCGATGTATTGATCTCAAAAGACCATATTAAGTTTGACGACCTTCCGCCTGGAGCTGTAGTGGGAACTAGTTCGTTAAGACGTTCGGCACAGCTTCTTGCTAAACGTGACGATATTGAAATTAAATGGATTCGCGGAAATATTGATACACGCTTAGCGAAATTGCAAAATGAAGATTACGATGCAATCATTTTGGCAGCAGCCGGTTTAGTAAGAATGGGTTGGTCTGATGATGTTGTAACAGAATATCTCAATAACGAAGACTGTGTGCCAGCTGTTGGGCAAGGTGCACTAGCAATTGAATGTCGAGAAGACGATCAAGAGATGCACAGGATTCTTTCCCTTTTAAATGATGAAGTTACGGAGCGTACTGTAGCGGCTGAAAGAACTTTTCTTCATAAAATGGAGGGTGGATGCCAGGTTCCGATTGCTGGTTTTGCCCAAATAAATGAGAATAATGAAATCGTGTTTACTGGTTTAGTTGGTTCACCAGACGGAAAAACAATTTATAAAGAAACGGGAGTTGGCATTAACCCTATCGAGGTTGGAAGTGAAGTTGCTAAAAAACTTACTGAGGCTGGTGCAAAAACCCTAATAGATAAGGTGAAAGCGGAGTTAGATAAGTAATGAGTGAGACCAAACCTCTACATGGAAAGAAAATACTAGTAACTAGAGGTAGGGAACAGGCTTCTGACTTCTCAGAAAAAATAAGGAAAGCAGGTGGGGTCCCGATTGAGATTCCACTCCTTTCATTTACATATCCAAATCGAGCAGAAACTGAATTATTTGAAGAGATAAAAAAAGCTTCATCTTTTGATTGGCTTGTTTTTACTAGTAAGAATGGTGTTGATTTCTTTTTTAATCTATTTGAAAAACTGCCTCTACAAGAACAGAAATTACCCCGAATTGCGGTAGTTGGTTCAAAGACAGCTGAGGCATTAGCAACACGGGGCTATAGAGCAGATATTGTTCCTAATGAATTTGTGGCTGAGGGTCTAGTAGATATATTAAAATCTTATGTCCAATCCAATAGCCGTATTATGCTAGCAAGAGGAAATTTGTCTAGGAAGTTACTAGTTCACGAATTAGAGTCAATAGGTGTAGAAGTAAACGATTTAATCGTCTACAATACTGTAGCTAATGAAAACATGAAAGAAAAACTAGTAAGCGAATTGCCTCATATCGATGTTGTAACCTTTACTAGTTCTTCTACTGTTACGTACTTTTTAAAGCTTATCGGAAATACTGCAGACAAACTGGAAGGCATCGATAAGATGGTAGTTGCTTGCATAGGACCTATTGCAAAACAAACGGCTATAGAATCTGGCCTTAGAGTACAAATTTGTCCTAGTCGTTATACAACCGATAACTTACTAGAAGAAATCATACATTATTATAATCAACCCACGAAAAGGGAGGAATAAACATGAGTGAGCTTCAGTTTACAAGACACAGAAGATTACGACACACTGAAAATTTAAGAGGACTTGTTAGAGAGACATACTTACATAAAGAAGACCTAATTTATCCAATCTTTGTCGTTGAAGGTGAAAATATTAAAAATCCAGTACCTTCAATGCCAGAGGTATATCATTTCTCGTTAGACTTACTTGTTGCTGAAATGCAAGAAGTTGTGGACCTTGGTATTAAATCAGTAATTGTGTTTGGGGTACCTGCAAACAAAGATGAACTAGGAACAGAAGCCTATCATGATAATGGGATTGTTCAAAGCGCGATTAAAGTGATTAAGGAGTCATTCCCAGAACTTGTTGTGATTGCAGATACTTGTCTATGCCAATACACTTCACATGGACACTGTGGGATCGTAGAAGAAGGACAAGTGCTAAATGATCCAACGTTAGATTTATTAGCTAGAACGGCAATCAGCCAGGCTAAGGCTGGTGCAGATATTATCGCACCATCAAACATGATGGATGGTTTTGTAGCAGCGATCCGTTATGGCTTAGATGAAGCTGGGTTTCAGCATGTTCCGATAATGTCATACGCAGTTAAATATTCATCTGCATTTTATGGCCCGTTCCGTGATGCTGCACATAGTTCTCCGCAATTTGGTGATCGTAAAACGTATCAAATGGATCCGGCAAATCGTGCTGAAGCATTACGTGAGGCAGAGTCAGACCTACTTGAGGGTGCAGACTTTTTAATCGTTAAACCAGCTCTATCATATATGGATATTATCCGTGATGTGAAGAATAATTATAATGTTCCTGTAGTCGCTTATAACGTGAGTGGAGAGTATTCAATGGTTAAGGCAGCTGCTGCAAATGGCTGGATAAATGAGAAAGAAATTGTTCAGGAAATGCTGATTGGCATGAAACGTGCTGGTGTTGATTTAATCATAACTTATTTTGCAAAAGATGTAGCTAGATGGTTGTCTAAGTAAGAATAGAATAAATAAAAAAGGTAGACGAGTGTCTACCTTCTTTTAAAACTTTAGAATACAAAAAAGGAGATCTGTCTATGCGTAGCTATACGAAGTCTTTGGAAGCTTTTAAAGAAGCAGGAAAGTTAATGCCAGGTGGTGTAAACAGTCCCGTACGTGCATTTAAGCAAGTCAATATGGATCCGATTTTTATTGAACGTGGTGAAGGTTCGAAGATATACGATATTGATGGAAATGAATACATAGATTATGTTTTATCATGGGGTCCACTAATTCATGGACACTCTAATCCAAGAGTTGTTGAAGCACTCAAAAAAGTAACTGAACGTGGGACAAGCTTTGGTGCACCTACTTTAATTGAAAATGAAATGGCGAAGTTAGTCATTGAACGTGTTCCATCCATAGAAGTTGTGAGAATGGTAAGTTCGGGTACTGAAGCAACGATGAGTGCCTTGCGTTTAGCAAGAGGCTATACAAAACGAAACAAAATTATGAAATTTGAAGGTTGTTATCATGGACACGGTGATTCTCTATTAATCAAAGCGGGTTCAGGTGTAGCTACACTAGGCTTGCCAGACAGTCCGGGAGTTCCAGAGAGTGTTGCACAAAATACAATTACTGTACCATTTAATGACTTAGAAAGTGTGAAATATGCTTTCGAACAATATGGTGAAGATATAGCTTGTATTATCGTAGAGCCAGTAGCTGGTAATATGGGTGTTGTTACACCACAAGAAGGATTCTTACAAGAATTGAAAAACATAACTGAGAAATACGGCTCATTGCTAATTTTTGATGAAGTTATGACTGGGTTCCGTGTTGATTACAATTGTGCACAAGGCTACTACGGAGTAACTCCAGACTTAACATGTCTAGGTAAGGTCATTGGTGGTGGTCTACCAGTAGGGGCCTACGGTGGTAAAGCTGAAATCATGCAGCAAGTGGCACCAAGTGGACCTATCTACCAGGCTGGAACCTTATCAGGAAACCCTCTAGCGATGACGGCTGGTTACGAGACTTTAATCCAATTAACTCCTGGATCATACAAAGAGTTCTCAAGAAAAGCAGACCGCTTAATTGAAGGATTAAAAGCTGCCTCAGAAAAGTATAATGTACCTTGTACATTTACTCGTGCAGGCTCAATGGTAGGATACTTCTTTAACGAACAAGAAGTTACGAACTATGACCAAGCAAAAAAATCTAATCTAGATTATTTTGCAGCCTATTTTAAAGAAATGGCTAACCAAGGAATCTTCCTTCCACCTTCCCAATTCGAAGGAATGTTCCTCTCAACAGCCCATACAGACGAAGACATCGAAAA
The DNA here is from genome assembly GCA_014960805.1 of Cytobacillus suaedae. Classification (GTDB taxonomy): domain Bacteria; phylum Bacillota; class Bacilli; order Bacillales; family Bacillaceae_L; genus Bacillus_BV; species Bacillus_BV suaedae. The sequence goes on along the minus strand of CP063163.1, from coordinate 3,405,281 downwards.
AACAATCCAAGCAGCAGAAAAATCATTTGAAATACTCAATAAATAATAACAAGAGACTAGCTCCTCACTAAGTGAGAGGCTCGTCTTTTTTTTTTGCTTTATTTATTTCAAATAGAGATTGATGGTTTATAACTAGAGTAGAGTGGATTGGAGCGAAAGGCACTTGACTCCTGCGGGAAATGAGGGAAGTGGGAGACCCCACAGGCGTTAACGCCGAGGAGGCTCCCATCCCTCCCCGCGGAAAGCAAGTGCCTGTAGCGCAAAGGAACGGTCTGAGTTCAGAGTAAAATAATTTTAACACAAGGGCCTTTTTATTAAATTTTAATCATAAAACACTGATTCCGGACATAAATCTGTATTGTCATAGTAAAAAGTTTCGTTGGAACTGAAAGGAGGAATAGACTTTGGCATCAGATAATCAATCGTGCTTACGATTTTCTGTAGAAGAGTCAGTCTGGTTTCAAAAGGGACAGGAAGTATCAGAGCTTGTTTCAATTACACTAGACCCAGATATTGTTATTCAAGAACATGATCAGTATGTTTCGATTCGAGGGGCATTACAACTATCAGGGGAATATCGCATAGATGAAAATCGTTCAGAGGATGAAGAACCTAGGGATTACACTGCCTTAAGAGTAGTTAATCAAGTTACAACTCGTGAGGATGGAGTTAGTGAGCTTAAACACAGATTCCCAGTAGATGTAACCATACCTAAGAACAGAATTCAAAACTTGGATGATGTCTATGTAGCTATTGATTCATTTGATTATGAATTGCCGCGAAATGGATGTCTTCAATTAGTTGCTGATTTATCGATAAGTGGAATTTATGGAAGTCAGCAAAGTGTTCCTTCACTGGAAAATGAACAAGAGGACCGCTTCGATACTAATGAAGTGAACAACGAAATCGATAACAACCCAAGCAGTAATGAGGATGAACTTTCACCTTTTGTTGCAACTAGGGAATGGAATGAACAAAAAGAAGATAATACTTATGCAAGAAATGAAGTGCAAGAAACAGAGGAACTTGAAGAGCTAGAAGAAGATCTTTCACCTGTTGTTAGTGAACAAGAAGATACTTCTGAAAATGACGAACCTGAAGAAGAATCAGATTTGTACACTCCTTTTGAAATAGAAGGAAGAAAAGAAGCTTATCACGAGGATATCGACAAAGTTGATGAAGTGGTAAATGATGCTGTTGATGATGCTGTTGAAGAGGTTAAACAACCGGTAATGCAAATTGGGATGAAGAGTAGAGCCGAAGACAGTCAAAAATGGGCTCCACAAGGAAGAGAAAAAGAGAAAGTTGCTGCGAATATGAAAGATGCACCAAAGAATGATGGTGAACATGAGCAACAAGCATCAGGTAAAAGAAGTGAAAATGCTTTATACTTAACTAAAATATTTGCACGTGATGACGATGAGGATTTTACAAAGATGAAGATTTGTATTGCACAGCAGGGAGATACATTAGATATCATTGCTGAACGATATGAAGTAAATGTTCAACATCTTTTAAGAGTAAATGATATCGATTTAAACCATGATGTTAGTGAAGGTCAATTACTCTACATTCCAGTGACGGTAAGTAAGAAATAAAGACTATTATACAAACAAAACAGTGTGAGTGAGTATTTTCTCCTCACCTGTTTTTATTTAACCATTACCTAGGTTAGGTACGGATTTTTACCTAGAAGTTAAGATTTGTAAATTCTATAAGAAAGTGAGTGTGTGGCCCTTATGTCTGAAAATCTAATAAATTATTATGGGCCGATTCTAAAGCGGTATAATCTTAAGGCAGATTTTATAGAGGAATATGGTAAAGTCAAAAAGGTGTATACCAAAAATGGCGTATTTGCACTAAAAACGATTTCAGCAAGGCGTGCGCTTGAGTTTCCTACGATTATTCACAAACTATATAAAAGTGGTTACACTAAAATAGTCCCAATACATGGTACTGTTGATAATCACTTTTTAACTTTATATGATAATAAATATCATTACTTAATGCCGTGGTATAGTAATGAACTCGGAAAAGAGCGGGATGATCGACACCAATTACTTTTTAAAGAATTAGCAAGACTACACTCTTATTCGTCTAAAGAGTTTGAAGTGGAAGAGCAAGAAGTTTCTGAGCATTATCGTTTCCACATAGAACAGTGGGATAAGAGGAAAGAGTTTTTAGAAAACTTCATTACAAAGTGTGAAAATAAATGGTATATGTCACCCTTTGAGTTGCAATTCTGTTCCATTTATCATGAAACTACCCAAGGCAGTAATTTTGCTTATATGAAGTTAGAAGAATGGTATGAAAAAATAAAAGAAACGAAAAAAAACAGAACAGTTTTAAATCATGGCAAGCTTTCTGTTAGGCATTTTCTATTCGATAAAAACGGAAGTGGATACTTTTGTAACCTAGAAGATTCAAAAGTAGGAACTCCAATAAATGATCTTGTCCTATTTTTTTATCGCACCCTCCATACCTATCCAATACAAAGCTACGATTGTTTTGAATGGCTTTCAACTTATAGAAAGTACTATCCGCTAAAGGAAGAAGAGCTCCTTCTTTTTCTAAGCTATATGGCATTCCCTGAACCTATCTATCGTTGTGTTTATAAATATGAAAACAGTAACAGTTCAATGAGCGAGCGTCAATTTGTTGCCTCTCTTCAAAGAGCCTACTGGCAACTGAAAAATATTGAGTTTTTCCTTACTACCATTGTGGAAGATGAGAGAAGAAGAAAAGAACAAGAAGAACTAGAAGAACTAGAATTGAATCAGGAAGAAAACCAATCCCATACATAGTAAAAGTGTATGGGATATTTTTATAGCCATTCTAAATGTAGGGAAACTGCTAATAAAATGAATATGGCCAGTAAAATTACATCAAAAGTTGTTGGAAGTAATATGGTACGGATACCTTGGAATATGGTTATAGGGATAATAAACTGTACACAAATGGCACGTGTTTGCCTTAACCAAGGGGGATAAGAATAATGTCTAAAACGTCTTCTCATACATAGTCCTCCTAATGCAGCATTCTGTTGATATTACTAAAATATGCAAAACAAAATATTTAAGTTCCATTTTTAAGCATGTTTCATATACTGCAGTATAAAATATTAAAAATTTGGAGAAGATTATTGACGTTACGAACATTTTTTAGGTACTATATATAAAAGATATGAATGCAATTAAATTTTTATATAAACATACAGTGATTGGGAAGAGTACAATGTTAACACCTTCAGAGAGAGAAATCATTAGCTGTGAGATTTCTTAGGATGGTTAAATTGGAAGGTCGCCCTTGAGTAGCTATTATGATTGGAGGTTTCCTCAAGTAGTAATAGCCGGCAGATGCCGTTATCGTTAGAGAGCTTAAATAATATATTTTTTTGTATTGTTAAAGAAAAAAGGTGGTACCGCGGAAATTAACTCCTTTCGTCCTTTATTGGATGAATGGAGTTTTTATTTTGGAATTTTTTTGAAAAGTTCGAAGGAGGACACATGATGGAAAAAGAACAAACAATGCCAACGAAATATGATCCAACCACAATCGAAGCAAATCGTTATGAATATTGGCTTAAGGGTAAGTTTTTTGAGGCAACAAGTGACCCTAAAAAAGAACCTTATACGATTGTAATCCCACCACCTAACGTAACTGGTAAGTTACACTTAGGGCATGCATGGGATACGACTTTACAAGATATACTTACAAGAATTAAACGAATGCAGGGTTATGATGTACTATGGTTGCCAGGAATGGATCATGCAGGTATCGCAACTCAAGCAAAGGTTGAAGGTAAGCTTCGTGAGGAAGGAAAAACACGATATGACCTTGGCCGTGAGAAATTTCTAGAAGAATCATGGAAATGGAAAGAAGAATATGCAGGTCATATTAGAGAACAATGGTCTAAATTAGGTTTAGGACTTGATTATACACGTGAACGTTTTACTCTTGATGAAGGTCTATCAAAAGCGGTAAGAGAGGTTTTCGTATCATTATACAAAAAAGGTTTAATCTACCGTGGAGAGTATATCATTAACTGGGATCCAGCCACAAAAACTGCCCTTTCTGATATAGAGGTAATCTACAAAGATGTACAAGGGGCTTTTTATCACTTGCGCTACCCATTAGCTGATGGATCAGGTCATATTGAAATTGCAACAACTCGACCTGAAACAATGCTTGGTGACACAGCAATCGCGGTTCATCCTGAAGATGACCGATACAAACACCTGATTGGGAAGAAAGTTATTCTTCCGATAGTAGGACGTGAAATTGAGATTGTTGGAGATGATTATGTTGATATGGATTTTGGTTCCGGGGCGGTAAAGATAACTCCTGCACATGATCCAAATGACTTTGAAATTGGTAATCGACATAATTTAGAACGTGTTCTTGTAATGAATGAAGATGGAACGATGAATGCAAATGCAGGGGATTATCAAGGTTTAGATCGATTTGAATGTCGTAAAAAGATTGTTAAAGATCTTCAAGAAGCTGGCGTTCTATTTAAGATCGAGGATCATTTACATTCTGTTGGACATAGTGAGAGAAGTGGAGCCGTAGTAGAACCTTATTTATCCACTCAATGGTTTGTTAAAATGCAGCCACTTGCTGACAAAGCGATTGAATTACAATCTAAAGAAGAAAAAGTTGATTTTGTTCCTGATCGTTTTGAGAAAACATATCTACGATGGATGGAAAATATTCGTGATTGGTGTATCTCTCGTCAGCTTTGGTGGGGACACCGTATCCCAGCCTGGTATCATAAAGAGACTGGTGAGGTATACGTAGATCATGAACCACCAACGGATATTGAAAATTGGGAGCAGGATAATGATGTTTTAGATACATGGTTTAGTTCGGCACTATGGCCATTTTCAACGATGGGTTGGCCAGATGTAGAATCGGCGGATTATAAGCGTTACTACCCGACAAACGTTCTTGTAACTGGCTATGACATCATCTTCTTCTGGGTATCACGTATGATTTTCCAAGGATTAGAATTTACAGGAGAACGACCATTCCAGGATGTGTTAATTCACGGTCTCGTTCGTGATGCAGAAGGGCGCAAGATGAGTAAGTCACTTGGGAACGGTGTTGACCCAATGGAAGTTATAGCCGATTATGGTGCTGACTCACTGCGTTATTTCTTATCTACAGGTAGTTCACCAGGTCAGGACCTACGCTTTAGTATTGAAAAGGTTGAAGCAACTTGGAATTTCGCGAATAAGATTTGGAATGCTTCACGTTTTGCTTTAATGAATATGGATGGACTTACCTATGAAGAGATTGACTTAACAGGTGAAAAGTCTGTTGCGGATAAGTGGATTCTAACTCGATTAAATGAAACAATTGAAAATGTAACAAAGCTTGTAGATAAATATGAATTTGGTGAAGTTGGACGTTTATTATATAACTTCATCTGGGATGACTTCTGTGACTGGTATATTGAAATGGCGAAGCTTCCACTTTATGGTGAGAATGAAGCAGCTAAGAAAACAACGAGATCTATTTTAGCCTATGTATTAGATAACACAATGAGACTATTACATCCGTTTATGCCTTTCGTTACTGAGGAAATTTGGCAAAACCTACCTCACCAAGGTGAATCCATTACAGTTGCACAATGGCCAACAGTAAATGAGCAATTTACAGATAAACAAGCAGCTAGTGATATGCGCTTATTAGTGGATGTGATTCGTGCAGTACGTAATATCCGAGCAGAAGTAAATACACCAATGAGTAAACAAATTAAACTACAAATAAAAGCAAAAGACGAGAGCGTACTTCAACAATTAGAAACGAATCGCTCATATCTTCAAAGATTCTGTAATACAAGTGAACTAACCATTGCCACCTCTTTACAATCAACTGAAAAATCAATGACTGCCGTTGTAACGGGTGCAGAGCTTATTCTTCCTCTAGAGGGCTTAATAAATATTGATGAAGAGGTAAAAAGATTAAGTAAAGAGCTAGAAAAGTTAGATAAAGAAGTAGAGCGTGTTCAGAAGAAGTTAAGTAATGAGGGCTTTGTTAAAAAAGCACCTGCACAGGTAATTGAAGAAGAACGAGCAAAAGAAAGTGATTATATTGAAAAAAGAGATGCTGTTAGTGCTCGTATTGAAGAATTAAAGTCATAAACGTATTGAAGAGACGAATTCTATTAGTAGAATTCGTCTTCAGTATGTTGACTTGAAATTATTATTATTTTGGAGGACATGAAAATGTTTACTACCTATGAAGAAGCACTCAACTGGATTCATTCTAGACTCAGACTTGGCATAAAGCCTGGTCTAAAGCGCATGGAATGGATGATGGATCGCCTTGAGCAACCTCATAATAAGATAAAAGCGATCCATGTAGCGGGTACTAATGGAAAAGGATCGACTGTTTGTTATCTTCGCAATATGTTGGAATGTGCTGGCTATAATGTGGGGACATTTACATCACCTTTCTTTGAAGTGTTTAACGAAAGAATTAGTGTAAATGGTCAGCCTATAGCAGACGATGAAATTGTTAAATTAGCAAATATTATCTATCCTCTGGCCTTAGAGCTAGAGTCTACAGATCTTGGCTCTCCGACAGAATTTGAAATCATTACTGCGATGGCTTTCTACTATTTTGGAAATCAAGAGGATATTGATATTGTCGTCTTTGAAACAGGCCTAGGAGGACGATTAGATTCTACGAATATTATTAATCCTCTTTTAACTGTCATTACGAATATCGGGTATGACCATATGAATCTTCTTGGTGAAACTTTACCAGAGATAGCTTTTGAAAAAGCTGGAATTATTAAAGAGGGTGTACCTCTAGTAACAAGCGTTGAGCAGGAAGAAGCTATTAAAGTAATCTTGGATAAAGCCAATTCATTACAGTCTCAAGTCTATTCTTTAGGTTTGGATTACCATTTAACAGATAAACGTCATGTTGATGATGGAGAAGAATTTTCTGTTCGGACTCCAACTTGTACTTTTCAAGATGTGATAATTACCATGAAGGGAGACCATCAAGTTAAAAATGCAGCCCTTTCACTTATGGCAGTAACTGTTTTGCAACAACAACAAGACTTTAATATTCAAGAAACTCATATTAGAGATGGACTAAGGAGAGCTAGATGGATCGGAAGGTTTGAGACCCTATGTGATAACCCAACGATTATCATCGACGGAGCCCATAATCCGGAGGGAATTGATAGTTTAGTTAAGACAATTAAGGCAAGATTTAGTGGTAGTAAGGTTCATATTATTTTTTGTGCACTAAAAGATAAAAAATTAGCTGACATGATTATCCCGTTAGAAAAAGTTGCGGATTCACTTTCTTTCACTAGCTTCGATTTTCCACGAGTTAGTTCTGCAAAGGAATTATTTGATGTTTCAACAATTGAAAATAAAGACTTTGATGAGAATTGGAATAGAATGATTACTAAAAAAATGCATTCACTTACTAATGATGACATTTTAATTGTCACAGGTTCTCTGTATTTTCTCTCTGAGGTAAGACCGTTTATTGTAGAAGAGTGTAAAAAGATCTAAAAGTTTCTGGAAATACAGGAAAATTGTACTAGTTTCATGTGACAAAAAACTGAAAATTTGTTAAAATAACATATATTTGATGAAATAAGAGAATGGGGGGAGAAGACATGAATTCAAATCGACGTGCAAAAATAATCATCTGGTTATTGTGGCTTGTTTTTGTGCCTTCTTCAACATATTTAACCTTTCTAGTAACTAAGCCAGACATTGCAAGCTATAGCACGGATATATTATTCTATCTAATTCTAATTGCAATTGTCGGTTTTTTTCCAATTAAATTAAATAATACCCCAATCTTTTTATATGAGGGGATTGCTTTAGCTGTCTTTCTCTCATTTGGAATGTTTGCTGAACTAATATTTGCTCAATTCGCTTTCATGATGGTCTTACTAACAGTAAGAATTGGGTGGAGTGAGCTTTATCGAATTCCGTTAAATTCATTAATATTTTTAATTACCTCAATCATCAGTGCATGTGTTTTCTACTTGTTTGGTGGTACACATGATGGAAATGATCTAGCTTCATTAGCTTTTATAATTCCTGCAGCTGCCTATGAATTAACAAAGTTCTTATCAAACCAGATGGTAATAAACTTTCTACTTCGATTACTGAACGGTGAACGGATCCGATTCTTTACCCGGGATACTTTACAACAAGCTATTACTGTACTTATTCAATTTCCCATAGGTATTATTTTATATATTCTTTATACCGAAATGGGGTTAATAGCAACGTTTTATGTTGGTATTCCATTCATTACTCTATCGATTTTCTTTAAACAATATTATGCGAGTCAAAATGTCAATTACTACCTACAGAAAGCTAGTGAAATAGGTCACCAGTTAGCTGGGAGACTACAGGTAGATGAGGTTCTCGATTTAATTATTCAAAAGCTATCGACTGTCCTACCCGTAGATTTTGCTTATATCTTAGATGTGAAAAAGGATGGATTGCATCTCATACGTTATGTAGAAAGCGGTGTGCAAAAGACTCTTTCTATTCCCCCTTTACAGAAAAACGAAGGTATTGGTGGTACCGTCTGGCAAACAGGACAAGCTGTCTTGTTTCATAAAAAGGAAGAGTGGAAAAAGATTACTCAAGGCTACCTACCTACGTCGGTTGAAAGCATTATCTCAGTCCCTATCGTCCGTAATAAACAGATTGTAGGAGTTCTTGTTCTTGCTTCAAATTCAAAAAGATCCTATGAGAAATATCAATTAATGATTGTCGATTTACTCGTTTCCTATTTAGCAGTTGCCGTTGAGAATGCCAGACACTATGAAGAAACAAAGAATAAGAGTGAGCGCTGTGCTTTAACAAAACTTTATAATTATCGTTATTTTGAAGGATTATTAGAAGAAGAGTTTAGAAAGCTAGATTCTTCTAATAAAGGGGAACCTTTATCATTAATTTTACTTGATATCGATCATTTTAAAGCTGTGAATGATAGTTTTGGACATCAAAGCGGTAATTTAATCTTATGTGAACTTGCGAATCGACTAGTAAAAATGGTTGGTAAAAAAGGAACAGTAGCAAGATATGGTGGGGAAGAGTTTGTAATCTTATTACCAAACAAAGACAAATATGCTAGTTTACAAATTGCTGAAGATATAAGAAAGTTAATTGCAAATAATCCTTTTGTTTTTTACTCTGACCTTGATAAAAATAGAGAACAAATCTCTGCAAAGATTACAGCGAGTATAGGTGTCGCAACTGCACCAGAAGATGCAGATGACCCTCTTGCTCTCGTTCGCCATGCTGATAGAGCTATGTATACTGGTGCTAAGCAGGCTGGTAGGAATAAGGTTGCGCAATATGTGAGTTAAGCGTAAGAACCCTCGGACAATTATCCAGGGTTCTTTTTTTTCACTAATTTTTTTTGGTAAATTAATCGAACATCCAAGTAAAATATAATGGATTCAAACGGACAGTACCTTTCAAAAAAAACAACTTTATTATACAATAACTAATAGTCGATATTTGTCCAATTTCGATGAATTTTGTATTTTAAATATTTAGTTACTCGTCTTTAGATAAAAAAATTGGAAAGAGGTGAGATGTTGGAGAACATTTTATTTGCTTTTTTAGCACTTATTTTACTAATTCCTTTACTATACTTTTTGCCATTAGGCTTTAAAAAGCAAGGTAAACTATTAATAATTGGGATTTCCTTACTATTAGCTCTACTTGGATTACTGGCCAATACAGTACTTAATCTATGGCAAACATCTCTACTCTTATTGGTACTTGCACTTGCAGCAACTTACTTAATTGAAAAAAGACTTAGTACTTTTATCTTTGTTGATAAAGGAACTACTCAATTGGATGAAGAAGTGAAAGCCCCTACTGAACATGTAGTTCCTTCTGAAACAGAAGAAATTGTAAATGCGGAGGTAGAAGTTGAAAATGAAAGAGTCATGGCACCCACAGAGGCTTTACTTTTCAACAAGTCAATTATAGATCATCAAGAGGATAGTCTAACTCACGAGTTAGATGAATTAGACTCTTTCAGCAATGACCCAAAGACAGGTATAGACGAAGATACCAGCGGACAGGTTAGTGATAAAGAACTGGATGAAGAGTGGATTGATGAGAAGATACATCTTGATGATATAAAAGATCAGAGTCTGGTACATAATGAAGAGACAACAATTGATACACAAGAAGTTGAAGCAGAACTGAACGAGACAGATGATGCTAGTATTGTAGATTACAATATAGATGAGATTATTAATGAGGCAGAAGAAAATACGATTGAAGATGAACTTGAGCCTACGGCTAATGATTCTCGAGAGAGTATATCCTTTGATACATTAGATGAATTAGATTATATGGAAGAAGATTTATTAACTGAAGATGAAATTCAAGAGGTAGAAGAAGATAATTACACAATTGAAGCGAAACAACAAGCTGAAGAAGAAGGTATTATAGAGGAAGAAGACCTTCTTGTTAAACAAGGGGCTACGTTGATACATGATGAAACTGAAGTATTTAAAGAAGAACTAGTTGAAGAAGAAGCTGAAGTTTTAGAAGAAGAACTACTTGAAAAAGAAGCTGAAGATTTAGAAGAAGAGCTAGTTGAAGAAGAAGCTGAAGATTTAGAAGAAGAGCTAGTTGAAGAAGAAGCTGAAGATTTAGAAGAAGAGCTAGTTGAAGAGGAAGCTGAAGATTTAGAAGAAGAGCTAGTTGAAGAGGAAGCTGAAGATTTAGAAGAAGAGCTAGTTGAAGAAGAAGCTGAAGATTTAGAAGAAGAGCTAGTTGTAGAGGAAGCTGAAGATTTAGAAGAAGAGCTAGTTGAAGAAGAAGCTGAAGATTTAGAAGAAGAGCTGGTTGAAGAGGAAGCTGAAGATTTAGAAGAAGAGCTAGTTGAAGAAGAGGCTGAAGATTTAGAAGAAGAGCTAGTTGAAGAAGAAGCTGAAGTTTTAGAAGAACTAGTTGAAGAAGAAGCTGAAGACTTAGAAGAAGAACTAGTTGAAGAAGAAGCTGAAATTTTAGAAGAAGAGCTAGTTGATGAAGGTGCTAAAGTACTAGAAGAAGAGCTTGTTGATGAAGAAGCAGAAGTTCTAGAAGAACAGTTGGTAGAAGAAGAGGCTGAAGCGGTTACAGTTGATCGAGTTGAAGAAGAAAATATAGTGGTTGTTGATGATGAGCAAGTTGAAGAGGAAAATAAAGTGGTCGAAGAAGGTCAATTGCTTGAAACCGAAGATGCAGCAGATATCCTTGACGAAGAAGTACTTACAATGAATGAAGAATTTGAAGTAGTAATACCTGAAGAGAATGTTAAAACAAAGCAGGTCAAGCAACAAATGATTCACACAATGGTAGCACAGCTTCAGCGCAGTAGAAAATATCTATCTTCTAGAGAGTACGAAAGTCAAGTGAGGGCACATTTGCATCCTAGCTTACAATCAGCTGATTACTATACATTTTCTTATTTATTAATTGAACATTACATCTCTGAACATAATGATAAGGAGCTTGCTTCCTTAATAACCCATTTAAAAGAGAAATTTACAAATTATGCAATTATTCAACAGCAATTGCAATTTTTAGAGGAATATTATTGTAAAAAATGACTATTTTTTTGTCGATACATGTTACAATAAAAGATATGAATAAGTCGTGAATTATATAGAAATGGTGTGGTGAACATAATGAAAAAAAGTACACAAATAGTGGGCCTTCCAATTATTAGTATTTCGGAAGGGCAACAAGTTGGAAAAGTTAAATCCCTAGTGATTAATCCGGATAAAGGTTCTATTGATTTTCTAACAATCGAGCATGAAGATTGGCAAGTAAGTGTAAAGGCCATTCCTTTTAAAAAGGTTGTGGGAATTGGTGAGTATGCGGTAACTGTTGAAAGTGATAGCGCAGTTATTGATTTAAACGAGATTCCAATTGCAAACCAATTGGTGAATAAGAAAATTAAAATCACGAACACTAAAGTTATGACACGAAAAGGAGAGTTACTTGGCGAAGTAACTGAGTACTTTATCGATGATGAAACAGGAAATATTTTAGGGGTTCTGCTAACCCTTCCAAATCGTGAAGTAACACTTGCTTCTGACTCCATTTTAACGTATGGAAAAGATATCATTATTGTTAAAGAAGATGCGGCTTCACAGTTTTTAGACTCAGTAGAGCAACTAATTAATCCTGTGGTAGCAAACGTCCCTTCTGAAACAAACTTAGACGAGGTAACTTCAACTAAGCAGTCCACATCTAGTAAAGATTTTGACCCTTTTGAAGGACTTACTTTGCTTGAAGAAGATGAGGAAGTTAGAGCATTAAAAGAAAAACAAATTGAAATCTTATTAGGCAAAACTGTACAAAAGGACATCTTTGGTACAACTGGGCAACTATTATTTCCTGAGGGAACTGTTCTAACTGAAAGTGATGTAATGAAAGCACAAGAAGAAGGACCAGGGATTGTTGTAGAACTATCCATGCATGTCGAAGCTTAATACAAAGGGGGCAGATAGGTGAGAAACTTGCGTGAACTAAAGCTACTAGCTGCACTAGTTGTTTGCACAGGTTATATTTTTAGTTTCTCACACTTTGGTGCTTTTGCGTATGAATCAGTATTTAGCGACGGTAACAAGTTTGATATTGGGACAATGATTGGACCAGTAGACATTTCAAACTTAACGAAAGAAGAAGCGATTCGTAAAATAGAGAATGAAATACATAATTGGGACACACAGACTCAATTAACCCTTTTGAATAAAGAAAACGATCAAGTAATCAATACTTCATTGTTTTCTTTTTCAATTATAGAGAGTGTTTCAAATGCTCAAAATGGAAATCAATCGCCTCTACTTGTTGCCCTCTCTGATGAAAATTTAAAAAGTGCTTTAAAAGAGGTTGCTGAAAATTTGCTAATAGAGAAACTAGAGATAAACAAACTGCAATCTGAGCTTGAACAAATTGCAAAGGAGCTACAAACAGGTAGCTTTGCATTCGAACTAATGCATTATAGAGCCAACAATGATGAACACGAAGTAGTTGCTGAAAGTATTGTTGGAACATCAACTTACCACAATGACATTTCAAACCTGCTTACTGACCTGACTAACATAAACGTACCAGCTCAAGGAACATTTTCACTACTAGAAACAATCAATGAATTGGATATCAATAATGTAACTGCCGATTCGCTTAGTATAGTTGGATCAGCCCTTTATAAAGCCATTTTGTTAACAAACTTTGATATCCTTGAACGACATTCAAGCCGAGAATTACCAGTTTATGCAGAATTAGGTTATGAAGCTAGAATTCTACCAAACCAGAAGGATCTCATCTTTTATAATCCAAATACAACTGAGTACATTATAAGTCTTGAACTTTTTGAAGATCGACTTTATGTATCCGTTACTGGATCTCCTTTCATCTATGACTATAAAGTAATGATGGAAACTAGATCCTTTAACCCAAGAACAATTTTGCAGTTTAAAAGCTCAATACCAGAAGGAGAAACCTTAATCCAGACTGAAGGTACGAAAGGATTTTTAGTTCCTGTCTACCGGTTAACCATGCAGGATAGCATAGATATTGTTGAGAAAACAAAAATAGCTGAAGACTTCTATCCTCCTATTCATCGGGTGGAATTAAAAAGTATTATTAGCAACCTAGGAGAAGAAAATCGAGGTAATGATACTGTTGATTCTCCTAATGAAGAGACACCTCCCGAACAAAATGCAGCTGAGGATGTCACTGAATCAGGAGATGCTGGCAAAACAAATAATCCTATTGAAGACCCAGATGATGATTTATGGGGAACACCAGGTGCACCAATAAAAGGTGAATAATTGGTAAAGTAGGGGTAACTATGAAACAAAGCAGAAAAAGATTAGGGGATTTATTAGTTGAAGCTGGTCTGATAACCCAAGACCAGCTTCAACTTACATTAAAAGAAAAAAATGAAACACAAAAGCTTGGAGATGCACTACTACAACAGGGTTTTATAACAGAGCAACAATTAATTGAGGTCCTCGAATTTCAGTTAGGGATTCCTCATATTAGCTTGTATAGGTACCCATTTGATCCTAAGCTAACATCCCTAGTACCAAAGGAATTCGCAAAACGAAATCTATTAATTCCATTAAAAAAAGATGGAGATAAGTTGTTCATCGCCATGACAGATCCTATGGATTTTTATGCAATTGATGACTTACGTCTTGCTACTGGTTTTCAAATAGAAACAGCTATTGCTACAAAGGATGATATTCTTAGGGCAATAACTAAATACTATGATATAGATGATGGTATGGACGAGTTACTTAGTGAAATAAAGGTCGGCCGGCCAGTCGAGGAAGAAAAAATTACAGACAGTGATTCTCCAGTAGTAAAATTAGTAAATCAAATCCTTCAAAATGCAATTCAGCTTAGAGCAAGTGATATTCACATTGATCCACATGAAACTAAGGTTAATGTGCGGTATCGAGTAGATGGTGTTTTGAGAACTGAGAGAACGTTACCTAAGCATATGCAAAACGTGTTAATAGCACGTATAAAAATTATGTCTAACCTAGATATAACTGAACATCGTATTCCACAGGATGGACGAATGAAGATGAATTTAGAGTTTCACCCTGTTGATTTACGTATTTCTACATTACCTACCGTTTTTGGTGAGAAGATAGTTATGCGTATACTAGATTTGGGGAGTGCGTTAAATGACATCAATAAATTAGGCTTTAACAAATTGAATTATACCCGTTTTGTTAATCTTATCGAAAAGCCTACGGGGATTATCCTAATAACAGGGCCGACCGGATCTGGAAAATCTTCTACACTCTACGCTGCTCTCAATCGGTTAAACAGCGAGGAAGTTAATATTATTACGATAGAAGACCCTGTTGAATATCAGCTAGAAGGGGTAAACCAAATTCAGGTAAATCCAACAATTGGAATGACATTTGCGAAGGGATTAAGATCGATTTTACGTCAAGATCCAAACATCATTATGGTTGGAGAAATTCGGGATCGAGAAACCGCAGACGTAGCTATTCGAGCATCGTTAACAGGACACCTAGTGTTAAGTACCCTACATACAAATGATTCTATAGGAACCATCACAAGGTTGATGGATATGGGGGTAGAACCATTCCTTGTTGCATCATCTTTAAATGGAGTAGTAGCTCAAAGGCTAGTCCGTAAAGTTTGTAGAGATTGCTCGGAAATACAAGCACCTACTAAGAGAGAGTTAGAGATTTTCTCGAAAAGAGGAATTACCATTTCTGAAATTACTAGAGGAAAAGGCTGCGGGACTTGTAATATGACTGGTTACAAAGGTCGAATTGCAATCCATGAATTACTTGTCATTAATGATGAGATACGTCGTGTAATCATGGATGGGGAATCTTTCACAAGATTAAGGGAATTAGCGATGAAAAATAAAACCATCTTTTTACTTGATGACGGACTGCTAAAGGTGAAACAGGGCTTAACAACCACTGAAGAAATTTTGAGAGTGGTAATGCCAGAGTAGGTGATAATTATGAAAACAAAACTTGATATTCTTTTACGAGCAGCCTTTGAATTAAAGGCTTCAGATATCCATTTAACGGTTGGGGTACCTCCAGTTTTTCGGATTAATGGTGAATTAAAAAAGTATGGGAAAGAAATATTGAAACCAGTCGATACAGAAGGAATGGCAAAATCAATTATTTCTGATGCAATGTGGCCTCAATTTATTGAAAAAGGGGAACTTGATTTCTCTTATGGGATATCTGGTGTCTCACGGTTCCGTATAAACACTTTTTTTCAAAGGTCTTGTATAGCACTTGCCATCCGCGTTGTCCCAACAACAATTCCAACTATTGATGAGCTTGAGCTCCCACACATATTAAAAAAAATTGTGACAAAACCACATGGGTTAATTTTAGTAACAGGACCTACTGGAAGTGGAAAGTCAACCACTATTGCGGCAATGATTGATCATATGAATCAGACAATGAGGAAGCATATTATCACTCTAGAAGATCCAATCGAATATCTACATAAGCACGGGACTTGTATTATTGATCAACGAGAAATTGGCTTTGATACAAGAAATTTTTCAAATGGCCTTCGTGCCTCTTTAAGACAAGATCCTGATGTGATTTTTGTTGGAGAAATGAGAGACCTGGAGACAATACATACTGCAATTACTGC
Source organism: Cytobacillus suaedae (assembly GCA_014960805.1). Lineage (GTDB taxonomy): Bacteria > Bacillota > Bacilli > Bacillales > Bacillaceae_L > Bacillus_BV > Bacillus_BV suaedae. The sequence goes on along the minus strand of CP063163.1, from coordinate 3,389,082 downwards.
AGCAGAAACAGGTCACCTAGTGTTTGGAACATTACACACCTCAAGTGCACCTACTACAATCGACCGTATCATCGATGTGTTTCCGGCAACACAACAAGCACAAATTAGAATACAACTAGCTTCTGTCCTTGTTGCAATTCTTTCACAGCGATTATTCCCAACTACTGATAAAAAAGGTAGAAAAGCTGTTACAGAAGTGTTGATCAATAACTCTGCCATTTCTAATTTAATTCGAAACGAAAAGATTCATCAAATTATTAGTGTCATGCAGACTAGTAGATCACAAGGAATGCATACACTAGAGGTTCGCTTGAAGGAATATGTACAAGCAGGTGTGATTTCAGCTGAAGCTGCACAACCGTTTATACAGGAGAGGCAAGAATAAATGCCAAAATTCCGTTTTCAAGGCAGAGGTAAAACAGGTAAAAAGTCAGGAACTATAACGGGCCCATCTAAACGTGATGTGATAGGAAAGTTGAGAGAGTCTGGAATAAGAGTCATTGAGATAGAAGAAGTACCAGAAACCTTGCTTACAAAAGAAATTACGATTGGTAATCCAGTAAAATTACAGGACTTTGTTATTTTTATGCGCCAATTCTCTACCCTTTTAAAGGCAGGTGTCCCCGTAGTTGATTCAACAAGGATACTTTCAGGCCAAACAGAAAGTAAAACCTTGAGAAGAGTATTGGGCGATATCGAAGCTGATTTGCGTGAAGGAAATCCCTTGTCTACAGCTGCTGCAAAACACAAAAGAATTTTCCCAACAATGTTTATCAGCATGGTTAGGGCAGGTGAAGCTAGCGGGAGCTTAGATGAGACCTTTGAACGGCTAGCAGTACATTATGAAAAACAGCATAGAACTAGACAAAAAATTGTTTCAGCACTTGCTTATCCGATAACAGTAGGCGTCATTGCAGTGCTAGTAGTAATGTTTCTATTGGTTGCAGTTGTTCCTACTTTTGTGGATATGTTTGCTGGGTTTGGAGCTGAGCTTCCTGCAATAACACAATTTGTGCTAAACGCAAGTGCATTTATGCAGAAAATGTGGTGGCTAATCATTTTAATGGCTTTTGCGCTATATGGAGGTTTTCTAGTACTAAAAACCGAGAAAAAGAGTAAGTACTATTTAGACTATATATCGTTAAGGATGCCAATCTTCGGTAAAATGCTGCAGAAAGCTGCCCTAGCAAGAATGACTAGAACGCTAAGTTCATTATTTTCTAGTGCTGTACCCATATTACAGGCTTTAACAATTGTTGAGGATGTTGTAGGTAATGAAGTAATTAGAAAAGTCATCCGTGAGTCAAGAGATTCACTTGAACGGGGACAATCCTTAACGGAACCGATGAAACGTCATTGGGCATTTCCACCTCTTGTTACACAAATGATATCAATTGGAGAAGAAACTGGTTCTTTAGATGAGATGCTAGAGAAAGTAGCAGATTTTTATGAGGCAGAAGTAGAAAGCAGTACAGATCGATTAAAAGCTCTCATTGAGCCACTCATGATCGTACTTTTAGCAGGGATCGTCGGAACAATTGTAACCTCAATACTAGTTCCGATGTTCGACATCTTTAACCAAATTCAGATGTAAAAACCAGAAAAAAACAATAACCTGTTTGATTTTGTCATGTTATAATACACATAGGACAAAATGACTATATGGGAGAGGATGAAGCAAATGTTTAAGAAAATGAGAACACACCTAAAAAATCAACGTGGATTGACATTAATAGAATTACTAGCTGTAGTTGTTATCTTGGGAATTATTTCGGCGATTGCTGTTCCGAGTATAGGTGGGTTGATCGATAACACTAAGAAGGACGCTCATGTTGCGAATGCGCAGCAAATGATAAATGCTGCTAAAATTCATGTTACTAGCAAACCACCAACAAGTGAAACTACACTTACCTTGAAGCAAATGATAGATGGTGGTTTAGTTGATAAGTTTAAAGACCCTGATGGTGGAGAATATGGACCAACAGCTAGTTTTGTTAAAATCTCTATGAATACAAACACTTACACTTATTCTGTATATTTAGATGGAAGTAAAAGAGATATTGGAGCAACAAATTCACCAATAGCAGAAGAAAATTTAAATAGAGATGTCTTCAATCCAGTTACAACACCTGCAGACCCAGACGCAAACGCAGGAACAGACTAAATTCAATTTCCAAACTGAATAGTCCTATTAAGGACTATTCAATTTGGTAAAAGGGGCAAAATTTGGAATGAATGTCTATATATTTACAGTTGGTCTTATCTTTGGCTCCTTCTTCAACGTAGTCGGCCTTCGAGTATCAAACAAACAATCAATCATAGCGCCAAGATCGGCGTGCCCAAATTGCAAGCACCAATTAACAGCAGTGGAGTTAATCCCTGTTTTTTCGTATTTGTGTCAAAAAGGAAAGTGCAAATCTTGTAAAACACCCATTTCACCCATTTATCCATTTGTAGAAGTAATGACTGCGATTCTTTTTACGATTTCACCTTTTCTGGTGGGCTGGTCAAAGGAATTGATTATCAGTTGGACTTTGATTTCACTATTTATGATAATCTTTGTGTCAGATGTACATTATATGATTATTCCAGATAAAGTCTTAATTTTTTTCTTTTTCGTTTTTCTTGTCGAAAGAATTTTCATACCACTAACACCTTGGTGGGATTCAATAGTAGGAGCAAGTGTTGGTTTTTCATTACTACTACTCATTGCGTTCCTTAGTAAAGGTGGTATGGGTGGCGGGGATATAAAATTATTCGCCTTACTAGGATTTGTCTTAGGGTGGAAGCTTGTCTTACTCTCTTTTTTCCTTTCAACCCTTACAGGTACACTTCTCGGTGGGATTGGCATGTTAACCGGAAAAGTAAAGAGAGGGAAGCCTTTCCCTTTTGGTCCTTCTATAATTATTGGAACGCTAATTGCTTATTTCTTCGGCGACAAGCTAATAAACTGGTATCTTTACTTTTTTATTTACTAACAAACAAATGCTATAAGGAGTTTTTATACGATGGTCTTCAACTTGTTTTCAGGTAACCACAGAACAGCCAACATAATATTAAAAGACCATGTTATTCGTTACATAGATTTGAAACAAAATTCACCGCTTGTTATTAACCAATGGGCTGAACGGTATATTCCTGACGGATTAATACGAGACGGAAGAATTATTGATCGAGAAACACTTTCTACTATACTAGAGGAATGTATTGAGGATTGGGGAATCAACAAAAGGAATGTTCGCTTTACTGTACCGGATGCGTTTGTTGTTATCCGTACTGTAAAGGTTCCAGGTGACCTTGAGGATGATGAAGTAAAAGGCTACTTGTATTTAGAATTGGGTACTACTATCCATCTTCCATTTGAAGATCCTGTCTTTGATGCGATTGTTATAAAGGATTCAGGGGAGAAAAAAGATGTACTTTTATTTGCTGCACCTGAAGAATTAGTCAATCAATACTCAGAGCTTTTATCGGATCTAAAACTAAAGCCAACTGCAGCTGATATTTCACCGTTATGTTTGTATCGCTTATATTTTGAGGTTGAAAATCCTCGAAATGATCAACATATTATGTTGGTGCAATTTGATATTAACATGGTTAATATTAGTATATTTCATAATCATAAACCTATTTTTATGCGACATCTTCCAATTGAAGGGGCGTATGAGAATTGGGATAGTCAATACACTACCTCTGTAGAACACCAGTATAGTTGGATAGGTGATGAGCAAGAGCTATCTATGCAACTTCTTGATGTTTATAAAGAAATAGAGCAAGTGATGAATTTCTATCGTTTTTCTTTGAAACAAGGAAAAGAGGGAATTGAAAGAATCTATCTGTGCGGTGATTATCCTTTATTTAGAAAAGTTTCAAAAGATATTAAGGATCGTTTTGACCTTCCAGTAGATACGATTGATCCTGAAAAAGTCGCAACAATTAATAGTGAGCCAATCCGACAATCATTCCATTTAGCACTAGGGTTAGCTCTAAAAGAGGTGCGATGATGTTAGTAGATATTAATTTATTGCCGCAGAGGGAAACAAAGAAAACATCAAAGTATATAATCCCTGGAATTGTGCTATTGGTTGTTTTACTAATAACTATTTTATTTATCGTTGTTTTGAATCATTATCAGTCAAAAATTGAGGAGCTCAACAATGAACTAGTGTTAACTAAAGAATTAACAGCAATTGAGCAACAAAAAATTGCTGATTTTGAATCCTCTTCTTCTGTAATTGAACTGAAGAATGCTGTTGAATGGGTGAAAAACTACCCAACAGAAACGGTTCCTCTACTAGAGCGTTTAATAGGACTTTTACCTGAAAGAGGTTTTCTACAAGCATTATCCTACTCAGGAGAAGGAACAGTTTCAATCTCAGTTCAATTTGATACAAATCGAGAAGTAGCTTATTACCTAAAGTCTTTATCAGAATCTGAAATAATAGAAGTTGCAACACTGCTAGATATTCAAACACAGCAATTAGGCACTGAAGAAGCAGAAGGTTACTTACCTAGATATATTGCTCAATTTGATCTTACTATTGATAAACAAGCCATCAAAGAACTCCAAAAGGAGGAAGAATAATGGCTAAACAATTTACCAAGAAACAACTACTTATCATTACAATGTCTAGTTTGTTGATTTTACTGCTCTGTGTTTTTCTCTACTATCTTTTAATCAAGCCGTTAGAAACCGAACGTGGCCAACTAGAAAATGAGTTGAAAACGGAGAAACTACTTTTAGAAGTTATCCAAACAAGAGTAAATCAAATGCAAAATCAAACATTTGAAAGTACGATAGAATTACAAAAGCGGGTTCCGGTTAAGCCCGTTTTAGACCAATTTTTACTGGATTTAGAAAAAGCAGAGGTTGTATCGAATAGTTTTATTTCAAATATGTCATTCGGTGAAGTAGTGGTTACTCCGCAAAACACATTAGAAGAGTACAGTGATATGAATGATAATGAAGAAGAAACAACTGATGAGAAAAATGAAGAAGCTCAGAAACAGGAAAATACTCAATTTCCTCCGGGTTTAGAAAAGATAACAGTCAATCTATCTGTTGTTGCACCTGATTATTTTGCTTTAGAAGAGTTTATCACAACCTTAGAGTCTCAAACGAGGATAACCCAAATAGAAAATTTAGTGTTTGCAGGAACAGAAGAGATTACTTCTATTGAACAAGAGATAAGTCCTGTACCTTTTACACTTACTGTTTCTACCTTTTACTTACCTAGTTTAACGGACTTAGTAGATGATCTTCCAATAATAGAAACACCACTTCCTAGTAATAAAAAGAACCCGTTTCCGACGGGAATAAAGGACAATGATTAAGCTCGGTTTGTCCGAGCTTTTTATAGAGAAATTAGTAGGAGGGTGCTATGCTTGTTGTTAGAAATCCAAAAGGCATTACTTTCATCGAATTATTAGCAGTGATTGTAATATTGGGGATTATTTCTTCAATTGCGATTCCTACAATGACTAATCTAGTTCAACTTTCGAAGGATCGGGCGATGGTAGGTAATGCATTTGCGTTAAAAGATGCTGCAAGTCTATATATTCGTGATTTGCACCTTCAACAACAAACACCTCCATCAAAAATTACCTATAAAATGCTATTAGACAGTCAGTACATAGAAACTATTAAAGATCCAGACACGGGTAACCGCTATAATGATGAAAATGCATCCTTTGTAGAATATAAACAAAATCAGTTAACAGGGGTTTGCTTACTAGGGTTTGAACGAAGTATATGTAACAACGGAGTAGCAATTTCAGTAGATACAATTACAGCTCAATCGATTACAAAAAACAATTAATGAAAAATTTGACGAAAACCTTTACCGACAAGACGACAAATGTCTTGTTATTTTTTTTGTCTCTTATGTTAGCATGGTGTAAAGTGATTGTCCCGTTCGACAAATATAGAAGGTGGTGAATGGTGTGGACAAGCCAAAACAAGGTATCTCAATAAAAATTAATGGACAAGAACGTGAATACAACGTAAATAAAGAAGAAAAAGAGAATAGGCAAGATACTGAGCTTGACACATATGAAAATCTTGAAGTAGCAGCTGCCAAAGAAGCTGAAGAGGATGATTTCGCTTGGGTCCTTCCGACAACTAGTGATGATAAAAAAGGAGATCAACCATTTGTAGCAATTGAAGATGTAAGAAACTTAAGCAGTAAAAGGAATAATAAATTTAAAGGAATCGGAAAGAAATCCTTTACCCCAAAGTCAGTTTTACCTTCAAAGCCTTTTTTGATTTCAGTTGTGTTAGGTGTATTAATTGGAACAGGCTTTGGATTAATTGTTTTGAATCTACTAACAGACGACATCATTCAAGAACAGGTTGCATCGAATAATCCACAGGGTGGAGTGGTTGGTCAAAAATCAGCAGGTGAGGAAGAAGAGAAACCATCCGCAAGTGGTGATGACAAGCAGCAAAACGATGATAAAACCATACCACTTAATGTGGCTCCATTAAATCCTGTAGTTATTCAGGCTGGCATTTTTTCAACACTCGATTCTGGTCAGCTTATTGTCGATAAAATAAAGAAACTAGGGTATTCTGCGGTTATTCTGAAAAATGCAGATACATATATTGTTTTAGGGGGAATCGGTAGTAACGTTGACCTAGTCAAACAGATGAGTTCTGTTTATGCCGAAAATAATCAAGAACATTTTGTTAAACCAATAACAATCAATGGTGGAGACTATCAAAATGTGCCAGAGACTGAAAGCCAATATATCGGAAAAGCAATTCCACTTTTTAATGAATTAGCATCAATCTCATCGGGCTTAGTAGCCGGTTCCGACATTACTAGTGAGAAATGGCAGCAAGTAGTAGGACTTTACAAAGAAATTAAGCCGATTGAACAAGAAAAGGTAACCGAACATGTTAAATCGTTTTCAACAAATGTAACAAAAGCCTACGAAATATTAAACACCTATTATGAAACGAAAGATAAAGCTTCACTATGGCAATCCCAACAGGCTTTGTTGGACGGCCTCAGAGATTATCAGTTATGGATGAGTACTCTTTCTTAATAAAAAATAATCAAATTATATAAAATTAAATTTTCACTTAGAAAATTACCGAAAAAAGGAGCGGAAACGTTCCTTTTTTTAACCTTTTTCTCAAAGAATTATAATTCTTTTCATAAAATTACCGTTTTGTTGAACACTAAATTTGGTAGTAAAATTCAATTTTGGTAAATTGTTAAGTAACATGTTTCTTTGGTAGGATAGTAAAGTATCTTCCAATCTGTAAGAAATAAAAATGAGAAGGGTGATAACTATATGAAACGCCTCATCTTAGCCTCAGGCTCTCCTCGAAGAAAAGAACTTCTAAATAATCTTCACATTCCTTTTGAGATATCAGTAAGTGATATTGAAGAAGTCGTTGATCAACAGTTAGTGCCTGAACAAGTCGTTATGTCACTAGCAGAGCAAAAAGCCAGAGATGTTGCGAAAAACTATCCAGATGACATTGTTCTAGGTGCTGATACAATTGTTGTATTTGATGATCAAATTTTAGGGAAACCAAAGGATAAACGGGAATCCTATACCATGCTCCACATGTTATCTGGCCAAGTTCATGAAGTATTAACAGGTGTTGCTATTATTGTTGATGGAGAACCGATTACTTTTTATGAACGGACAGAGGTTGAGTTTTGGGATTTAACAGATGAAGAAATTTGGGAGTATATTAACAGTGGTGAACCAGCAGATAAAGCTGGGTCATACGGTATACAAGAGCTCGGTTCAGTATTAGTCAAGAGAATTAACGGTGACTACTTTTCAGTGGTTGGATTGCCTATTTCCCGCACCATTCGTGAACTACAAAAAAAAGGGTTCAAGGGCAAATAAACCCAGGGGTAACTTGGGCGTCATTTATTAACTACTGAACACGAAAAGGCTATTAGGAGGCTCTAGGAGGAATTGATGAATGCAAACTGAGTCTCCCTTATTAATTCGGGATTTTCCTCATGATGAAAGACCGAGAGAACGATTACTCTCTGAGGGCTCCTCAAATTTATCCAATCAAGAGCTATTGGCAATCTTATTAAGAACTGGGACAAAGAAAGAGTCGGTACTACAACTCTCCAACCGTCTATTAAACCACTTTGAAGGCTTACGTCTTCTCAAGGATGCAAGTGTTGAAGAAATTACAGCGATAAAGGGTATTGGTCAGGTTAAGGCTGTTCAGATTATGGCATCCATTGAGCTTGGAAGAAGAATTGGACGACTTCAATATGAAGACCGTTATGTGATTCGTTCACCAGAAGATGGAGCCAAATATGTAATGGATGACATGCGCTTTCTTTCACAGGAGCACTTTGTATGTCTTTATTTGAATACAAAAAACCAAGTACTTCATCGTCAAACCATTTTTATAGGTAGTCTTAACGCATCAATTGTTCATCCTCGAGAAGTATACAAAGAAGCCTTTAGAAGATCAGCTGCTTCAATCATTTGCATTCATAATCATCCCTCTGGTGACCCGGCACCAAGCAGAGAGGACATCGAGGTGACCAAACGATTAGCGGAATGTGGAAAAATTTTAGGAATAGAACTTTTGGACCATCTAATAATAGGTGAACATAAATATGTTAGTCTCAAGGAAAAAGGGTATGTATAAGCACTATCCTTTTTAATAGTAGTACGATATAATATTTGTTATGGGTTTTTGAAGTAAAAACATAATAAATAACATAAATAAATACTCATTTGGTATTTCGTATCAGAAAGGAAGATACATAATATGTTTGGAATTGGTACACGTGACCTTGGAATAGATTTAGGAACAGCAAATACCCTTGTATACGTAAAAGGAAAAGGGATTGTTTTAAGAGAACCATCTGTAGTTGCAATGCAAACTGATTCAAAACAAATCGTAGCTGTTGGGAACGATGCAAAAAATATGATCGGTCGTACACCAGGGAATGTAGTAGCTCTGCGTCCAATGAAGGATGGAGTAATTGCTGATTATGATACCACTGCAACGATGATGAAATATTATATTAGGCAGGCAATTAAAAACCAAAGCTTTTTCTCGCGTAAACCATATGTGATGGTTTGTGTACCTTCTGGCATTACAGCCGTTGAGAAAAGGGCAGTTATCGATGCAACTAGACAAGCTGGTGCGCGTGATGCATATACAATTGAAGAACCATTTGCAGCAGCAATCGGAGCAAACCTACCTGTTTGGGAACCAACTGGAAGCATGGTTGTAGATATTGGTGGTGGGACGACTGAGGTTGCAATTATCTCTTTAGGTGGGATTGTGACAAGCCAGTCGATTCGTGTTGCTGGGGATGAAATGGATGATGCAATGGTTCAATACATCCGTAAAACATACAACCTTATGATTGGAGATCGTACAGCCGAAGCAATCAAAATGGAGATTGGTTCAGCAAGTTCTCCAGAGGGTGTTGAAAATATGGAGATTAGAGGTAGAGATTTATTAACAGGTCTACCTAAAACGATTGAAATTACAGCAGAGGAAATTTCCAAAGCGTTACATGATACAGTTTATGCAATTGTTGATTCTGTGAAAAATACATTAGAAAAAACGCCACCTGAGCTTGCTGCTGATATAATGGACCGAGGAATAGTCCTAACAGGTGGAGGAGCTTTACTTCGCAACCTGGACAAGGTAATTAGTGAAGAAACTAGTATGCCTGTACTGATTGCAGAAAACCCATTAGACTGTGTTGCAATCGGAACTGGTAAAGCATTAGACCATATCCATTTATTTAAAAAATAAGTAAAAATTATTGTTAATGTATTAGAACAAGAGGGTGTTAATCATGCCACAATTTTTCCTTAATAAACGTCTAATATTATTGCTTGTAAGTATTATCGTGCTGGTGGCATTGATTGGTTTCTCACTTAAAGAACGTGAAGGTCTATCATGGCCCGAACAATTTGTAAAAGACTCTATGGGCTGGGTACAATCAATCATACACAAACCAGCCCGTTCTATCTCTCAATTTTTTAGTAATGTAAGTGATCTGAAAAATACATATGAAGAGAATAAAATATTGAAGTCCAAACTGGATGAATATGTATTGTTAGAAACCGAACTTCAAGACCTTAAAAACGAGCATAAAACTCTACAAGAGATATTAGATAAAACTGAAAGTTTACGTGGCTTTAATTCGATACAAGCAGCTGTAATAGGTAGGAACCCTGATCGATGGCATGAAGTTGTTACGATAAATAAGGGCGGACAACATGGAATTAAACAGGACATGGCTGTTATTACGGCAAGTGGTTTAATTGGTAAAGTAAAGCATGCTTCACAATTTACATCAACTATTCAATTATTAAGTGCACCTGACCGTAAGAATCGAATATCTGCCTATATACAAAGTGGAGATACAGATACATTTGGATTAATCGAAGGGTACGATAAAGAAAAAGAGGCACTATTATTTAAAAGAATTCCATTTGACGCAAAAATTGAGGTAGAGCAAAAAGTGCTCACATCAGGGTTAGGTGGAGTGTTTCCAGAAGGCCTTCTAGTTGGTGAAGTAATTGAGGTAGTGCCAGAGGACCATGGGCTAACTAAAATGGCATATGTGAGGCCGGCTGCAAACTTCTATCAGATCGACCATGTTATCGTAGTAGAACGCACGATGATTGAACCAGAAGATGAGGAGGAGGAAGGGTGAAAAAACTAATTCTTCCACTTCTTTTAACTATATTATTTGTTCTTGAAAGTGTATTTGTCGATTTATTACCATCTACCCTTTTTAATGTGGACCGTTTATTTATTCCACACTTTGTTATGATTACACTTGTATTTATAGTAGTTTATTATAATCATTTGCTAGGTTTAGTATATGCTATTATTTTCGGACTATTATTTGATATCGTTTATACTGAAATTATTGGTGTTTATATGTTTGCTTATCCAATCATTTCCTATGTTTTAACAAAAGCGGTAAAAGTACTTCAGACTAATATTTTTATTATTTCATTTATAAGTATTGTTGGAGTCGCCTTGCTAGAATTTTATGTGTATGCCGTAAATCTAATTATTGGATTTACAAACATGAATATATCTGTTTTTATAAGTGATCGACTTTTTTCAACATTGGTTTTAAATAGTGTATTTGTAATATTAGTATGTTATCCATTTAAGAGGTTATTGCAAAGACTTTCTGTCACGGAATAGTAAGAAATCTAATGATTTGATAGAGGAAATTGGAACCCTTTTGTTGAAATATTAATCGTTGAGGTGAACGTCATGAAAGGACAAAAACAACAATATGTGACAATAAAAGGCACAAAAGACGGTTTAACGTTACATCTCGATGATTCTTGTTCATTTCAGGATCTAGTAGCTGAGTTAGAAGAGAAGCTTTTAGTTAATCAGCGCCACGAAGAAGATGGACCCTTACTACCAGTTCGCTTAAAGGTAGGCAATAGGTATATTACGAATGAACAACAAGAAGAATTACGTGGTCTTATACGTAATAAAAAACACTTAGTTGTGGATTCGATAGACAGTAATGTACTGACAAAAGAGGAAGCACTTGAATTAAAAAGAGAGACCGAAATTGTCTCTGCTGCTAAGGTTGTGCGTTCTGGACAAATTCTAAAGGTTCAAGGGGATTTACTGTTAATAGGTGATGTTAATCCCGGAGGAACCGTCATTGCAGAAGGCAATATCTTTATTTTGGGTGCATTACGAGGTATCGCTCATGCGGGATGTAATGGGAATGGACAAGCTGTTATTGCTGCATCGATTATGCGTCCTTCACAACTTCGTATTAGCGATATTATGAACAGGGCACCTGATTACAATCAAGATGATTCAAATGAGATGGAATGTGCGTATATTGATGAAAATGGATTAATTGTCGTAGATCGTCTTCAATTATTATCACATATAAGACCCAATTTGACTCGGTTAGAAGGAGGTATGTAACGGTGGGAGAGGCTATTGTTATTACATCAGGTAAAGGCGGAGTTGGTAAAACTACTACATCTGCAAACGTTGGAACAGCCCTTGCGTTAGCTGGTAAAAAAGTATGTTTAGTAGATACAGATATTGGCTTGCGTAATCTGGACGTGGTCATGGGTTTAGAAAATCGGATTATCTATGATTTAGTTGATGTTGTAGAAAATCGTTGCAAAATTCACCAGGCATTAGTTAAGGACAAGCGTTTTGACGATTTATTGTATTTATTACCTGCTGCACAAACAAGTGATAAGTCAGCAGTAAACCCTGAGCAAATGAAAAAGCTTATTGCTGAACTTAAGCAAGACTATGATTATATTATTATTGACTGTCCTGCAGGAATCGAACAAGGCTACAAGAATGCAGTAGCAGGTGCTGATAGAGCAATTGTTGTGACAACACCTGAAATTTCTGCAGTGAGAGATGCAGATAGAATTATAGGTTTGCTTGAAAAAGAAGAGATTGAACCCCCTAAATTAATTATTAACCGTATTCGTAATCATATGGTGAAAAATGGGGATATGCTAGATGTGGATGAGATTGTCACTCATCTATCAATTGATTTAATTGGTATTGTTGCGGATGATGACGATGTCATTAAGGGGTCTAATAGTGGTGAGCCAATTGCTCTTGATTCAACGAGTAAAACGGCAATAGCTTATCGAAACATTGCTAGAAGAATATTAGGAGAGTCCATTCCACTTCAATCTCTAGATGAGGTTAATAATGGGATGTTTACAAAACTTAAAAAGTTTTTTGGTGTACGTTAAGTCTTGCAATTACTGCAAGGCTTTTTTTTTCTCAAATAATTTTGTATTTTAATTTTAACCTAGTCCGTTCCTTTTCGCTGCAGGCACTTGCTTTCCGCGGGGAATTTTGAAAAAGCCCAATTACCTGCTTTTTCAAGAGCGAATTCCCATCGGGGAGGGATGCGAGCCTCCTCGGCGCTATGCGCCTGTGGGGTCTCGCCGGATGTCCCTCACATCCCGCAGGAGTCAAGTGCCTTCCGCTCCAATCCACTCTTTCAAGCGTATTTTAGAAACGCTAAACCTTAAGAAATTTAGTCTCGATATTTTAAACTATAATTCTTTTAAGTCATATCTTCCCCGGACAAGTCATAAAATTGTACAAACTTCGTTTATAAGGGAATGGTGTAAAGATATGAGTAATCGAGCGGATGAAATTAGAAGAAGAATCGCAAAGAGAAAGCAAAGTAGACAGAGCACGTCTGGCTCAACAATTCTTAGGGACCCTTCTCCATTTGTTGTTAGGGATGAAGAAAAATTCGGGCATGAAAGATTTTCATCTTATGAAGGAAGTCCTTCTGATTCAGGACATCCATTGTTTAAAAAAGAAGTATTTATGTTTAAAATTCTATTTTCAGTTTGTCTGATATTAGTTGTAGCAATACTTTATAAAAATCAATCTCCACAATTAGAGGGGACAAGACAGTTTGTTCAGAAAACGATGGAGAATGATTTTCAATTTGCAGCCATATCAACCATGTATGAAGAGAGATTCGGCAGCCCTCTAGCTATCTTCCCTACTTCAGGTACAGGCAAAGAGGTGCAAGAAAATCAGGCAAAGCCAGTAAAACCAGTTGGCCAATATGCAGTACCAGCAAATGCAAGGGTACTTCAAGGTTTCGAAGTTAACGGTCAAGGAATAACCGTAGAAACGGTTAGTAAGTCGTCAGTGGAAGCTGTTGATGAAGGTGTCGTAACGTTTGTTGGGAATAAAGACGATTTAGGAAAAACAGTCATTATTCAGCATGCAGATGGGTCACATACCTGGTATGCAAAGCTACAGTCCATTGATGTAACGTTATATCAATTTGTAGATACTGGGCAAGCAGTAGGTAAAGTGGTAGATAGTGAAGATGGACAAAAAGGTACCTATTACTTCGCAATAAAAAAGGGTGAATCCTTTATTGATCCTATACAGGTGATATCGTTTGACTAGGTTGTTGGAAACTTTATTAAAAATAAAAATACATCCACTATTTTGGGTTGTAATAGGAATATCAATTATAACTGCTCATTTTAAGGAGCTTTTAATGTTATTCCTCATAGTATTAATCCACGAATTGGGGCACGTTACAGGTGCCCATTTTTTTTCATGGAGAATAAAAAAAATTCAGCTACTCCCTTTTGGAGGAGTGGCCGAAATGGATGAGCATGGAAACCGTCCCATTAAAGAAGAGTTGATTGTTATTTTAGCTGGGCCTATCACACATATATTCCTTATCCTAATAGGCTATCTTCTTTATGCACTTTCTATTATTTCCCTAGAAACACTAGACTTGTTCATTTTTCACAATTTAGTTATTTTGTTATTTAATTTACTTCCGATCTGGCCTTTAGATGGTGGGAAACTTGTACTATTATTATTTTCTTTGATAAAACCTTTTAATGATGCACATAAGATGACCATACAATCGTCAATTATAGGTGTTGGTCTATTTATACTTGCTGTTTTGTATTTCTCACCTTCTCAACTTCATTTATGGATGATTGTTTCGTTTTTGCTCTTTTCAATTGTAATGGAATGGAGACAACGTCATTTTGTGTTTATGAGGTTTTTACTAGAACGGTATTATGGAGAAGCATCTCAGATTCAAAAGGTAACACCTTTAATTGTTGATGAAAAAGAAACAATACAACAGGTACTTGTTAAGTTTTGTCGGGGAAATAAACATTCAATTATTATCAATAAACAAGGTAAACATCATGTACCACTTGATGAAAACGAAGTGTTACACGCCTACTTTAGTGAAAAGCGGACTACAGAACCGGTTGGAGATTTAATCTATCCATATTGACCTCGCTTCTAATTATCTGTTTAATTATCGGTAAGAGATAAAGAAGTGAGGTTCTTATTTTGAGCATACTATTACTGAATATGAATTCATCAGAAAAACGTGGAGCAGTCATAAAAAATAATAAAGTTGAACAATTGATCCTTTCACAGCCTACCCGAGAAAGCTTGGTGGGAAATATATATTCTGGAAGAGTGATTGATGTCATTCCAGGAATGGAAGCGGCATTTGTAGACATAGGTAGTGATAAAAATGGATATTTACCAATAGATGAATTTCCTTCCTATCTTAATCCAAATAAAGATAAGCGAATATCGCAATTAATTCATCAAGGCGAAGAAGTAATAGTACAGGTAATAAAGGACAGTAGTGAACTAAAAGGACCCAAACTTACAAGAATAATTGAACTCCAAGGTGATTACATAATCTATCAGCCTGAAGGTAAGACTGTCTCAGTATCAAGAAAAATTAGAAATGAGCAAGAACGAATTAAGTGGCAAACATTGGCATCGTCTCATTGTAATGAGAATGAAGGGCTTATTATACGTACCTCGAGTGAAAAACAACACGAGGATATAGTTCTAAATGAATTGTCCTTCCTCCGGAGTAAATATGAAACCATGTTAAAAATAAGAGGTAAACAGAAAACTCCAAGTCTTTTATTCGAAAAAAGTAGCATTGAAGAAAGAATAGGTACTTTGGTAAAAGAGGGACAAATTAAAGAAATAATTGTGGATAATTTTTCTTACTCTCAAAGGCTTAAATTAATGGTGGACAATATAACAATAAACACATATAACCGAAATGAAAACATATTGTCCTTTTATGGCGTGGAGAATGAAATAGAAAAGTGTCTAAATAAAACAATTGTATTAGATAATGGCGGTTCTCTTATGATTGAAAGTACGGAAGCGATGACTGTTATCGATGTCAATTCCGGTAAATTTCATGGGAAATCTAACTTAAGGGAAACCATATTAAAAACCAATTTAGAAGCTGCACAAGAAGTGGCGCGACAAATTCGGTTACGAGATATTGGCGGTATTATAGTGGTTGATTTTATTAACATGAGGTTTCAAGAAGATAAACATCAGGTGTTAGATACCTTCAAAGTGGCATTACGAGCAGATCCTAATGAAACGAGGGTTCTTGGGTTTACAAAGTTAGGTTTAGTAGAATTAACTAGAAAAAAAATTTACCAAACGGTGAATGAGATCCTTTGTTCACCTTGTTCCGTGTGTGAAGGAACAGGCAATGTATTATCTGTAGAGTCCATTGCTTATAAAATCGAAAGAGAACTATGGGAACTAAAAGGTAAGGACTATGAGGCGGTCTGGATAGAGGCACCTGAACCTATAATAAGGTGTATTTCAGGAGAAAAAGATGTACATAAAACAAGGTTAGAAGAAACGTTGAATATAGCGATATACCTAACTAGTCAAAAAACAATAGATCGTGAATATACAATTCGCCATGTAGGATCTAAAAAAGAGATTGAAGAACGGCTTAAATTACTGTAAACTATAATAGTTGTCACTGGTAGAGGCATATGATTGCCTCTATTTTACATGTTGTTAATCTAGTATTACTTATTGACATTGCATAGTATTAGTGGTAACATTTTGATGTTATTGTTTGTAGCACCCATTGCTACAACCGCTCAGCTCAGGTAATAAGATTTCCCATTGGAAGCGCCTGTCGTTGGCGAGTCTTAGTCCAAATTATAGGAGGTGCAATTATGTACGCAATTATTGAAACTGGTGGAAAACAAATCAAAGTTCAAGAAGGTCAAGAGATCTACATCGAGAAGCTTGACGTTGAACAAGGTGGAACAGTTACTTTTGACAAAGTTTTATTCGTAGGTGGAGACAACGTTAAAGTTGGAACTCCAACTGTTGAAGGAGCTACTGTTACTGCTAAACTTGAAAAACATGGTCGTGCTAAGAAGATCACTGTTTTCAAATACAAAGCTAAGAAAAACTACCGTCGTAAACAAGGTCACCGTCAACCTTACACTAAAGTTGTTATTGAAAAAATCAACGCGTAAGGTCATACAATGATTAAAGTAACGATAGATCGCCTAAATAATGGGCATATTGAATCGTTTACAATCAGTGGACATGCTAACTTTGCAAAGCATGGTTCAGATATTGTTTGTGCTGGTGTATCAGCAGTTTCGATTGGTGCTATTAATGCTATATTAGCCTTAACTAAAATAAATCCTGATATTGAACAGGGTGGCGAGGGTGGCTTTCTCCGCTGTGTGATTCCAACCGATTTGGAAGAAAACACAAATGAGAGGGTACAACTCCTTTTAGAAGGAATGTTAATTTCCTTACAAACCATCGAAAATGATTACGGACAATACATTAAAATCTCAAAAAAGTAGGAGGTGAAAGTCATGTTAAGATTAGACCTTCAATTCTTCGCTTCTAAAAAGGGAGTAGGTAGTACTAAAAACGGTCGTGATTCAATCTCGAAACGTCTTGGTGCTAAACGTGCTGATGGTCAGTTCGTTACAGGTGGATCAATTCTTTACCGTCAACGCGGAACAAAAATTTATCCAGGTGCTAACGTAGGCCGTGGTGGTGACGATACTTTATTCGCTAAAGTTGATGGAGTTGTTAAATTTGAGCGTTTAGGTCGTGACCGTAAACAAGTAAGCGTATATCCAGCTGCACAAGAAGCGTAAGCTCTTTAAAGAAAAACTCTAACCTTTTCTGGTTAGGGTTTTCTTTTTTGCCTTTCAATATTGGTAAAACTAAGTATTATTAGTCATATTTAACAATGTTTGTTATAATTTTTTCAGATAAGATTCTTATGATTTGGAGAACTGCTAATGAAAAAAGAATGGAATGTTGTTGACGTTTTAAGCCATTCAAGACATGATTGGCTAAATAAAATTCAATTATTAAAGGGTAATCTATCTCTAAATAAAATAGACAGAGTCAAAGAAATAATCGAAGAGATTGTTCATGAATCTCAGAATGAATCACATTTAACTAACTTAAAAATGCAAAAGTTTGCCGAACTGTTGATGACATACAATTGGGAACAGCATCATTTTCGTCTTGAGTACGAAATAGTAGGCGATGTAAAAGACTGTTCTAAGTATGATGATTCATTACATAATTGGTGTATTGAGTTTTTTTCTTTGTTAGACCATTCGATCGATTGTAACACTGATAATAATCTAAGCATATCGGTAGAGACTTTTAATGACGAGCTCCGTTTCTTTTTTGACTTTAGTGGAATAATAACAGATGGAGAAGTAGTTAGAAATTGGTTTACTTCAAAACAATCCGAAGAAAGCTTCTTTCAAGTTTTAGATTTTCAAGTGCAAACAGATGAAATGCTTGTTGTGTTAAGAGTTCAAGATTCTTAAACATAAAGCTTAGTGAACGGAGGGAAACAAATGTTTGTCGATCAGGTCAAGATTTATGTAAAAGGCGGAGACGGCGGGAATGGAATGGTTGCATTTCGCCGAGAAAAATATGTACCCAATGGAGGACCAGCAGGTGGTGACGGAGGTAAAGGTGCAGATGTCATCTTCGAAGTAGAAGAGGGCCTTCGTACACTAATGGATTTCCGTTATAAACGTCATTTTAAAGCTGAACGTGGGGAACATGGGATGTCTAAAGGCATGCATGGTAAGAATTCTTCCCCAATGATTGTAAAGGTCCCACCTGGGACAGTTGTAACAGTCGAAGGAACAGGACAAGTTATTGCAGACTTAACAGAGCATGGTCAGCAAGCTGTTATTGCTAAAGGTGGTCGTGGTGGAAGAGGTAATACTCGTTTCGCTACTCCTGCAAATCCAGCACCAGAAATTGCTGAAAATGGAGAACCAGGTCAAGAGAGAGATGTTGTTCTTGAATTAAAGGTCTTAGCTGATGTTGGGCTAGTTGGCTTCCCCAGTGTCGGAAAATCAACTCTATTGTCCATTGTTTCTGCTGCAAAGCCAAAGATTGCTGAATACCACTTTACAACAATTGTTCCTAACTTAGGTGTTGTAGAAACAGAAGATAATCGTAGTTTTGTAATGGCTGACTTACCAGGACTGATTGAGGGGGCACACCAAGGAGTAGGATTAGGTCATCAGTTTCTTCGACATATCGAGAGAACCAGGGTTATAGTCCATGTAATTGATATGTCAGGTATGGAGGGACGAGATCCATATGAAGATTATCTGACTATTAATGATGAACTTAAAGAATATAATCTTCGTCTAATGGAAAGACCTCAAATTATTGTAGCAAATAAAATGGACATGCCAGAAGCAGAGGAAAACCTTAAAGTCTTCAAGGAAAAGTTAAATGCAGATGTTAAGATTTTCCCTATATCGGCAATTACAAGACAGGGGCTTCGTGATTTACTCTTTGAAATAGCAGATCTTGTAGAAACAACTCCTGAATTCCCGATGGAAATTGAGGAAGAGGATACGGAGCATAGAGTTCTTTATAAGCATGAAAAAGAAGAAATTGATTTTAAAATTACTCGTGAGAGTGATGGTACATTTGTTGTATCTGGAGATAAGATTGAAAAGCTATTCAAAATGACGAACTTCCAGCGTGAAGAGTCTATTCGAAGATTTGCACGTCAATTAAGAGGTATGGGTGTGGATGCTACCTTGCGTGAAAGAGGAGCAAAACATGGAGATACTGTTAAGATTGAGGATTATGAATTTGAATTTGTAGAGTAGAGATCAAGAAAAGGCACGTAGACAGTGCCTTTTCTTATCCCTTTGAAAGTGGGGATAGTAATTGAACAACAAGCAGAAAAAGTTAGATGAAAAATTTTATTTAGTTCGTGAGGATGTTCTTCCAGAGGCCATAAAGAAAACACTTGAAGCAAAGGAATTACTTGACCGTGGCAAGGCTAACTCGGTGGCAGATGCAGTTCAAATAGTTGATTTAAGTCGAAGTGCTTATTATAAATACCGGGACACTGTGTTTCCTTTTCATACCGTTGTTAAAGAAAGAATTATTACACTCTTTTTTCATTTAGAGGACCGTTCAGGAACTCTTTCACAGTTATTAGGTGTTGTTGCATCCGCAGGGTGTAATGTTTTAACGATTCATCAAACAATCCCATTAAGAGGAAAAGCAAATGTTACTCTTTCTTTAAATACAGCTGGTATGACCGAAGATATTACCGATCTCTTATCAAATCTAAAGCGTCTAGATTTTATAGATAAAGTTGATGTCCTTGGGACAGGGGCCTAAGGGGGAAGCATGAATGAGAAAGATTGCCTTTTTAGGGCCAAAAGCTACATTTACAGATAGTGCGGTTAAGCTATTGTTCCCTAACGAAGTCGGTATAGCCTATCAAACGATACCAGAGTGCATGGATGCTATACAGGCAGGAGAAGCTGAAGTTGCTGTAGTCCCTTTAGAAAATACCATTGAGGGTTCCGTTAATTTAACGCTAGATTACTTAATTCATGAAAAGCCTGCACGAATTGTTGCGGAGCTAACTGTGCCAATTAGACAGCAGTTAATGGTTCATCCAGCAAATACAATGCGCTGGAATGACGTAAACCATATTTACTCACATTCCCATGCGATAGCACAGTGTCACAAATTTTTGCATGGACAGTTTAATCAAGCAAACTATGAGTATATGACTTCAACGGCAGCAGCTGCCAAATATGTTTCTGAACACCCTGAAGAGAATATAGCAGCGATTGCAAATGTATTAGCTGCTAAGGAGTACGGTCTGACAATCGTAAGAAATGACATTCATGATTACCAGAACAACCATACTCGTTTTGTTGTACTTCATAAGGAGAACCACCCGATATCTCCTAGTAATCTTACACCAGTAGGTCAGAAGACGACCTTAATGATTACCTTACCTTCGGACCAAGCAGGAGCTCTTCATCAAGTGTTATCCGCATTTGCATGGAGAAAATTAAATCTCTCTAAAATTGAATCACGACCAATGAAAACAGGATTAGGAAATTACTTTTTTATCATTGATATAGATGCTATTTTGGATGATATATTAGTTCCAGGAGCTATCGCTGAACTTGAAGCGCTTGGTTGCTCTGTAACTATTTTAGGTTCGTACCCTTTCTTTCATGCAGACTAAAAAATCCCTTACACAGTATAGTAAGGGATTTTTGCATGCTATTCAATCAGGATATTTGCTTTCTTAAGAGATTGACACGCAGCATCCAATTTCTCTATTGAAGAAGCTTCTAATGTATGAAGATGAGTACCATCAGTAAGTTCTGATAAAAATGTCGCGTTTGTTTCATTTATTTTACTCATAAAGTTGCTTACTTCCTGCCGATTACTTACCATTATTGAGGCTGTCAGATCACCATAGACAGGATGTTCTATTTTTACATCTTTAACGGTCACACCATGGTCCACAATTAGAGTTAATTCTTCCTGAGTTTGGCTTGGTAAATGCTGACACACTACGACACGGCTAAAGCTTTCCTTCGCCTGCTCATTTTGTAAATAGAAGTAACCATTACTTGTTGCTAAAATGGGTTCGTTCCTTGCTTTAAGTAAAGATATATCTTGTACAATAACTTGCCGGCTTACATTCGTTTTTGTAGATAATTCACTTCCTGTAATAGGTTCTTTAGAGTTCTTTAACCACTTTAATATCAGCTCTCGTCTATTTTCTCCAAGAATCTTTTTATCGTCCTTCACTCTTTGTCACTCCTTTTTAACACTTATTTCTAAAGGTTAAAATTATTTATGGTCTGTTTCATGATTTTTAGTAGATAGTTAATATCCTCCATGGTTGTATTCTTGCCAAAGGATATTCTGATAAATTGTTTTGCTATATCAGGTGTTTTTCCGATTGCAATCATTGTTTTTGATGGTTCTTGTTGACCAACCTGACAGGCACTGCCAGTCGAAATGGCCATTCCGTGTCGATTACATTCCAACATAGAATATTGTCCTTCTATTCCTTTAATCAGTAATCCTGCAATTGTAGGAATATGAATGGGTGCTTGATTTATGATTTCAATAGGAAGATTTAACTGACTTATTTCGTTAATTAAGTGTGTTCGTAAGGATTGTAGTCTTTGGTGTTCATCAGTCATTTCATTATATATAAGTTGTGCAGCAATCACAAAAGCAGCAATCCCCGGGACATCAACTGTTCCTGGGCGAAATCCAAATTCGTGAGTGGTATTTGGAAAAACACTACACCATTTTACCATAGGGTTTATATATGCAGCGCCTACCCCTTTGGGGCCGTAAATTTTATGACTAGAAATTGAAATACTATCCAGGTTGGCTTCTTTGATATTTATTGGGATTTTCCCAAAGGATTGTACACAATCGCTATGAAATAAAATATCATGCTTTTTCAATATTTTTCCGATTTCATGGATAGGTTGGATAACCCCTATTTCGGAATTAACATGATGGATAGAAGCTAGCACAGTATTGTCAGTGATTGATTCCTCTAACTCTTTAAGATTTACTTCACCTGATGAAGTGACATTTAAATATGTGACAGTATAACCCTCATCTTCAAGTTTCTTAAACAAGTTCTTGACCGACGAGTGTTCAACTTTAGTTGTAATAAGGTGTTTACCTCTATGGGTGTTGCCAAGTAACAGGGACTGTATCGCTAAAATATTTGCATCAGTACCACCGCCTGTAAAAAAGATGCCATTTTTCGGAACAGCAACTAATTTTGCCAATTCCTCTCGACAGCCCTCTAATACATTTTTAGCTGATGTTCCATGATCATGAAGGCTACTTGGGTTCCCGAATATCTTTTTAGCCACTTCACTATAAGCTTGTATAGATTCATCCCTCATTGGTGTGGTTGCAGCATAATCTAAATAGATCATAAGACCCGTCCTTCCGTTTTATCTTTTTACATTAAACTATAAAACTATAAAAAACACTTGTTATTATTTTAAATATATGTAAATATAGGTGTCAAGACACTAGTAAAGAAGAGGTGGTAAAATGCCTTTCGAATATACAGATGCTTTAATTATCGGCAGTGGTATTGCAGCCTTAAATCTTGCAACCAAATTAAGTGACCATATGAATGTGAGAATCATCACAAAGTCTAAAGTCGAGAATAGTAATTCCATGCTAGCCCAAGGCGGTGTTGCAGCAGCAATTAGTCCTAGTGACCATTGGCTCAATCACTTTCAAGATACAATGAGTGCGGGATGTTACCATAATGACACGGCAGCCGTTCGTACCTTAGTCGAGCTTGGACCTAGTTGTATAAAAGAATTAATGAACGATGGAATGACATTTGATTGTGATACGGATGGAAATCCAGTACTTGGTCTAGAAGGTGCACATCTTCAGAAACGTATTCTACATGCTGGAGGAGACAGTACTGGCAAAGCATTAATGAATTACCATTTTTCAAAATTAAACGAAAAAATAATCGTTAACGAAAATGAAATGATTCTAGATTTAATTATACATGATGAAAAGTGTGTCGGGGTGACTAGCCTTAATAATCAAAATGAAATCACTTCTTTTTATGCAAATCATGTGATATTTGCAACAGGAGGGTGTGGAGGATTATATTCTGTAACATCAAATGATGCTACTATTACAGGGGATGGAATTGCTGCTGCATATAGAGCGGGAGCAGAAATAACAGATATGGAATTTATTCAGTTTCATCCAACAATGCTTTATAAAGATGGCAATAGTTATGGGCTCATTTCAGAAGCTGTTCGCGGAGAAGGGGCTATTCTAGTAAATGACAAAGGTACAAACATCATGGATGGTGTACACGATTTAAAAGACCTTGCTCCGAGAGACATCGTGTCTAAAACAATTCATCAGGAGTATGTGAAAGGAAACGTAGTTTTTCTTGATATATCCATGATTAAAAACTTTCAGATAAAGTTCCCAACGATTACAGGAATATGTGAAAAAGCAGGTATTAACTTACAAGAAGGTTTACTCCCAGTTGCACCAGGAGCCCATTTTTTAATGGGAGGAATAAAGACGAACTTATATGGCGAATCAACTATTAATGGACTATACGCTATTGGAGAAGTAGCATGTACAGGTGTTCATGGTGCAAATCGACTTGCTAGTAACTCACTACTTGAAGGAATTGTGTTTGCAAGTCTACTAGCCAATAGATTAATAAGTACTCCAAAGCATAGAAATAAACCTATCCTTTATAGCAAAAGGCAATGTTTGCAAGGTGAGACACTCAGTTTGCCAACAACAAATGCAATAAGAGATTTAATGTCACGCTATGTTGGTATTGAAAGAGATGAACAGGGCTTATTGTATGCTAAGCAATGGATTGAGTCCTATTTAACCAACGATATGATAAATGGTGTACTCCCAATGAATGGATCAAGATCTGAGTATACAGTGATTAATATGTTAACTACAAGCTGGCTTATCATCTCTTCAGCATTGGAACGTGAAGAGAGTAGAGGAGGCCATTATCGGATTGATTATCCAAATAGTGACCCTAGGTGGTTGAAAAGGTATCTTTCAAGAACGATTAAAAAAGACGGGTTATTTTTTCGAGAATTGGTCAAAGGGGCGAATTAAAAATGAACAAACTGAAGGTTAGAAAATTACTCGAGCAATTCTTTCTAGAGGATATTGGTGAGCGAGATATAACGAGTGATTCGATTTTCCCTCCAGAACTTAGAGGAGAAGGCCATTTTTTAGTGAAAGATGAAGGGGTATTATCAGGAGTCGACATTATCTCACATGGCTACAAGTTATTAGATTCATCCTGTGAGGTCATTTTATATAAACAAGATGGAGATCGTGTGGAAAGTGGAGACATTATAGCAAAAGTATATGGACCGATGGGTGTTTTATTAACAGGTGAAAGGGTAATCTTGAATCTTTTACAAAGGATGAGTGGGATTGCGACCCTTACTAAAAAGGCGGTAACAGCATTACAGAGTGATCATACAAAAATATGTGACACTCGAAAAACAACACCTGGCTTAAGGATGCTTGAAAAGTATGCTGTAACATGTGGTGGTGGTTTTAATCATCGCTTCGGTTTGTATGACGGTGTCATGATAAAAGATAATCATATTGCCTTTGCGGGATCTATTACTCTAGCTGTGCAAGCAGTTCGAAAATCCGTTGGACACATGGTAAAAGTTGAGGTTGAAACAGAATCTAGGGAAGCTGTTGAAGAGGCTATTTCAGCAGGTGCTGATGTAATCATGTTTGATAATCGAACACCAGAAGAGGTAAAGGAATTTGTTGGACTGGTACCTAAATCAATTGTTACTGAGGCTTCAGGAGGTATCACAATTGAAAACCTTGAAGAGTATGGAAAAACAGGTGTTGATTACATTTCTCTTGGGATGCTTACACATTCAGCAAAAGCACTAGACATAAGTTTTAATGTAGCAGAAAAGGGGGCAACAAGATGAATATTTTAGAAATGATTAATAAAGAAACTATCCAAGGAATTCCTTCCGAATATAAGACTCTTTCTGTAGCTGAAATGGAGCAACGTGTGAGAGAAATCAAGAATACCTTTGGGGAGAAATTATTTATACCCGGACATCACTATCAAAAAGATGAGGTAATCCAATTTGCAGATACTACCGGTGACTCTTTACAGTTAGCACAAATTTCAGCTCAAAATAAAAATGCTGAATACATTGTATTTTGTGGCGTACATTTTATGGCGGAGACAGCTGATATATTAACAAAACCAAATCAACGAGTTATTCTACCTGATATGAGGGCAGGCTGTTCTATGGCAGATATGGCGAATATTGACCAGACTGAACGTGGATGGAACACAATGCAGCAAGTATTTGGTGATACGATTATTCCTCTAACCTATGTGAATTCCACAGCAGCAATTAAAGCATTCGTAGGGAGAAATGGTGGTGCAACCGTTACTTCTTCAAATGCAAAACAGATGCTAGAATGGGCATTCACACAAAAGGAACGAATTTTATTTTTACCTGACCAACATTTAGGTAGGAACACGGCATTTGACCTAGGCATACCACTTGAAGAAATGGCTGTTTGGAATCCTATAACGGATGCCTTTGAATATAATGGAGATTTAAAAAATGTAAAGGTTATTTTATGGAAAGGCCATTGTTCAGTTCATGAAAACTTTACAGTAAACAATATAAATGATATTAGAAAAAATGAACCAGATATGAATATCATTGTGCACCCTGAATGCAGTCGCGAAGTGGTTGCTTTATCTGATTATGCGGGATCTACAAAGTATATTATTGATACAATCGATAAGGCTGCTTCAGGTAGTAAGTGGGCAATTGGTACTGAAATGAATCTTGTTAAACGAATTATTAACAATCATCCTGATAAGAAAATCGTTTCGCTTAATCCACATATGTGTCCGTGTTTAACAATGAATAGAATTGACTTACCTCACCTACTTTGGGCTCTAGAATCTCTAGAAAAAGGAGAGGTAATAAACGAAATAAAAGTAGATGCTGGGATTGCAAAAGATGCTACTCTGGCACTTGAACGTATGCTTGCAAGAGCATAACATCACTAAGTTTATAAAAATGACAGTGTAATAACTGTTATTCTTATAAACTTTTTTATTTTATTGTTCCCTTAGTATAGCAATGATTTTTATACATATTCCTTTAAAAATGAGCATAAGTTGTGATGAAGAATAGTGGCAATTTGCCTATCGTCACATAGACTGTAAAAGACTTATGTACAGGAGGGGAACTACAAAGTGAAAATTCATGTTGTTCAAAAAGGCGATACACTATGGAATATTTCCAAAAAATATGGTGTAGACTTTGAAGAATTAAAAAAGATGAATACGCAATTAAGCAACCCCGACATGATCATGCCAGGTATGAAAATTAAAGTTCCAACCGGTAACGTACCTGTAAAAAAAGAAATGCAGACAAATGTCGGGACCGTTAAAGAAAGTGTAAAAAAGGAAGCACCTATTGCTGCCAAAAAAGAAGCGCCTATAGCTGCTAAAAAAGAAGCACCAAAAAAAGAGGCAGTACATCCATATGCTGATAAATCACCACAGCCATTACCTGTAATGGAAACAAAAGAAGAAATAAAGGAAAAGAAGGTACCATACACTCCAAAGATGCCAACACCTAGTCCAATTAACATTGAGGGTAATAAGCTTAATATGTTAAATCTAGAATCACTTAAGGCTCCAAGCGCACCACCTATTTTACCTGGAATGATGCAGCCAGAAGAGAAGCAACAAGTTGCAGGTGTTCAAGAAAAAGCGCCTAAAAAAGCACCTCAGGTAGCAGGTGTTCAAGAGAAAGTGCCTAAAAAAGCACCCCAGGTAGCTGGTATTCAAGAGAAAGCACCTTATCAAGCACCACAAGTGGCAGGGGTTCAAGAGGAATTTCCTCAACCAGCACCTATGCCAACTGCACCAGTAGGATATACACCACCACAACCGGCTGAGTATCCTTGTGTGCCAATGTCACCAGTATTACCAGGTTCGGGATTGGGGCCTTTTGCAAGCCCACTAGTCCCACCATTCCAACAAGGTGCACCAATGCCTATGGGCAATCCGGGATATCCTCAAGGGATAAATCCGGCTATGTTTGATGATGACGATGATGATTTACCACCACCAATGCCAAACGTAGGTCATACACCACCAATGGGTTACGGGGCATCACCAATGCCTCATTTCCAAATGCCAAATTATGTTGCTGGTGCACAAACAGCCCATAAAAATGATTGTGGATGTGGAGGTCAAATGATGCCAGCTGGCTACAACCAGCCAATGGGATTACCCCATCAAGGGTTTGGTGCAACCCCACCTGGATATAATATGCCTTATGGAATGCCGCAACAAGGATTTGCAGGAGTTGGAGCACCTCAACCATATGGTATGCCACAACAGCCATTAGGTGGATTCCAGCAACCATTTGGTGTTCCACAACAGCCATTAGGTGGATTCCAGCAACCATATGGTGTGCCACAACAGCCATTAAGTGGATTCCAGCAACCATTTGGTGGACCGCAACAAGGATTTGGTGGATACCCACAACAACCTTATACGGGACCACAACAGGGATTAAATCCTTATGGTCAAGGCTTACAACCAGGCTTTACACCCAATCCTGGAATGCCAACGGTTCCTGGAGGAGCTCCATATGGAGTAAACCCTGGTCAACCAATGCCTTATAATCAAAATCCAATGTTTACAATGCCAGACTTTGATGATGACGACTTAGATTAAAAAGATAAAAAGGAGACGATTGTTATGATCGTCTTCTTTTTTTATTTGAAAGAATTTATAAGGAAATAGTCTGAATCTAAAAATTGTTTACTTATCGATGGTTGTGCTACTATAGAAAATTATAATAGTAAAGAAGGGAAGAGTGTATGGTGGAAGAAAAAATTACATTCCTTGTTAATTGGATAAAAGCTCAGGTAGAAAATGCAGGATTAAATGGTGCTATTGTAGGTGTAAGTGGAGGGATTGATTCAGCAGTTGTCACCTATTTAATAAAAAAAGCTTTCCCTAATTCCTCTTTAGGCTTAATTATGCCTTGTAAAAGTAGTGAAAATGATAAACATGATGCGTTAAAAGTAATCGAAGGCTGTGACATAGACCATCATGTAATTGATTTAACGGCTACACATGAAACCCTTTTTTCAGAACTAGAGAAGCAATTAAAATCAAAAAATGAATGGAATGAAGAAACAGCAAGATTAGGGGATGCTAATACAAGAGCACGTCTTCGTATGACAACTCTTTATGCAGTTGCAAATAATTACGGTTACCTGGTTGTTGGAACAGATAATGCGGCCGAATGGCATACTGGATACTTCACAAAATATGGGGATGGTGGAGTAGATCTTGTACCACTAGTTCATTTGACTAAAGGTGAGGTTCGAGAAATGGCAATCGCTCTTGGGGTACATGATGATGTTATAAATAAAGCACCTAGTGCTGGACTTTGGGAAGGACAAACAGATGAGAATGAAATGGGTACAACCTATAACATGATTGATAAGTATTTAAAAGGGGAAGAAATTCCAAATCATGATAAAGAAATCATTCAAAAACTACATAATAGATCGCATCACAAACGCAGCTTAGCTGCTGCTCCCCCTCCGTTTGAGAAGTGATTTTTTTGAACTACCGATACTTAACAGATTAAAATACCCCTTTCTAAGCCAACCTATAGTTGAACATCATATCAAGATGTTCAAAAGCTTAAAGGGGGTATTTCCAATGAGGAAGCATTTTCTTACTTTTTCTGCGACAGCATTACTGTTAGGTGGCCTTGTTGGTTGTAATACGAACGAAGGGGCTATGGATAATAATGAGAACGTAATGCCCTTTGGTTATCATTCGAACGAGGGTGATAATCGTAATGAAGACGATCGAAATGGTAATGCGTATATACTTGATGATAATGACGGCCCACTTACAGAAATGATGGATCGAAATACAAGAAATAACCGTACTCACAATACCCGCTATGGAGCCCTTAATCGAAATGAAGGAAATCAAAATAAAGAAGGCAATATCAAAGAAATAAACGACCATGAGAGATATATTATTGGTGATGATGGTGACAAGGATAATCATCATGGAACAAACGATATAAACTACCACGGTCATTTGAATGATGAAGATCATACTGCAAGATCAACTGGTTATTACAATAATTATGATGGTAACCTTGCAGAACGTATTACAGAACGTGTAGAAGGTATTGAAAACGTTGATGATGTGCGTACTGTGATTATGGGAGACAATATTCTTGTTGCAATTGATACAAACGACAGAAATGATGTAAATGTTCCGGATAAAGTTCGAAGAGCTGTAGAGCCACTTGCGAAAGGCAAAGAAATTAATATTGTTACAGACGAGGGAACATATAGCCGCGTAAGAAATCTTGATAATGACATTCGCCAAGGGAATAGAAGAGAAAGAATAGAAGCTGATATGAAAGACCTCTTTAGAAACGTTGACGAAACACTTCGTCGACCATTTACAGATAATAATAACCGATAATGTCTATATTAAAAGTCAGTCCAAATTTGGACTGGCTTATTTAAGATTCGCTCAGAGTCAGTTCCTTTCCGCTGCAGGCACTTGCTTTCCGCGGGGAGGAAGTCGAGCCTCCTCGCCGTTCCGTCTGCGGGGTCTCGACCTTTCCTCTACTTCCCGCAGGAGTCAAGTGCCTTCCGCTTCAATGCACTCTTCAATTTAACTAAATAGGTAAGCAACCATTGTAACCGTCTCTCTTGAAATTTAATAAAAAAAGAGAAATATAATTGGATAAGTCTTCTATTATTGGTCACACTATGAAATAAAGAAGGTTTAGTTATATATGCTATTTCTTATATTGCTAAAAATACTAGCAAGAGGTGATGTTAAAATGAGACCTTCCATTAGAGTATTTACATGGACTACTATTATTTTGTTTTCCATTTTTTACTTCGGGTTTTTAAAAGAAGTACCGTCTACTCATGAACTAAATAGAGCCGAAGCATCTACAGAGAGTGTGGAAAAAGAAAACAAGGCTTATGAGGTAAATGGACCTCTAACTATTACTGTTATATTAGAAAGATTATATCTTGACGGTGAAGTAAGTGAGGAAATCGTAGAAGAGACAATTTGGTCAATGGAAGATTTTTGGGCCCAATATGAGGATTGGCAACTGGTACATCAAGATGAAGAACAGATTGTATTTCAACAACAAATTGATGATATCTCTCCCTTATTAAAATCGAATGGTTATTTTGGGATAACTGAAGAAGGCATACTTACAATTTACGAAGGTAAACCCAAGGAATCAACAAAAGTAATCCAATCCTTTTTTCAAATAGATGTAAAAAAGCTTGAAAGTCATCAGCATACTCGTCTAAAAGAAGGAATAAGGGTTAGTTCAAAAGATCACTATGAAGATATCATTGAGACCTTTAAAACTCTTTCATCTACTCCAACTACCAACACTTTAAAAGACTAGTACAATAAGCTAGTCTTTTTTCGTGTTTTTTCTCTGTACATTTTAATAAATATGATAAAATGAGGTACAGCAAGAAAGAGGAGAGAATTACATTGATTGAATTTATAAAAGGACAAATAGATTTTGTTAGCCCGGAATATATCGTTGTCGAAAATAATGGAATAGGCTATCTAATTAATACCCCTAACCCATTTGTATTTAGAAAAAATAAAAGCGAAATGGTTACTATATACACGTATCAGCATGTTCGTG
This sequence comes from Cytobacillus suaedae, assembly GCA_014960805.1. Classification (GTDB taxonomy): domain Bacteria; phylum Bacillota; class Bacilli; order Bacillales; family Bacillaceae_L; genus Bacillus_BV; species Bacillus_BV suaedae. Next base: position 3,358,101 of record CP063163.1, on the reverse strand, counting down.
AGGATATTCTAGCTTTATATGGTTTTCAAACACGTGAAGAGAGAGCGCTGTTTATAAAATTATTAAATGTTACTGGTATAGGTCCAAAGGGTGGACTCGCGATCTTGGCTTCAGGACAACCTGCCCAAGTTGTACGAGCCATTGAGAACGAGGATGAGAAATTCTTAGTCCGTTTCCCTGGTATTGGAAAGAAAACAGCTAGGCAAATGATACTAGACTTAAAAGGGAAACTTCATGATTTAGTCCCAGATGGATTAGACGATTTATTTACTTCAGAAGATAGGATTGTTCTTGAAGGTACATCTTCGGAAGCACTTGATGAAGCAGTGGAGGCTTTAAAAGTTCTAGGCTATGCAGAGCGGGAAGTCAAAAAAATCATACCAGAGCTTTTGCAAGAAACAATGACAACTGATCAATACATAAGAAAGGCTCTCCAAATGCTATTAAAATAAGGGGGACTAAATTATGGAGGAAAGAATTGTGTCTAGTGAAGCAGATCTAGATGAGTCTTCACTCGAACAAAGTTTAAGACCACAAACGCTTAAACAGTATATTGGTCAAGATAAAGTTAAAGCCAATATGGAAGTGTTTATTGAAGCGGCAAAGATGAGACAAGAAACGTTAGATCACGTCCTCTTGTATGGACCTCCTGGTCTTGGGAAAACTACACTTGCTACAATTATTGCTAATGAAATGGGTGTTAATATCCGGACGACTTCTGGGCCTGCAATTGAACGACCAGGTGATTTGGCTGCTGTTTTAACTGCCTTAGAGCCAGGAGATGTTTTATTTATAGATGAGATACATAGATTACACCGGTCCGTCGAAGAGGTTCTCTATCCTGCGATGGAGGATTTTTGTTTGGATATCGTTATCGGTAAAGGTGAAACTGCAAGGTCGGTCCGATTAGACCTCCCTCCGTTTACCCTTGTTGGTGCTACTACAAGGGCTGGCTCTCTGTCTGCTCCATTACGAGATAGGTTTGGTGTGCTAAGTAGGCTTGAGTATTATAATGAAGCACAGCTTACGAATATAGTCGAACGGACGGCTGAAATATTAGACGTAGGGATTGACCCCAATGCAGCCATTGAGATTGCTAGACGCTCACGTGGGACTCCGAGAATTGCTAATCGTCTCTTGAGGAGAGTTAGAGATTTTGCTCAAGTTCGAGGAAATGGAGAAATAACGAATACTCTTTGTAGGGAAGCACTTGAGCTTCTTCAGGTCGATAGTTTAGGATTGGATCATATTGACCATAAATTACTTAAAGGGATTATTGAAAAGTTCAGAGGAGGGCCTGTTGGTTTAGAAACAATTTCAGCAACGATTGGCGAAGAGGCTCATACGATTGAAGATGTATATGAACCTTATTTATTACAAATTGGCTTTCTCCAACGAACACCACGAGGCAGGATTGTAACTGAGCTAGTTTATAAACATTTCCACATGGAAATTCCTAAGGAGTGATAGATTGGGGAAAATATTAATGACCTTAGGCATCATCCTACTTATTATAGGCATGATATGGCAATTCATAGGAAAACTTCCAGGAGATATTGTAATAAAAAAAGGCAACACAACATTCTACTTCCCAATCGTAACATCAATCGTAGTAAGCATCGTCCTATCCATCATCTTCTACGTTATCGGAAGATTTAGATAAAGCTTCTAGTAGGGTAATTCTAGAGTTTTATATCCGTTGATTTCAGCTTCAGGCGGGAGACTCCTGCGGGAGAAGCGTGTCAATGGGAGACCCCACAGGAGCGTAGCGACGAGGAGGCTCCCGGACCGCCCGCGGAAAGCGAGCGCCTGAAGCTGAAATCAATAGTTTATATTGATATCATGAATAAGAAATAGGTGAAAAGATGAAAGTAGATTTATTTGATTTCCACTTACCAGAGGAACTAATCGCTCAAACTCCACTTGAGGATCGAGAAGCCTCTAGATTATTAGTGCTAGATAAACAAACAGGAGAACTAACCCACGATACGTTTAGATCCATTCTTACATATTTAAAAGAAGGAGACTGTTTAGTCCTAAATGATACTAGAGTTCTACCAGCAAGACTATTTGGAGTGAAAGAAGATACAGGTGCAAAAGTCGAAGTATTGCTATTAAAACAAGAATCAGATGATAACTGGGAAACCCTTGTTAAGCCTGCAAAGAGAGTGAAAGAAGGAAGTGTACTAACATTTGGGGATGGCCGTCTAAAAGCAATCTGTACAGGCACAAGTGATCATGGAGGTAGAACCTTTGAATTTAAATATGAAGGTATCTTTTACGAAGTTCTAGATTCACTTGGAGAAATGCCATTACCACCATACATTAAAGAACAATTAGATGACCAAGAGCGTTACCAAACTGTATTTGCACGTGAACGGGGTTCAGCAGCTGCCCCTACTGCAGGACTCCATTTTACAGAAAAATTACTGCAGGAGATAAAGGATAAAGGTGTACATATTGCCTTTATAACCTTACATGTTGGATTAGGAACGTTTCGACCGGTAAGCGTTGATTCAATTGAAGAACATGATATGCACTCAGAGTTCTATCAAATGACAAAGGGAACAGCTGAATTACTAAACAAAGTAAAAGCAGAAGGTGGACGAATCATTTCAGTTGGAACAACATCAACAAGAACACTCGAAACGATTATGAATACATACAGTGAGTTCAAGGAATGCAACGGATGGACCAATATTTTTATCTATCCTGGTTATGAATTTAAAGCAATTGATGGATTGATTACAAACTTCCATTTGCCTAAATCAACGCTAGTTATGATGATTAGTGCACTTGTAGGAAGAGAAAAGATTTTGCATGCTTACAACGAAGCAGTTAAAGAACGCTACCGTTTCTTTAGTTTCGGAGATGCGATGCTAATTATTTAACATACAACAAAGTTACCTTGGGTTTAGAAGGGAGATACAAAAATTGACGGCAATACGTTATGAATTAATAAAGACTTGTAAACAAACAGGGGCTAGACTAGGTAAGGTTCATACTCCACATGGTTCATTTGATACTCCAGTATTTATGCCAGTTGGTACCTTAGCCACTGTAAAAACAATGTCACCAGAGGATTTAAAAGAGATGGGTGCGGGGATTATTCTAAGTAACACCTACCACTTATGGTTACGCCCAGGAAATGAGATTGTAAAAGAAGCTGGTGGTTTACATAAGTTTATGAACTGGGATCGTGCAATTTTAACAGATTCCGGTGGATTTCAAGTTTTTAGTTTGAGTGAGTTTCGTGAGATTCAGGAAGAGGGCGTACATTTTCGCAATCACTTAAATGGTGATAAATTATTTCTCTCGCCTGAAAAAGCAATGGAAATTCAAAATGACCTGGGCTCCGATATTATGATGGCATTTGATGAATGTCCACCTTACCCTGCTGAATTTGACTATATGAAAAAATCAGTTGAACGGACAAGCCGTTGGGCTGAAAGATGTTTAACAGCACATCAACGCCCAAATGACCAAGGGTTATTTGGAATTGTCCAAGGTGGAGAATACGAGGAACTTCGAAAACAAAGCGCACAGGATTTAGTTTCAATGGATTTCCCTGGATATGCAGTTGGAGGACTGTCAGTTGGAGAACCAAAGGATGTAATGAACAGAGTGTTAGATTTCACAACTCCTTGGCTGCCTACTAATAAGCCAAGGTATCTAATGGGAGTGGGGTCTCCTGATTCTTTAATTGATGGTGCAATTCGCGGGATTGATATGTTTGACTGCGTACTTCCTACAAGAATTGCGCGTAATGGAACATTAATGACAAGTGAAGGAAGATTGGTTGTTAAGAATGCTCAGTTCGCAAGAGATTATCGACCTCTTGATGAAAATTGCGATTGTTATACTTGCCGTAATTATAGCAGAGCCTATATTCGTCACTTAATTAAATGTGAAGAAACCTTTGGGATAAGATTAACGACTTATCATAATCTTCATTTTCTGTTAAAATTAATGGAGCAGGTTAGACAAGCTATTATGGAAGACCGACTTGGTGATTTCCGTGAGGAATTCTTTGAGCGCTATGGTTTTAATAAACCGAATGCAAAAAATTTCTAGGCTAGACTGCAACTAATGAAAGGGGTGAAATAAATGGAAGGTTTATTAGGAACAGTTGGACCATTAATACTAATGTTTGCTATTTTTTATTTTCTGTTAATCCGTCCACAACAAAAGCGTCAAAAAGCAGTTCGTGAAATGCAATCGTCTATAAAAAAAGGTGATAAAGTTATCACTGTTGGTGGTTTCCACGGTATTGTTGATGCAATTGATGAGGATACAATCGTACTTAAGGCTGGAGATGGAGCTAGACTTACATTTGATCGTCAAGCAGTACGTGAAACAAGAGTTTAGGCTAAAAGGAAAAGAGCTTTCAATAGAAAGCTCTTTTTATAATACTTTAAGCGTTTCTAGTAGGAGTCGTTACATTAACACCAATTATACCACCGATCATCGCCGTAGCTAAGAACCCAGTATGATAAAAGAACTGCTCAGTTGAGAAAGTACTATCAAAACCTAAGAAATTAAACAGAAACACAATAAGGATGTACAACAAGCCTGTTGCTCCTCCCATTAGCCATCCTTTTTCTTTTCCTTTTCCTCCTGAAACAAAGCCTCCGATAAACAGTGCTAAGAAAGAAAGAATTAAGATAACCCAAGTCAATGAGGATTCCTGTAGTGTCGTAAATTTAAGCAATAGAGAAAATAATAAACTAGAGCCTAATACAACAACTAAGATTGCTACGACACCATAAATCATTGCTATACCCATGTTTTTCATTGTGACATCCCCTTTCTAAGTGATGTAGATGTAAAAAGGTATTGGGAAATATCATGAAACTAAAAGTGCTGCATTTTCTTCTTACATCTAGCCTTAGTACGAGCATATTCATGTCCAACAAATTTTAGAATCAAGATTTTACATTTCGTTCCTTAAAATGGTAGAACAATCTCATAATGTTTTTTGAACAATTGTAGAAAGCTAAACATAGTGGTTTGTAAAAAAAGGTAAGGATTTACTCCGCTTTTACAAGAGGTTTGAAGGGGGCTATTATTGGTGGAGGAATATGTAATCATTACCGCTAGAACAATTTTTATTTACTTTGTGATCTTATTTATTTTTCGTCTAATGGGCAAAAGAGAAATTGGTGAGTTAAGTATACTAGATCTAGTTGTATCCATTATGATTGCTGAAATGGCTGTTGTTTCTATTGAAAATACATCAGATCCATTACTGCATACCGTTTACCCAATGTTATTATTGATGTTAATACAGATTGCCTTAGCCTACTTTTCACTCAAAAGTCAAAAGATCCGTGAACTTATAGATGGTAAACCTACAGTAATTATTGATAAGGGAAAAATTGATGAAAATGAAATGAGAAAACAACGATATAATTTTGATGATCTACTTTTACAATTAAGAGAGAAGAATGTACGAAGTGTTTCTGATGTAGAGTTTGCGATACTAGAGCCGTCCGGCAAGCTTTCCGTTTTTCAAAAGGAGTTTGAACAACAAAAAAATAATAGCCCTATGAAAAGTGAATTTGAGTGGCCTATCATCCTCGATGGAGTTATTCAGGAAAATCAACTAGAAAAAATAAATAAAACAAATTTATGGATACGACAGCAACTACGTAACCTCGGATATAGGGATATAAAAAAAATCTCTTACTGTTCTTATAACCAAAAACAAGGAACGTTTGTTATTGATATCAAGGATGAAAAAAAATAAAAGTAACCATCCAAAAAAGGTTGGTTACTTTGTAATTGGTAGAAATGCTGCAAGTGGTGGACCAATAAAAGGAATTCTCTTAACTTCATCCCTATTCACCAGTCTAAATACAAATAGGAGCAGGCAGTAGATTAGTGAAGTAATGATGATTGAAACGATTGTTTTACTAATAAGAGGAAGAGCTATAAATACAGTTGTAAACAGATAGTGCCCACAAATACCTGATCCAACCATCGTTAAAAAGCTCTTAATGTAATCCCTCACATAAAAACTATAAGAAATCACTTTTACTATTGTACTAAAATGAAGTAAGGTAACCAAAACCATTCCCGCAACTATTGCTAGTGCAGCACCCATAATTCCGAGTTCAGGACGTGTTGCTAGTGCGAAGATAGCAATCGTCTTTACTACGGCACCTATTATACTATTAATCATAGCAGCCTTCGCTAAATCCAGTGCCTGTAAAGTAGCTTGTAAAGGTCCTTGGAAGTAGTAAAATATAAAAAATGGGGCCATTACTTTAACGAAAATTGCAGACTCTCCACTTCCATAAATAAGTTCCATAAGTGGTGCTGCAAAGATATAGAGAACTACTACAGCTAAACCACCAGTAACCAAAGATAGCCTAAGTGCTTGTTGTAAACGGTGTTCAATTAATAAAGTTTGTTTCTTAGCTACAGCCTCACTAATTGCTGGAACTAAGGATGTTGCGAGGGCATAGGTTATAAATGATGGCAACAGTAATAGTGGTAAAGCAAATCCAGTTAACTGACCGTATTGGCTTGTTGCAATATGTGTAGCAACACCAGCAATAGCTAAACTTTGTGCAACTACAATTGGTTCAAAAAACCATGCAACAGAACCTATTAATCTACTGCCTGTGGTAGGTAGAGCTATTGACATTAGTTCATTGAATGTTTGTTTTCCTGCCTTTGCAGCCTTGAAAAAATCTGATCGCACCCTAACTCGTTTTTTCGTTTTAAACATCCAGGTCATATAAAGAAGAGATATCAACTCTCCTATTACAGCTGAAATCATAGCCCCTGCAGCAGCATATTCAATTCCATAAGGTAAAAATGCTTTTGTAAATACGGCAACTAGAGTAATACGAACTACCTGTTCAATAACTTGAGATATAGCAGCAGGTCTCATGTTCTGACGGCCTTGAAAGTATCCCCTTAATACTGAAGAAATTGCAATAATTGGGACAATTGGTGAGATTGCTAATAGAGGCCAATATGTTCTAGAATCAGTAAATAATGTTTCTGACAGAATAGGAGCTAGAATAATCATTGTCGGGGTGAAGATTAAGCTTAGGGTACCGGTAACAGATAGAGAAACAACAAGTATTTTCTTGATTTTTCTCTTATCACCGATTGCCTCAGCCTCTGCAATAAGTTTAGAAATCGCAACAGGTAGCCCCATCTGTACAAGTGTTATGGTAAGTACGAAGGTTGGCACAGCCATCATATATAGTCCAACACCCTCAGCACCAATCAAGTTAGCTACAACTATTCGATTTATAAATCCTAAAACCTTGGTGATTAGACCAGCAACAATTAATATTAACGTTCCTTGTAAAAATGTTTGTTTCGACATGTGTTTCCCTACCTTCTCAAACAAGGATATTTCATTTACAATTACTATATGCAAGGTAGGGGGCCAAGCATGACAAGTATTATTCCATTCCCTTTCTCATAATGTTTAATAAAACAACATTATTGGTAGAGAAAGGATTGATTAGATGAAAGAAAGAATGAAAGATTTCCTTGTACAAAACCTTGAATTCTTGCCTCCTGAATTAATTATTTTAGTTATCTCGGCTTTACCGATTTTAGAACTAAGAGGTGGATTACCACTTGCTTATATTCACTATGATTTTAGCCTTGTAAAATCTATACTATTAAGTGTGTGTGGGAATTTACTTCCATTAATCCCAATACTCTTACTATTTCATCCACTTAGTAAGTGGTTAATGAAGTTTAAAATGTATCAGAAGATGTACAATTGGCTTTATAATCGAACGTTAAAAAAAGGGAATAATGTTGAAAAGTATGGAGCATTGGGACTTCTATTATTTACAGCACTTCCTTTGCCAACTACTGGAGCCTATAGTGCTTGCATAGCAGCTGCTATTTTTGGAATTCGTTTCCGTTATGCTTTTATTGCCATTTCACTTGGGGTGATAAGTGCTGCAATCATTGTCAGTTTAGGATTACTATCTATTTCATTTTTTTAGGGGGACTAAAATGAGTACTAATAAACATCCTTTCGATCAATTTCGAGCACAGGTTGAACCAGCATTAATAAGTAAACTTGAGGAATTTGAATTATTTGGTTATGACAAGGTGACAGAAGAGGAATTGTGGGAGTTTTTAACAAAAAAGAGATGGAAACGAGCAAATGAAGAAAGAAAATTGCATGAAATTGTAAATGATATCTTATCACTAAATGTTAGTGATTATATTACATATGCTACAATTGAAGCCTTTAAATCTTCGGATAATCTATTTTCTGAAGAAGGCAAAGAGTCGTATAAAGCTTTGTTTGGAAAGTGAAAAATAGATATTCCACTGATTTTCCTCCTTTCACCTTGGACATTGACAGGTATTAGGTGTTGTTTCATAATGGGATTATTGGTATTTTAGCTAGCTTTTTGTAGACAGAAGGAGGATTACGTTTCAAATGGTAAAAAGAGGTCGGATAATAGCTTTTTTTCTGCTTGTACTTCTTTTCGGAAGTTTAATGGGTACAACGCTAAATGGAATTGTAAATAATATAAAACTTGGGCTTGACCTTCAAGGCGGTTTTGAAATTCTTTATGAAGTTAAACCTGCCAAAAAAGGTGATGTCATTGACCGAGAGGTACTAGTAAGTACAATTGAAGCACTGGATCGACGTGTAAACGTGCTTGGGGTAAGTGAACCTAATATCCAGATTGAAGGTGAAGACCGTATTCGTGTTCAGTTAGCCGGAGTTGATGACCAGAACACGGTTCGTGAAATTTTATCAACGCAAGCAAAGCTAACCTTCCGTGATGTAAATGATAAAATCATGTTGGATGGTACTGACCTGGTTGAGGGTGGAGCGAAACAAAGCTTTGCTGAGCAAAACCAACCGATTGTTAGCTTAAAGTTAAAAGATGCTAATTTGTTTAAAGAGGTAACTGAGGATATTTTAGCTATGGGTCCTCCTAATAATCTTCTTGTCATTTGGTTAGATTTTGAAGAAGGTGTGGACTCTTATGCTGCAGAAGCACTTAAGGCTGAACCTAAATTCATTTCAGCACCAAGAGTTTCACAAATTTTAAACACTTCGGACGTTCAAATTGAAGGTAATTTTACAGTAGAAAGTGCAGATCAATTAGCTGACCTACTTAATGCAGGTTCACTTCCTGTAGACCTTGAAGAAATTTACTCAACATCTGTTGGGGCAAAATTCGGTGAAACAGCATTGCAAAAAACAGTCTTTGCTGGGATTATCGGTATTGCAATTATCTTCCTATTTATGCTTTATTATTACCGCTTTCCAGGTGTTATTGCGGTTGTAACACTTAGTATTTACATTTATTTAATTTTACAAATATTTGATTGGATGAATGCTGTATTAACATTGCCAGGTATTGCGGCTTTACTACTTGGGGTTGGTATGGCAGTTGATGCAAATATCATTACGTATGAGCGGATAAAGGAAGAATTAAGATTAGGAAAATCTGTTATGTCTGCCTTTAAATCCGGTAATCGAAATTCCTTGTCAACAATCTTTGATGCGAACATTACGACTCTTTTAGCGGCAGTTGTATTGTTTAGTTTTGGTACAAGCTCTGTTAAAGGTTTTGCGACCATGCTAATTGTAAGTATATTAGTCAGCTTTATAACAGCTGTATATGGATCGCGTTTACTCCTTGGGCTATGGGTTAATAGTCGAATCTTTAATAATAAACCTGGTTTCTTCGGAGTTAAACAAAGTGAGATTGCTGACATAGCAACAGTAACAGATGACACAGAAATAGTAACTAGATATGATCGATTTGATTTCGTAAAGCATCGTAAAAAATTCTTTATTGCTTCAGGAGTTATGTTTGTTTTAGGTATTGGTTTATTATTAACGTTAAAGTTGAATTTAGGGATTGACTTTGCTAGTGGTACACGTGTAGAAATCCTAGCTGAGAAATCTCTAACTGCTGAAGAGGTAACTGAAGAATTTAAAGAACTTGGTTATGAACCAAAAGATGTTATTTTATCAGGGGATAATAGAGAAATCGGAGTTGCTCGATTTATTGGAGTATTATCTAAAGATGAAATCGCAGAGGTTAAAACACATTTTCAAAACCTTTATGGCGCAGAACCAAGTGTAAGTACGGTATCTCCAACAGTAGGTAAAGAACTTGCAAGAAATGCTTTTATTGCAGTTATGATAGCATCCGTAGGAATTATCATCTATGTAACTATTCGCTTTGAAATGATTATGGCGATTGCAGCGATTATAGCGTTACTTCATGATGCTTTCTTTATCATTATGTTGTTTAGCTTAACACGTTTGGAAGTTGATATTACATTTATAGCGGCGATATTAACAATTGTCGGTTATTCTATTAATGATACAATAGTAACCTTCGACCGAATTCGAGAGCTAATGAATAAGTCGAAGAGAGTAAAAACGTTCGAGGATCTCTCCGATATTGTTAACAAAGCATTACGCCAGACACTTGGAAGATCCGTAAGTACTGTAATAACAGTGGTGTTTGTTGTACTAGCATTATTATTCCTTGGGGCAGAATCTATCACTAATTTCTCGTTTGCATTACTAGTGGGATTAATTTCTGGTACGTATTCATCACTATTCCTTGCATCACAAATTTGGCTTGTATGGAAACATAAGCAGCTTGAGAAAAAACGCTATGCTAAGGTTGAAGAGACAGAGCCTGAGCCAGAAGTATAATCTAAGACTAAAAAGCCGTGGAGAAATCCACGGCTTTTTTATATTCAAGTATATTTGTGGTGATAGAGTACGTTATTGGTTACAATAAGAAACGACTGTTTTACAAGGAAGGGTGAAAAACTTGGGGAACAAGGATCGATTTAAGGAAGCCGAATTTGCGGCAATGGTAGGAGTAGTTGGGAATCTTGGCTTAGCTATATTAAAATACGTAATTGGAGTTATTGCAGGAAGTAGAGCATTAGTAGCAGATGCTGTTCATTCTGCTACAGATGTTGCTGGTTCTCTGGCAGTTTATATTGGGTTACGTGCAGCCAAACGGCCACCAGATGAAGATCACCCATATGGGCATGGTAAAGCTGAATCTATAGCTGCTATCATTGTATCTGTACTATTATTTTTAGTAGGTATAGAAATTGGAAAATCTTCGTTTGAAGCTTTTTTCCAACCGATAGATGCTCCAAAGACAATCGCTATCTATGCACTTATCATATCTATAATTGTGAAAGAAGCAATGTTTAGATACAAATACAAGTTGGGTAAAAGAATAAACAGTGATGCAATTATTGTTAATGCGTACGATCACCGTTCTGATGTTTATTCCTCTATAGCCGCATTAATTGGTGTAGGGGCAGCCATTCTTGGAGAAAACATGGGTATTCCATGGTTAGAATATGGAGATCCGGTTGCTGGAATATTTGTTTCTATTCTAATTCTTAAAACAGCTTGGAAGTTAGGTAAGGAATCGATTCATTCTACCCTTGACCATGTTTTACATGAGGAAGATACAATTGAAATGCGTAATGCTGTATTAACTGTGCCTGGGGTTAAAAAGATTGGTTCTCTACATGCACGAGAACATGGTCATTATGTGATTGTAGATATAAAAATATCAGTTGACCCACATATTACAGTAGAAGAAGGTCATAAGATTGGAAAAGAGGTTAAGGAAAAATTAATAAATGTCTCAAATGTTCAGGATGTATTTGTGCATGTTAATCCTTATTCTGAGGATGATGAGTACTAAATTCAATAGTTAAAGGGGGATTAAAATATGAAGGGACAATGGAGTCTAATCTTAGCATTTTTATTTGCTATAATAGTCGCTTTATTTGCAGTAATAAATGTTGAACCAGTTGAAGTTGATTATCTTTTTGGGACGGCTAACTGGCCACTTATACTTATAATTTTAGGATCCGTATCAATGGGGGGGATAATCGTAGCATCTGCTGGGATTTTCCGACTCTTTGTACTACAAAGAAAAGTAAAAGGTCTTGAAAAGGAAAATGCAGCTCTGAAAGTAGAAATTGAAAACAAAAATGAACAACTAAAAGTGACGACACCGATAGAACCATTAGAGGATAAAGTGGAGCAAAAGGAAAATAGTGAGCTACCATAAAATATTTCCAACTTTATAACACGGTTAACTTCATTGAAACCCCTTAGTCACTCCTGTATAATGGTGTGGTTAAGGGGTGAAAGAATGTTACAGGCAAAAACACGTTGGGATATCCTATCGAATGATAATGAAAAGATAGATTTACTTTCAAAAGAATTAAACATAGCACCTCTTGTTGCTTCCTTATTGGTTAGCAGAGGTTTTGATACAGTAGAGACTGCGAAAGCATTCTTATATACCGATACACAAGATTTCCATGACCCTTTTTTACTTGAAGATATGGAAAAGACGGTTACTCGAATAAATCAAGCAATCCTAAATAATGAAAGAATATTAGTTTACGGAGATTATGATGCTGATGGCGTAAGTAGTACAACCGTATTAATGACAGCCCTCTTAGAAAAAGAAGCAAATGTAGACTTCTATATACCTAATCGTTTTACGGAAGGCTATGGTCCAAATGAAAAGGCCTTCAAATGGGCAAAGGAAGAAGGATTTACATTAATTATTACTGTAGATACGGGTATTTCTGCATTACATGAGGCAGATGTTGCTAAGGAACTAGGCATTGATCTAATTATTACTGATCATCATGAACCAGGACCTGTTCTACCAGATGCTTTTTCAATCATCCATCCTAAAAAAGAAAGCTGTTCCTACCCGTTTAAGGAACTTGCGGGCGTAGGAGTTGCTTTTAAGCTAGCACATGCACTTTTAGGACAAGTACCTATTTCTTTGTTGGAAGTTGCTGCTATTGGGACGATTGCAGATCTAGTACCCTTGCATGACGAAAATAGATTGCTAGCAAGTAAAGGAATAGAAATGCTTCAAACAACCAATCGGATTGGAATAAAAGCTCTATTAAAGGTAAGTGGGATTGATTCAAAGGAAATTACAGAAGAAACAATCGGTTTTGCAATAGCCCCAAGAATCAATGCAGTAGGCAGGCTAGAATCTGCAGACCCCGCTGTACATCTGCTTATGACTAATGATAGAGAAGAAGCAGATATGCTGGCAGAACAAATCGACTTATTGAATAAAGAACGTCAACAATTAGTCAATACAATGACTGAAGAAGCAATTAAAGAGGTAGAAGAGTTCTTCCCTCCTGATAAAAATTCCGTTTTAGTGATTGCAAAGGAAGGTTGGAATGCAGGTGTTGTAGGGATTGTTGCCTCTAGGCTAGTTGATCGGTTTTATCGTCCTACAATCGTTTTGAGTATTGATCCTGACAAAGGAATCGCTAAGGGCTCAGCAAGGAGTATAGCTGGCTTTGACTTATTCGCTAATCTTAGTACCTGTCGTGATATTTTACCTCACTTTGGAGGTCATCCCATGGCAGCTGGTATGACATTGAACCTTGACGATGTTGATAGTCTTAGAAATCGTTTAAACCAGCTTGCTCTAGATTGTTTAACAGAGGAAGACTATGTACCTATCACAAATGTAGATGTGGTATGTTCTCTTCATGAGATAACCATTGATACGATTACAGAACTTAATAGATTGGCTCCTTTTGGGATGAGCAACCCGAAACCTCGTGTATTGATTAAGGATGCAACATTAAATAGTATTAAGAAGATAGGATCAAATCAAAACCATTTAAAAATTATTGTAGAAGATAATGGTTTAACCTTAGATGGAGTTGGGTTTGGCTTTGGCGAAGTGTTTGACCATATTTCACCTATTTCTAAACTGTCTATTTTGGGTGAATTGTCCATTAATGAATGGAATAACTTTCGTAAGCCCCAGGTAATGATACAAGATGTTGCTGTTAATCACTGGCAACTTTTTGACTTCCGTGGTGTAAAAGATATTCAAAAAGTAATCGAAGGGATTCCTTCAGATAATAGAAAATTGGTTGTTTTTAATCAAGATACATTAAATAAGTTACAAATAGGTAAATATAAGGATGAGATACTATTTATCACATCATTAGAAGAGTTTAAGTTAAACCTAAGTGATAGTTATGTTGTCCTTATTGACCTACCATCTAGCAAGGATAGTTTAAATGTATTATTTAAATCCTCCTTTCCAAAACGAATTTATACATTATTTTTTAATCAACAAAACCATTTCTTTAGTACGATTCCTACAAGGGAGCACTTTAAGTGGTTTTATGCGTTTATATCAAAACGAGGTAGCTTTGATATAAAAAAGTATGGTATGGAACTAGCCAAACATCGCGGTTGGTCATTAGAAACAATTGATTTTATGTCACAGGTGTTTTTTGAACTAGAATTTGTTAAAATAGACAATGGAATAATTTCCTTATCAACTGTTGCTACAAAACGGGATTTGATTGAATCAGAAACATATCGTTTAAAGCAGGAACAAATCGAGCTTGAAAATGAGTATTTGTATTCTTCTTATCAACAATTAAAGCAATTGTTTGATCAATTTGATAGAGGTTCGTTAACGTACGAGGAGGCAGTAAACTAATGGATTTAAAGAAATTTGTAACAATCGTTCCAGACTATCCAAAACCAGGTATTTTATTTAAAGATATCACACCATTAATGAATGATGGAGAGGCATACAAATATGCAACTGACCAAATCGTTCAATATGCTCGTCAAAAAGAGATTGACTTAGTAGTTGGACCAGAGGCTCGTGGATTCATCATTGGATGTCCAGTAGCTTATTCACATGGGGTAGGATTTGCACCAGTACGTAAGGAAGGGAAGCTACCACGCGAAGTTATTCGCCAAGAGTATGGTTTAGAGTATGGTAAGGATGTATTAACAATCCATAAAGATGCAATCAGACCAGGTCAGCGTGTACTGATTACAGACGATCTTTTGGCTACTGGCGGAACAATTGAAGCTACAATCAACCTAGTTGAAGGGCTAGGAGGCATTGTAGCAGGAATTGCGTTTATCATCGAGTTAACATACCTAGATGGACGTGATAAGCTAGATGGCTATGATGTACTTACTTTAATGAAATATTAATCATCACTGAGCGCTCTTTTGTAGAGTGCTCTTTTTTAAAAGGGATGTTAAAGCATATTGTTTATTTAAATACTTTGTGATTTCAGCTGCAGGCACGAGACTCCTGCGGGAGAAGCGTGTCAATGTGAGACCCCACAGGAGCAGAGTGACGAGGAGGTAGGTTTTTTCACGATAGTGAAAATAACCTTCCGCTTCCGCCCTCGGAAAGCGAGTGCCTGCAGCTGAAATCACATCTTCAGTTTAATTGAACCTTTAATATAGTAATTTCCCTTTACATCCATAGGAAATTTCATGATAATAGGGATAATCATTATTTTTTTACAAAAGTATAATGAAAATATTGTTTAATGAAAGTTAAATTATAAAAAGGTGATTTCATGGCTAATGAACAGGTATTAACTGCTGAGCAAGTGATTGAAAAAGCGAAGCGTTACTTGTCTGGTAAAGATATTGAATTTATTCAAGAAGCATATAATTTCGCAAAAGAAGCTCACCGTGAACAATATCGTAAATCCGGTGAGCCTTATATTATCCATCCTATACAAGTAGCTGGTATCCTGGTCGATCTAGATATGGACCCTTCAACCATTGCAGCTGGTTTTCTTCATGATGTTGTGGAAGATACAGAATTGACTTTCCAACATATTGAGGAAGCTTTTACTAAAGAAGTTGCGATGCTTGTTGATGGTGTAACAAAACTAGGGAAGATACGATATAAATCTCAAGAAGAGCAGCAGGCTGAAAACCATAGGAAGATGTTTGTCGCGATGGCACAGGATATTCGTGTCATTTTAATCAAACTTGCAGATCGCCTGCACAACATGCGTACCCTAAAACATCTACCTCAGGAAAAACAGCGAAGAATATCAAATGAAACTTTGGAAATCTTTGCTCCTTTGGCTCATCGTCTCGGGATATCTAAAATTAAATGGGAGCTTGAGGATACAGCATTACGCTATTTAAATCCGCAGCAATATTATCGTATTGTAAACCTGATGAAGAAAAAGCGGGCTGAGCGTGAACAGTATTTAGAGGATGTCATTAATGAAGTAAAAAATAGAGTAACCGAGGTATCAATAAAAGCAGATATTTCTGGACGACCAAAACACATTTATAGTATTTATCGTAAAATGGTACTTCAAAATAAACAGTTCAACGAAATCTATGACCTTCTAGCGGTAAGGATTGTCGTAAACAGTATTAAGGATTGCTATGCTGTATTAGGAATTATTCATACCTGTTGGAAGCCCATGCCTGGCCGATTCAAGGATTATATCGCGATGCCAAAGCCTAACATGTATCAATCGCTTCATACTACGGTCATAGGCCCTACTGGTGACCCACTAGAGGTTCAAATACGAACATTTGAAATGCATCAAATCGCTGAGTTTGGTATTGCTGCACATTGGGCTTATAAAGAGGGCAAGAATGTACAGCCAACTGCTTCTTATGAAGAGAAATTATCTTGGTTCAGAGAAATTCTAGAGTGGCAGAACGATGCAAGTAATGCTGAAGAATTTATGGAATCATTAAAAATTGATCTTTTCTCTGATATGGTGTTTATCTTTACACCAAAGGGTGATGTTATCGAGTTGCCATCTGGTTCTGTACCTATAGACTTTGCCTACCGTATTCACTCGGAAATAGGAAATAAGACAATTGGTGCGAAAGTAAATGGAAAGATGGTAACACTTGATTATAAGCTTAAAACCGGTGATATAATCGAAATTTTAACCTCTAAGCACTCTTATGGTCCAAGTCAAGATTGGCTAAAACTGGCTCAAACATCACAAGCTAAAAATAAAATTCGTCAATTCTTTAAGAAACAACGTCGTGATGAAAACCTTGAAAAAGGCAAGGAACTAGTTGAGAAAGAGGTTAAAAACCTTGAATTTGATGTAAAAGAGGTCCTAACCTCTGAAAATCTAAAAAGGGTAGCCGAAAAGTTTAATTTCTCAAATGAAGAAGATATGTTTGCCGCTGTAGGTTATAACGGAATAACAGCTGCGCAAATTGCTACAAGACTTACTGAAAAATGGCGTAAGAAACGTGACCAGGAACAGGAAAAGAATGTAGCAGATGTTGTATCTGAGATGAGGCAATTTCCTGCTTCTAAGAGACGAGAATCTGGTGTACAAGTTCAAGGGATTGATAATTTATTAATTCGCTTATCTAAATGCTGTAACCCCGTTCCAGGTGATGATATTGTAGGATTTATTACAAAAGGACGAGGTGTTTCTGTACATCGAAATGACTGTCCAAATGTACACAGTAGTGATGCTCAGGCTAGACTTATACCAGTTGAGTGGGAAAGTAAAATTAATGAGCGAAGAGAATACAATGTTGAAATTGAAATTTCCGGTTTTGACCGTAGAGGGTTATTAAACGAGGTCCTACAAGCTGTCAATGAAACCAAAACGAATATTAATGCTGTTGCAGGAAAATCAGACCGCAACAAAATGGCAACAATTAATATGACCATTTCAATTCAAAATGTTAACCATCTTCAAAAGGTTGTTGAACGAATTAAACAAATAAGAGATATTTATGCAGTTAGAAGGATGATGAGTTAGAAAGGAAATGCTGTAATGAAGGTAGTTGTACAGCGGGCTAAACATGCTCGAGTAATTGTAGACAATACAATTGTTGGTAGTATAGACCATGGTTTAATGCTATTAGTTGGTGTGACACACTCAGATACAGTTGAGGATGTAAAATACCTTGCAGAGAAAGTGGCCAATTTACGTATCTTTGAAGACGAAGCAGGAAAGATGAATCTATCTTTACTTGATGTAAAAGGCCAAATTCTATCTGTTTCGCAGTTTACGTTATATGGGGATTGTCGAAAAGGTAGACGTCCAAATTTTATGGAAGCAGCAAAGCCAGATTATGCTGAAGAACTGTATGAAATATTTAATCAAGAGTTAAGGAACAAAGGGATTGAAGTCAGTACTGGACAGTTTGGTGCAATGATGGATGTACAATTTACAAACGTTGGTCCAGTTACACTCATTATAGAAAGTAAAGAATAAAGAAGGGCTGTTCAATAAATCCCTATAGTAAAGGAAGTGGAGAAAAATGTATCGTTTTTTCACTTCCTTTTTGTTTGCTTCCTTCTCTTTATATTAGTCACAGAGTTGATTGGAGGGGAAGGCACTTGACTCCTGCTCAGAAGTTGAGGAAAGGTCGAGACCCCACAGACGGAACGTCGAGGAGGCTCGACTTCCTCCCCGATGGGAATTCGCTCTTGAAAAAGCCGGCAGTTAGGCTTTTTCATAATTACCCGCGGAAAGCAAGTGCCTGGACCGGAAATCAACGGACAACATTACCGTTACATTCAAAAATACAACCTATAAAGAATCAATATATAAAATAAGGGCTGTCCATAATGTCATGACAATTGACTTTATGGACAGCCTCTTTTTTTTATTTATTTTTAAAGTATTGAGCAAGCCCGTAATAGATTCCATTTGAAATGTTTTCCTGGAAATTACCCGATATAATGGTTAGCTCTTCGGTACTATTGCTTAAGTACCCTAACTCTAAGAGTACGGAAGGCTGCTTGTTATCTCTGAGAACATGGTAATTCCCAAAACGATGGCCTCTGTCTCTTAGTTTTGTGTGCTTAATCATTTCTTTTTGAATGGCTGCAGCTAATGGTGCATCTAGGGCATTCTTATAATAATAGGATGTAATTCCTCTAACACTACGATCATTTACACTATCATAATGGACACTAATAAATGCATCTGCATTTCGATAATGGGATAGGCTAACTCTTGAACGTAAGCTAACATACACATCACTTGACCTAGTAAGAACAACATTCGCTTCTGAAGCTTTTAATTTATCAAATAAGAGTTTAGATGTTCTTAGGGTCATATCTTTTTCAAATGTACCTTTAATGCCAATGGCTCCACTATCTCTTCCACCATGTCCAGGATCAATTACAATTGTCTTATTTTTAAAATATTGATTCATACCTGGTTTCTCGATATTCGGAATAGTGCCTCCAGAGGTTTCAACAATCCACCCAGCAATATAGCCTACTTGTTTATTAGGTAACTCTATTTTAAACCAGTCGCCCTCTACTGCTAGAATGATAAACGTATCACCTTCATTAGCTCTCATTACTACATTAGTACCGGTACTAGGACCAGAGCGGATATTACTCCCATTATGTAATATTTTAACTTTTGAACTTGTGTCACCAGTCTCAACTGGAGTAGAGGGTTGCTGTGATTCCTTATTTTTTTCAAGATACCAGCTCGCAACCCACCCTGTTTTATTATTAGAAAGCTCTACCTCACACCACTGACTGTTTTCTTGAAGGATTTTAACAATATCGCCTTGTGCAACCTTATCAATAACCTTACCGCTTAATGAACCTTGATCACGAACATTAAGAATAGATGCAGTGACGACTGCAGATATTTTTTCGTTTGGATTAGGGTTATCGTTGTTGTTTTCGTCATTAGAATCAGGCTGATCCTCAACTTCTTCCTCATCTTCAGGTGCTTCAGGTTGTGGATGAACAGTTGATTCTGTTATTTCTATAAATTCACTTGAAACCCAAGCACTACCTTGATCGACTGAGATCTCAAGCCAGTTTTCTCTTTCACCAACGATTTTTACTTTGTCATCTTTTTTTAATTTACTAACGATTTTGCTTTGTAGTGATGCTTGGTCTCGCACATTAAGGACTGTAGCAGTTACTATACCGGTTGTTTTTGTAATGCTTTGTGATGGTTGTTGTTCGTTTTGTTTTTCTTTATTTCCAACATTAGAAAGGTATTCAGCTGAAACCCAACCTTCCTTTCCGTTAAGAAGGACTTTAACCCAGTTTTCATTTTTGGAAACGAACTCAACCTCTTGTCCTTTGTTTAGATGACCAACTATTTGAAAACTAGTACCAGGACCAGAACGAACTCGAAGCCAATCAACTGTAGATTCTACCTTAGTGGTTGAATCAGTCACTTTTTCTTCGCTCTTATCTTCTTTTATGAGCCAGGCTGCAAGCCATCCATCACTGCCTCCAGGGAGTTGTACCATTAACCAGTCATTCTTTCTTTCAAGTATAGGGTACTTTTCTCCGCGAGTTGCCTTTTTAACTACTTCAAAAGATAATCCCGGCCCTTTTCGGATATTTAAAATATCAACGTTAATGGTTGCGAACTCTTCTGATGCAGAAACGTTTGATTCATATGGAAGTAGTGTTGTTATCACTAATAGAAAGACAATAAGTAATTTTACAATATAGTTTTTGTACAAAGATCATACTCCTCCTTAAACAAAGATGCGTATCTATTTGATTCGATAAAAAAAGTAAAAATCCTGTAATATTTGAAAATAAATTATCGAAAAAGGGCATGATAGGTTATAGGGATTTTTAAAGATATAGAGAAAGGATGATCTTTTTCATGAGATTTAGTGAGAAAGGGCAATTATCTCACCAAGGGACAAATGAATTGTTCGGTGTAGATTTACATGATTTTATCCAAAAAGAGCAGAATGCTAATGCAGTCGAGTTAGCTTCAGAGTTTGGATTATCTCTTGGTGATGTTAGAAAACTAAAAAAACAACTGCATCGTTCTTAAAATAACATAATTTATAAAAGAGCCTTGACAAGTTGCGGCTTCATACGTATGATAATATAAAATTACGAGTTAAATATGAACCAATGATGGAGAATAGTAATTAAGATCACACATGCTAGAGAGGAAATGCCTTGGCTGAAAGCATTTCTCATGCTGCCTTAATGAATGAACACTCTGTAGGTTTCTCTCTGAAACGATTTTTTCTTAGTAGGAGTTGGACGTATTCAGGCGTTAACTGAATGAGTGAAGACATTATGTGTCTTTAACTAGGGTGGCACCACGGGAAAATATCATCTCGTCCCTACAAATATTTATTTGTAGGGGCGAGATTTTTTTTATTTTTAAATGTAGTAGGAGGAGAAAAAAGCATGTCAATACAAATCCCAAGAGGAACACAGGA
Organism: Cytobacillus suaedae; assembly: GCA_014960805.1. GTDB lineage: Bacteria > Bacillota > Bacilli > Bacillales > Bacillaceae_L > Bacillus_BV > Bacillus_BV suaedae. The sequence goes on along the minus strand of CP063163.1, from coordinate 3,337,064 downwards.
TCTATTACCTGGTGAAGTTGAAAAATGGCAGTTTATTGAAGAAACAGCTAGAGAAATTTGTCGTCGCTATAATTATAAAGAAATTAGAACACCAATCTTTGAACATACAGATTTATTTTTGCGCAGTGTTGGGGAAACGACGGACATCGTACAGAAAGAAATGTATACCTTTGAGGACCGTGGTGGAAGAAGTATTACACTTAGACCTGAGGGTACTGCAGCTGTTGTAAGATCTTTTGTTGAAAATAAAATGTTTGGCAACCCAACTCAACCGACTAAGCTTTACTACAGTGGACCAATGTTTCGATATGAGCGCCCACAAGCCGGTCGATTTAGACAGTTTGTTCAATTTGGTGTTGAGGCGTTAGGGAGTGCGGACCCCGCTGTAGATGTAGAAGTTATCTCTTTAGTCATGGATTTATATCGAACACTTGGCTTAAAGCAAGTTACACTTGTAATTAATAGTTTAGGTGATTCTGATAGCAGGACTGCACACAGAGAGGCATTAACGAATCACTTCTCACCTAGAATTGATGAATTTTGTTCGGATTGTAAGTCTCGCTTAGAAAAAAATCCAATGAGAATTCTTGATTGTAAAAAAGACCGTGATCATGAGTTAATGGGGACAGCACCATCTATACTTGATTATTTAAATGATGAATCTCGTACATACTTTGAAAAAGTCCAACAATACTTAAAAGCAGTTAATATAGACTTTGAAGTTGATCCTGGATTAGTTCGAGGTTTGGATTACTATAATCACACAGCCTTCGAAATAATGAGTAAAGCAGAAGGCTTTGGGGCGATAACCACTCTATGTGGTGGTGGAAGATACAATGGTCTTGTTGAAGAAATAGGAGGACCAAATACTCCTGGAATTGGCTTTGCTTTAAGTATTGAACGTTTACTTTCAGCTTTAAAAGCAGAAAACATTGAATTACCAATTCAATCGTCCATTGATTGTTATGTTGTGACCTTAGGGGAAAAAGCAACTGAAGTTTCAGTACCAATTGTTGGTGAATTAAGAAATGCAGGGTTTAGTGTAGATAAAGATTACCAAGAAAAAAAAATGAAAGCCCAATTTAAAGCCGCTGACAGACTTCAAGCAAAGTATGTAGTCGTCCTAGGTGATGATGAATTGGCTAGAAACGTAGTCAATTTAAAGGAAATGGAGACAGGCGAGCAACTAGAAATTTCAATTGATTCCCTTATCCCAACTTTATTAGAAAAAAGATCACGAGGTGAGTTATAAATGTATGGAAGAACATATTATTGTGGTGAAGTAACAGAACATAACATAGGAGAAAAGATACAGCTTAAGGGATGGGTTCAAAAACGCCGAGACCTAGGTGGACTTATATTTATAGACTTAAGAGACCGAACAGGAATCGTCCAGGTGGTGTTTAATCCTGAAGATTCAAAAGAAGCACTAACAACTGCTGAAGCAGTTCGTAATGAGTATGTCCTTGACATTGAAGGTACAGTAGTTGCACGTGATGAAGGAGCAATAAATAAGAACCTTCCAACTGGTAAAGTGGAAATCAAAGCTGAGAAAGTAGCGATTATTAACGCTGCTAAAACACCTCCTTTCGTTATTGCTAATAATGCTGAAGTATCTGAGGATATTAGATTAAAATACCGTTATTTGGATCTACGTCGTCCAGTTATGTACGAAACCTTTAAAATGCGTCATGACGTAACTAAAACAATTCGTAATTTCTTAGACTCAGAAGGGTTTTTAGATGTAGAAACACCGATTCTAACGAAAAGTACACCAGAGGGTGCCCGTGATTATTTAGTGCCAAGTCGAGTGCATCCAGGAGAGTTCTATGCCTTGCCACAATCTCCTCAGTTATTTAAGCAAATGTTAATGGTATCCGGTTTTGACAAATACTATCAAATTGCACGTTGTTTCCGAGATGAGGATTTACGTGCAGACCGTCAGCCTGAATTTACACAGGTAGATATCGAGACATCATTCATGAGTCAAGAAGATATCATGGAAATGATGGAAGAGATGATGATCAAGGTACTAAATGATGTAAAAGGAATTACGATTGAAAAAGGTTTTCCACGAATGTCTTATCAAGAGGCCATGAGTCGTTACGGTTCTGATAAGCCTGATACACGCTTTGATATGGAATTAGTGGATTTATCTGAGGTTGTTAAAGAGTGTGGATTTAAAGTGTTTACTTCAGCTGTTGAGAGTGGTGGGCAAGTAAAAGCGATTAATGTTAGAGGAAGTGCTGATTCATATTCCCGTAAAGACATTGATGCATTGACAGAGTTTGTTTCTGTTTATGGGGCGAAAGGTCTTGCTTGGCTCAAAGTTGAGGAGTCAGAATTAAAGGGACCTATTTCGAAGTTCTTTAATGAAGATGAACAACAAGTATTTAGAACTGCTCTATCAGCACAATCTGGAGATTTACTTCTATTTGTTGCTGATAAGAAAAGTGTAGTTGCTGATGCACTAGGTGCCCTTCGTTTAAAACTTGGAAAAGAACTTAAATTAATTGATGAAAGTAAATATAATTTCCTATGGGTTACTGACTGGCCATTGCTAGAGTACGATGAGGAATTAGGAAGATACTTTGCAGCACATCATCCGTTCACAATGCCAGTTAGAGAAGATTTAGGCTATTTAGATACAGATCCAACGAAGGTTCATGCTCAAGCCTATGACCTTGTTCTTAATGGATATGAATTAGGTGGAGGATCATTAAGGATTTTTGAGCGAGAAATCCAAGAAAAGATGTTTAAAGTACTTGGCTTTTCTGAGGAAGAAGCTAGAGAACAGTTTGGGTTTTTACTAGAAGCCTTTGAATATGGAACGCCACCACATGGCGGGATTGCACTAGGTCTCGACCGTTTAGTCATGCTATTAGCTGGTCGCACAAACTTAAGGGATACCATCGCGTTTCCGAAAACTGCAAGTGCTAGTGACTTATTAACACATGCACCAGATGTAGTTAGTAATAATCAATTAGAGGAACTACACTTGTCGGTAAATGTTGAAAAAAGACAGTAATTTGTAGATGTCTTCACCTTGAAAACGCTTTTTTCCTATGTTATTATTTTGACATAGAGTTAAGAGTCCTGATGTGTTCGTCGTATAACCTATTGTTTTGACCGAACAATAAGTTATACGGGAGCTCGGAGTTTTCTTACCGCGTACACGCCTCATGGATAGAGGACTTACAAAGGAGAAACAGAGCACCCACCTGCCTGGGTGCGGGTTCAAAACGAAGGCATCGACGGCACAATTGGGACTCTTACAAAATACCTATAAACCAACCCTATGTAAGCCTAACTTACATAGGGTTTTTTGTTTAGTTTTCCCGTTAGATTGATACTTCTAAATATTTTTAGAAGAGTGTATTGTAGCGGAAGGTACTTGACTCCTGCGGGAAATGAGGGACATCCGGTGAGACCCCACAGGCGCAAAGCGCCGATGAGGCTCACATCCCTCCCCGATGGGAATTTGCCCTTGAAAAAGCCGGAAGTTGGGCTTTTTCAAAATTCCCCGCGGAAAGCAAGTACCTGCAGCGAAAAGGAAGGGTCAACTTTGAAAGTTCGAAACAACATACAATTACAAGAAGGAAAAATAAAAAATATCATTACACCTATAGATTTACTTGCTTTTAACCGTAAGTATGATATAGTACTATTCGGGTAAAAATACAGCCACAGGCCTTATTTTGTACATAAGTAAATGCATTATAATGGAGTTGAGAATATGTTACATCAATTTTCTAGAAATGAGCTAGCCGTTGGAAAACAAGGAATTGAAACACTAAAAAATAGTACAGTCGCAGTTTTAGGTATCGGAGGGGTAGGTTCCTTCTCAGCAGAAGCCCTAGCTCGCTCAGGAGTGGGCAGGTTAATATTAATCGACAAAGACGATGTAGATATTACAAATGTTAACCGTCAAATTATTGCTCTATTATCGACAGTTGGAAGACCAAAAGTTGACATAATGAAAGAGCGAATTGCTGATATAAACCCAAACTGTGAGGTCATTGCTTTAAAAATGTTCTACACCGAAGAAACGTATGAAGAAATCTTTAACTATGGACTTGATTACGTTGTAGATGCTTCTGACACCATTTCATATAAAATACATCTAATGAAAGAATGCTTAAAGCGTAAAATTCCAATTATCTCAAGTATGGGTGCAGCAAATAAAATGGATCCAACCCGTTTCCAAATTGCTGATATCTCAAAGACACATACAGACCCAATTGCTAAGGTTATTCGGACAAGGCTTAGAAAAGAAGGGATTCGCAAAGGAATTCCTGTTGTATTTTCTGATGAAAGTCCTATTGTAATTAGAGAAGAAATTCGTCAAGAAATTGTAGCTAATCCAGATGCACCCATTCGAAAAGCGAAGCTTCCACCTTCTTCTAACGCATTTGTACCTTCAGTTGCCGGACTAATTATGGCTAGCCGTGTTATAAGCGATTTGCTTAAAGATATTAAAATCTACAGAGTTTCAGATGAATAGAAAAAAATCGTGGCATAATGCCACGATTTTTTTTATCGGTTACTTTGCTACTTCTAGGTTCCCGTTCTTATCCATTCGAAAGGATGGAGCTTTTCTGTCTTCATGGTCCTCAAAAAGAACCATACGACGGGCTCTATCCATAATTTGAACAAGTGCTTGATAATCTTCTTGAATCATAGCTTGTTGTTCATTTAGCTTCTTAAGCTGCTTTTCTAATTCTCTATTCTTTTGAAGTAATTCATTATTTTCTTGTCTTAATCTCTCGTTTTCAGCAGTCATTTGGTATGAGCTTCTGTCTTGTTTTTTCATATCTGATAGAAACGAGATACAGTCTTCAAGAGTAATCCCTTTCATCGGTGCTGGCAATAATTCAGTTGAATACTCTTGAACATAGTTTTGGGATTGCTTATTGTTTAATTCTTCAAACCAAACTCTTTCTTCGGCTTTTTCATCAGAAAAATTGTCTTGAAATGATGGTGAGAAAAAGTCTTCCTTAACAGGTGAGACTTCTTGCTTGTTAATGTGCTTTTTAGTATTTTCCATTGCACGCTTTCTTTCTTTACGTTGTTTCTTGGCAATCGCAATGGCTTGATCATATTTACCTCTAACTTCGGCATTCCACCTAAATCCACAGGCAGCAGAAGTCCTATTTAACTTATCTCCTACTTCTTCAAATGCAGCTAATTGTGTTCCACCTTCACGAATATAACGTAGAACTGTTTCTGCTAGTAATAGATCGTCTTCATGCGACCATGCATCTTGTCTTACCTTCATTTATATCAGCTCCAATAATCAATCTAGTTTTTTTCTATCATGACCATTGGGGGCAATATTTATACATTTTGCTAGTTTTATAAAAGCTAGTCACAGATTCTAGTACGATAATCTACTAGAAAATTCATACAAACCAAAACAGTACCATTTCCTATCTATTATTTTGCAGTTTTTCATAAAGTTGAGCTAAAGCTTGTTCAAATTTACCGGTTTGCTTTGGTTTAAAATAGTTTCTATGTTTTAATCGATCTGGCAAGTATTGTTGTTTTACCCAACCATTTTCATAATCATGAGGATACTTATAGTCAATGCCTCGACCTAGCTTTGCAGCTCCCTTATAGTGTGCATCCTTTAAATGGTCTGGGACCTCACCTGTAAATCCAGTTTGTATATCTTGTATCGCCTCATCCAGAGCCTTATAGGCAGAGTTAGACTTTGGAGATAAGCACAATTCTATGACAATATTTGCTAAAGGAATACGAGCTTCAGGAAACCCTACTCTTTCTGCTACCTCTATGGCAGCCAAGGCTCTTTGACCAGCCTGGGGGTTTGCGAGACCAATGTCTTCATAAGCAATAATTAATAACCGTCGACTAATACTAACTAGGTCACCAGCTACAATTAATCGGGCGAGATAATGTAGTGCAGCATTTACATCACTTCCGCGGATCGACTTTTGAAATGCCGAAAGAACATCATAATGAGCATCGCCATCTTTGTCATGAACAAAGCTTTTATTTTGCATACACTCTTCCGCTACTTCAAGATTAATATAAATCTTACCTTCGTTCTCATCTGTTGACAAAACACATAACTCTAGGGCACTGAGTGCTGAACGAACATCTCCACCACAGGAGTTAGAAATATGTGACAATGCTTCTGTTGTCAAATCAATAGAAAGATTTCCAAATCCTCGTTCTTCATCGTTCAACGCACGTAATAGAGCGGTTTCAATATCTTCAGGAGTCAAAGGTTTAAGTTCGAATATTTGACAACGACTTCGAATGGCAGGATTTATGGCATGATACGGATTACTTGTGGTTGCACCAATAAGAGTTAGTAATCCATTCTCAAGGTGAGGTAATAGAAAATCTTGTTTTGCTTTGTCTAGCCTATGTACTTCATCTAATAACAAGATTACTTTACCAGACATTTTTGCCTCAGCTACTACAATTTCCATATCTTTTTTATTATTTGTAACTGCATTGAGTGATCTAAATGCAGACTTCGTACTGCCAGCAATTGCCGTGGCAATGGACGTTTTTCCAATACCAGGAGGACCGTATAAAATCATAGAGGAGAGATGTTTAGCTTTAACCATTCTATTTATTATTTTTCCTTCACCAACCAAATGCTGTTGTCCAATAATTTCTTCGATTTTTGTTGGCCGCATTCGGTACGCTAATGGTTTCTGAATCATATATTCGCACTCCTGTATAGTATACTTTTGCTATATTCATTAAATATTACCACTTTATCATAAATCGTAGAGCCATAGAAATACATAAGTCCTTAAATATATGCTATAATTGCAGATGTTTAACTTGCAACTTTTAAAGTAGCAATGTTCTTTCGGAGTTAGAGTTGAGTATAGAACGGAGAAGATGAGTTTGAAAGGACACCATAGAGTAAACAAATTATGTATGAAATGGACAATTTACTTTACAGGTTTATTAATTATGGCCTTAGGAATTGTTTTAATTATAAAAGCTGATTTAGGGGCATCACCATGGGATGTTTTACACATTGGGTTATTTAAGCAATTTGGATTTACAATCGGAACATGGTCAATCCTTGTAGGGGTTATTATATTAGGAATTTCGTCTATTATGCTAAAGGCATTACCTCAGTTGGGGGCATTTTTAAATATGCTAACCGTTGGATTATTTATTGATATGTACATGGCAATACCTCTTCTTGTAACACCAAACGCAATATTTGCAAAAATGTTCATGCTATTAATGGGCATTCTTGTATCTGGATACGGGATAGGAATATATATATCATCAAGATGTGGGGCCGGGCCCAGAGATAGTCTCATGATCGCATTAACTGAGAAAACAGGTATGAAAGTGCAATATATTAGAGGAATTATGGAAATCATTGTTTTATCAATAGGTTGGTTACTTGGAGGACCTGTCTTTATTGGGACGGTTATCTTTACTTTTACGATAGGAATTGTAGTTGGTTATACATTGCCAAGATGTCAATTGATTGCAGATAACCTAATGAAAAAAGGATCAAAGCAACCTGAGCCAGTGATTCATTTTGACCATTTTAGTAACAGTAATTAGGTACGAGGGGAGTTTAAGTATGAAGATTTCAACAAAAGGTAGATATGGACTTACAATTATGATTGAGTTAGCTAAAAAATATGGTGAGGGACCTACTTCACTAAAGTCAATTGCCCAAGCTCATGATCTTTCTGAACACTATTTAGAACAACTGATAGCTCCATTACGCAATGCAAGATTAGTGAAAAGTATCCGTGGAGCTTATGGAGGATATATTTTGGCTGATGAACCCGCAAAAATAACTGCAGGTGATATTATCCGTGTGCTAGAAGGACCTATTAGTCCTGTAGAAGTATTAGAAGATGAGGAGCCTGCTAAACGAGAATTGTGGATACGAATTAGAGATGCAGTAAAAGAGGTATTAGATAATACAACCCTTGAGGATCTAGCAAGCTACAGTGATGGGGACCAAGAATCGTATATGTTCTATATTTAATCATTACTCAGGCTAGTAGTTATGAGCTTTGGTTTTAAGGGATAAAATAGAGGTAACTGGGTAAGAAGAGGGGTGTTTATTTAATGAATAGAATTTATCTTGATCATGCAGCTACTTCACCAATGCACCCTGATGTAGTAGATAAAATGTTACCGTATATGACAGAAGTTTTTGGAAATCCGTCAAGTATACATCATTTTGGTCGACAAAGTAGACATGCTTTAGATGAAGCAAGACAATCAATTGCTGATACTATTAATGCAAAAGCTTCAGAAATTATTTTCACAAGCGGTGGTACAGAAGCAGATAATCTCGGAATAATTGGAGTAGCTTTAGCCAATAGGGAAAAAGGAAATCATATTATAACAACTGCAATAGAACACCATGCTGTTCTCCATTCATGTAAATATCTAGAGTCATTGGGATTTGAGATAACGTATTTACAAGTAGATGAAAAGGGACATGTTTCATTAGAAGAGTTTAAATTGGCTTTAAGGGAAAATACCATCCTAGTATCCATCATGTTTGGTAACAACGAGGTAGGATCAATACAGCCAATCAGGGAAATAGGAAGTATCGTAGCCGAACATCAAGCCTATCTACATACAGATGCTGTACAAGCCTTTGGTGTAGTACCCATTAACGTGAATGAACTTCAAATAGACCTCCTTTCAGTTTCTGGTCATAAAATTAATGGACCTAAAGGAACTGGATTCCTATATTCAAGAGAGGGTAGCAGGATACTACCTAATCTCTATGGTGGGGAGCAAGAGAGAAAGCGACGTGCAGGAACAGAAAATGTGCCAGGGATAGTCGGCTTATCATACGCAGTGGTGCTTGCTGCCGAGAGTCTAGACAAGAAAAAACTTGAATATATAGAGTTTAAATATAAATTTGTTGAGGTACTAAAACAACAAGAAATTGAGTTCAGTGTAAATGGACAATTGGATGATGGGCTACCACATATACTAAATATCTATTTTCCTGGCACAAATGTGGAGTCAATGCTTGTTAATCTAGATTTAGCAGGAATTTCAGCATCAAGTGGTTCCGCCTGTACTGCAGGATCAATTGATCCTTCACATGTATTAGTAGCCATGTACGGTAAAACATCAGATCGCGTAGCTTCCTCTATACGATTTAGCTTTGGTTACGGAAATACCTTAGAACAAGTAGAACGAACAGCAATAGAAACAGGACGAATCGTGAAAAGATTGATAAAGTAAACTAGGAAAAGTGTAAGACGATTGGATGTGAAAAGGATGAATAAAGCACCTAAAGATACACGTGTTGTAATTGGAATGTCTGGAGGAGTAGATTCTTCTGTTGCAGCTCTATTACTAAAAGAGCAGGGTTATGATGTGATTGGAATCTTCATGAAAAACTGGGATGATACGGACGAAAATGGTGTATGTACAGCTACCGAAGATTACAATGATGTTATCAGAGTTTGTAATCAAATTGGCATACCGTATTATGCTGTTAATTTTGAAAAGCAGTATTGGGAAAAAGTGTTCACCTACTTTTTGGATGAATACAAAGCAGGGCGGACCCCAAATCCAGATGTTATGTGTAATAAAGAAATTAAGTTTAAAGCGTTTTTAGACCACGCTCTTACCCTAGGTGCTGATTATTTAGCTACAGGACATTATGCGCGAGTGGAATATCGTGATGGTGAGTATAAGATGCTCCGAGGAATAGATGAAAACAAAGACCAAACCTATTTCCTAAATCAATTGGGACAAGATCAGTTATCTAAGGTGCTCTTCCCAATTGGTAACATTGAAAAGTCAAAGGTTAGAGAACTAGCACATGAGGCAAACCTTGCAACTGCCTCCAAAAAAGACAGCACTGGCATATGTTTTATAGGAGAGCGCAATTTCAAAGAGTTTTTAAGCAATTATTTACCTGCTCAACCTGGAACAATGGAAACGCTAAGTGGAGAAGTTAAAGGAAAACATGATGGTCTTATGTATTACACAATTGGCCAACGTCATGGATTAGGTATTGGTGGCAGTGGCGATCCTTGGTTTGTAGTTGGAAAAAACCTTGAGAAGAATATTCTTTATGTAGATCAGGGATTTGAAAATGATTTACTTTATTCAGATTCAATACTTGCAACTAACATTAGCTGGGTTTCAGATAAAAAACCAGACAAAGAAATGATTTGCACAGCCAAGTTTAGATATCGTCAGCCAGATAACAAAGTAACTGTTCAGGTAATCGATGACAATAATGTTAAAATTATTTTTGATGAACCTATTCGGGCAGTCACACCAGGCCAAGCAGTCGTATTTTATGATGGTGAAGAATGTCTTGGTGGCGGTACTATTGATGATGTGTTCAAGAACAATGAAAAACTTTGGTATGTATAAACATGACAAAAACCTCAACTCGATTCTGAGTTGAGGTTTTAATCTATGATATAATATATTCGATAATTTGATTGGAGTTGTACTATTATGACAGATAAAAATAAATTAGGTATTCAGTATATGCAAGAAGGAAAATACGAAGAAGCTGCAAAAAGTTTTTCAGAGGCGATTGAAGAAAACCCAAATGAAGCCCTTACATATATCAATTTTGGGAATTTATTATCTGCGGTTGGAGAATTTGACAGGGCATTAAAGTTTTTTGACAAAGCTCTAGAGATAAATCCAGATGTTGCTACTGCCTATTATGGAGCGGGAACGATTCACTATAATGATGAAAACTATCCAGAAGCGAGAAAAATGTTCGAAACAGCAATGAGAAAAGGACTTGATACATCCGATACTTACTTTATGTTAGGAATGACCATCTTACAGTTAGACCAGCCAAAACTTGCTTTACCATATTTTCAGCGTGCTGTTGAACTGAACGAAGAAGACACTGAAGCACGCTTTCAATATGGTCTCTGCTTAGCAGGGCAAGCAATGATTGACGAAGCTATTGAACAGTTTCTAAACGTCATTGAAGCAGATTCAGAACACACCGATGCTTACTATAACCTAGGTGTAGCTTATGCAGGATACAAAAATGACGCTACTAAATCACTTGAGATGTTTGAAAAGGCATTATCAATTCAACCTGACCACCTACTAGCTGGCCACGGGAAGAAGTTAGTAGAGGAATCGCTAAAAAATTAAAGTGAAATATGATTGAACAGGATTGGAGGGGAATATATGGTGCAACAAAACTCTCTTGACTTATTTCAAGAGCAACAGAAATTTATGAAAGGCACTCATTTAGTTACGATATTTCATAACGAGAAAAACTTATATTCTGTTGTCCGCATTCGATTACAAGAAACAAACTTAGAGTATTCAGAAAAGGAAGCCGTCGTAACTGGATATTTCCCTCGAATTCATGAAGATGAAACATACCTATTTTTTGGAGAAATAAAAGAACATCCAAGGTTTGGAACTCAATTTCATGTTGAGCATTTTCGAAAGGAACTACCACAGTCTAAACAAGGAATCATTCAATATTTATCAGGTGAATTATTTAAAGGAATTGGTAAGAAAACAGCTGAAAATATTGTTGATACACTTGGGGAAAGTGCTATTTCTAAGATTTTAGAAAATCCAAATGTACTTAGTGAAGTACCTAAGCTATCAAAAGATAAAGCAAAAGAGATTTATGAATCCCTCAGGGAGCATCAAGGTTTAGAACAAATTATGATTAGTCTATCTCAATTTGGATTTGGACCTCAAATTTCAATGAGAATTTATCAGACATATAAGGATCAAACATTAGAAATCATACAAGATAATCCATATAAAATGGTTGAAGATGTTGAGGGTGTTGGGTTTGGTCGGGCTGATGAATTAGGACATCAAATTGGAATCTCAGGTGCGCATCCAGATCGAATTCGAGCAGGTTGTTTGTATATTCTTGAACAAGATTCGATACAAGAGGGGCATGTTTATTTATACATATATCAACTAGTAGAGAAAGTAAAAGAATTACTTGAGCATAATAATAGAGAAAATGTAACGGAATTCGACATTTCTCGGGAAATAACTTCCTTGGCAGAGGAAGGAAAGCTTGTTATTGGGGAGGAAAGAGTATATGTTCCTTCATTATATTTCTCAGAAAAAGGATTAGTAACCAATATTACTCGTGTTCTCGAGCAAACTGAATATAAGGACAGTTTTCCAGAAAGTGAATTTCTATTAGCACTTGGAAAGCTGGAAGAGAGATTAAAAGTGGAGTATGCACCTTCACAAAAAGAAGCCATTCAAACTGCCTTAATGTCTCCAATGCTTTTATTAACAGGTGGACCAGGAACAGGAAAAACAACCGTTATTAAAGGGATTGTTGAGTTATATAGTGAATTACACGGCTGTTCCCTTGACCCGAAGGATTATAATAATGAAAATCCATTTCCGGTATTACTAGTGGCACCTACAGGGCGTGCAGCAAAACGAATGAGTGAAGCGACCGGTTTACCTGCAGTAACCATTCATCGATTACTCGGGTGGAATGGAGTAGAAGGTTTTGTCCATGACGAAGATAATCCAATAGAAGGCAAGCTATTAATTGTTGATGAAGTATCTATGGTTGATGTATGGCTTGCAAATCAGTTATTTAAGTCATTACCGAAATCTATCCAAGTGGTTCTTGTAGGCGATGAAGATCAACTTCCTTCAGTGGGACCTGGGCAGGTTCTTAAAGACTTACTTAACGCAAATGTCGTTCCAACGGTCTTATTAACGGATATTTATAGGCAATCCCAAGGATCATCCATAATTGATTTAGCACATGATATTAAAAATGGTGGATTGCCCCCTGATATTAGTACACCCAAATCGGACCGGTCATTTATTAAGTGTAATCAATCACAAATATTAGATGTAGTAAAAAAAGTTGCTCAAAATGCTAAAGAAAAGGGATATACTTCTAGAGACATACAGGTTCTAGCTCCAATGTATCGTGGATCTGCTGGCATAGATCAATTAAATGTCATGCTTCAAGATCTGTTTAACCCTAAAACAGAACAAAAGCGTGAAATGCAATTTGGAGATACCGTTTATCGAATAGGTGATAAAGTTCTCCAACTGGTAAATCAGCCAGAAAGTAATGTCTTTAATGGAGATATTGGCGAGATCGTATCCATCTTTTATGCTAAGGAAAATACTGAAAAACAAGATATGGTGGTCATCTCATTTGAAGGAAATGAAGTTACCTATATTAAGCAGGATTTAACCCAAATTACGCATGCTTACTGTTGTTCTATTCACAAATCACAGGGAAGTGAGTTTCCAATTGTCATTCTTCCAGTTGTGAAAAGTTATTTTAGGATGTTAAGAAGAAATTTAATCTATACAGCAATAACCCGCAGTAAAAACTTTTTGATACTATGTGGAGAAGAAGATGCTCTTCGTCAAAGTATTCGCAGAAATGATGATGGTCAACGACAAACCACGTTAACAGAGAAGCTGCAACAATTACATAGTAACGATGATCATTCAATAAAAAGACTAAATGAAACGCATAATGAAGATGAAGTTCCTTTTATGAAAGATGCATTTATTGGAATGGAAAACCTTTCACCGTATGACTTTATGGAAGATAGTGAAAGATAAGTAATGTTCGGAAGGTGGCGATCTCTTTGCGGACATTATCTTTGCTAAAAGGTGTACCCGTTTATAATGAAAAAACGGGAAAAATACTTGGGCAGGTAGTTGATCTCTGTATCAATAACTCAGGTCAAGTTGAGTCATTACTATTAGATGGGAAGGGTTTGTTTCAACGTGACCGACTCATCCCATTAGACCATATATCATCATTTGGTTCGGATGGTGTAATGGTATCTTGTGAAATTGAAGCCTTACCAATGGTTCATTCTAACAAGGAGATTCACTTCTTGAACTCTCATCATGGTTTATTTCGAAAACCTGTGTTAACAGCCGAAGGAGAAAAGCTTGGCTTATTAGAAGACGTATATTTCCAAGAAGAATTGGGCACAATCATAGGGTATGAAGTAACGGATGGCTTTTTTGCTGATATTACTGAGGGGAAAAAGGTTGTAAAGACCAATCAACCTATTACAGTAGGCAAAGATGTTATCGTCGTTGATGTAAAACCATGATGAGAGGTGTACACCATTGTTTAAGTGCCCAAACTGTAAATCAAAAGATATTGGAAAAATTGGTGTGAATCAATATTATTGTTGGACTTGCTTTATTGAGCTTTCGGTTTCTAAAGGACAAATTTTCACCCATCAAGTTGAAGAAGACGGCTCACTGAGCTCACTTGATGACTTATTTGCTGAAGATGACAGAACATTAAGCATGTAATCTTAAGCTTGGGGGGAATATGTTATGAACAGAACAATGACATCACTAATTGCTTTAGGAATTGGAGCAGTAGCTTATAATTACGCACAGAAAAACAATATGATGAATAATAAAACAATGAAACAAATGCGTAAACGATTAGCTAGAGCGATTTCTTAAAAATGTAGAGCCCCACTACTCCATAGTGGGGCTTTCTTTACTTCACCTACGCCTATGAAAGGAGTAATTATAGTGAAGGACTTAAGGATTAAGTGGTTACTGATTTTGGGAATCATCTTATTATTATTTCTAAGTGTCTTTGTCTTCTTAAAACTAGCACCAATATGGTTACCAGTTGTACATGTTCTTAAAATTATAGTCATCCCATTTATTATTTCTGGTTTTATTACGTATTTACTCCATCCCTTAGTAGAGAAAATTCATCACAGAGGTGTTCCAAGAGCCATAGCTATTCTCTTCATATATATTTTTTTCTTTGGTGGCCTTGGCTTTGGTATATATCGTGGGATTCCTTTAATTATTACCCAATTACGAGAGCTAATCGAGAATTTCCCTACTGTTCTTGATACGTATCGTGTTTGGTTGGGTGATATCCATAATAAGGCATCTTATTTACCTGAGGGTTTGCATTCGCGAATTGAAGAGGGATTATTGTCATTAGAAGAAGGTTTAGATTATGTATTAAATCGTATCATTGAATCGATAAAGACAATCCTAAGTTCAATTCTACTTTTGGCTATCATTCCATTTATTGTGTTTTATATGCTTAAAGACTTTGACGAGATAAAAAAAGCAATTTGGTATGTTACTCCTAGGAAATTTAGAAAATCGGGTCAGCTATTTATTAAAGATGTTGATGAGTCTTTAGGAAATTATATAAGAGGACAGCTAATTGTTTGTTTAGCTATAGGGATCATTGCATCCATTGCTTTGTGGCTCTTTGGGATGAAATATCCTTTACTTCTAGGAATCATTATAGGGTTAACCAATGTTATACCTTACTTTGGGCCGTTAATTGGGGCAATCCCTGCTGGCTTAATTGCTGCAACGATCTCAATTGAAATGGTTATAATTGTTGTTAGCATCATCTTTGTTTTACAATTTATTGAGGGAAATCTTTTATCGCCGCTTATAGTGGGAAAAAGTCTCCACATGCATCCACTAATGATTATGGCAGCCTTATTAATTGGGGGAGAAGTAGGTGGGGTGATTGGTCTTATAATAGCAGTACCACTTTTAGCCATTTTCAAGGTTATTATTATCCATGCAAAATCACATTTTATGCACCGATATAAAGAATCTTAAATGGGATGAAAATTGTGTATCTGCAAAGATTGACAAATAATTTCTGCTTGTCTATAATCGAGAATAACTATTGAAACCTATAAAATTGATGAACATAAAAACGATGAAGGATCCAGTATGTTTCAGACCATCTTTTGTGTTATGAACACAAGCTAGAGAGGAATTTCCGCGGCTGAAAGAAATTCTAGGGTGAAGGGAAACAGAAAGCTAATCCAGAGTGTAGGAAAAAACCTACCGGTAAGCCCCGTTACCTTGGCTACTTAAGGTGATGAACATATAGTTATGTTCATAATCAGGGTGGTACCGCGAGATACTCTCGTCCCTGTTTTTGGGATAAGGGTATTTTTTTATGCTTATTTTTAGTATTTATGACAATTTTAGGGTATTAAACTAACATACGGAGGTAAAGAAATGAGAAATTTAACTTCAGCGCAAGTCCGCCAAATGTTCCTAGATTTCTTCAAAGAAAAAGGGCATTCTGTTGAGCCTAGCGCACCATTAGTTCCACATGAAGATCCGTCATTATTATGGATTAATAGTGGAGTAGCAACTCTAAAGAAATATTTTGACGGAAGGGTTATTCCAGCAAACCCACGAATCGTTAATGCACAAAAATCAATTCGTACAAACGACATTGAGAATGTTGGTAAAACAGCACGTCATCATACATTTTTCGAAATGCTTGGTAATTTCTCAATCGGAGATTACTTTAAAGAAGAATCTATCATTTGGGCTTGGGAGTTTTTAACAAGTGAGAAATGGATTGGTTTTGAACCAGAGAAATTATCTGTGACCATTCATCCAGAAGATAATGAAGCATTTGATATCTGGAGAGAAAAAATTGGTATTCCTGAAGATAGAATTATAAGGTTAGAAGGGAACTTCTGGGACATTGGGGAGGGACCAAGTGGACCTAATACTGAAATTTTCTACGACCGTGGAGAATCTTATGGTAATGACACGAGTGATCCAGAACTATATCCAGGTGGAGAAAATGAACGTTATTTAGAGGTGTGGAATTTAGTTTTCTCCCAATTCAATCATAATCCAGATGGTACATATACGCCTCTTCCGAAGAAAAACATCGATACAGGAGCAGGTCTTGAGCGTTTGGTATCAGTTATTCAGAATGTACCTACTAATTTTGACACTGATTTATTTATGCCAATCATTGAAGCAACTGAAACAGTTTCAGGGGAAAAGTATCGTCAGGATAAAGTGAAAGATGTAGCATTTAAAGTAATAGCTGATCATATACGTACGGTGACATTTGCTGTAGGAGATGGAGCCCTTCCTTCTAATGAAGGTCGAGGATATGTATTACGTCGTTTATTACGCCGTGCAGTTCGATATGCAAAGCAGATTAACATTAACCGTCCTTTCATGTATGAGCTTGTTCCTGTTGTTGGTGAAATCATGGTGGACTTTTACCCGGAAGTAAAAGCGAAAACAGAATTTATTCAAAAAGTAATAAAGAATGAAGAAGAGCGATTCCATGAAACATTAAATGATGGATTAGCTATTCTTTCAAGTGTGATTAAAAAGGAAAAAGCTGCAGGAAAAGATATAATTCCTGGTGAGGATGTTTTCCGTTTATATGATACGTACGGCTTCCCAGTTGAATTGACTGAGGAATATGCAGAAGAAGAGCAGATGAAAATAGACCATGAAGGCTTTGAACGTGAAATGAATAGTCAGCGTAAAAGGGCAAGAGCAGCTAGACAAGACGTTGATTCCATGCAAGTTCAAAGTGGAGTACTAGGAGAAATAACGGTACAAAGTGAATTTATCGGATACGATTTACTTGAAGCTGAATCAAAGATCGAGGTTATTATAAAGAATGGTGAAGTTATTCATAACGCTTCGTCTGGTGATGAAGTACAAGTCATACTTGATAAAACTCCGTTCTATGCTGAAAGTGGTGGGCAAGTTGCGGACCATGGAGTACTTGAAAATAATCAAGTTCGCATGATAGTAAAAGATGTTCAAAAAGCACCAAATGGACAAAACCTTCACAAAGTTGTCATTGAAACTGGTTCTTTAGAACAAGGTATGGCAGTTGCAGCTAAGATTAGTGTAGAGAAGAGAACAAATATAATAAAGAATCATACAGCTACCCATCTTTTACACCAAGCATTAAAGGATGTGCTTGGCGAGCATGTAAATCAAGCAGGATCACAGGTTTCTCCTGACCGTCTACGCTTTGACTTTTCTCACTTTGGACAAATCAGTGAGGCTGAAATTGAAAGAATAGAAACAATAGTGAATGAAAAGATTTGGGCTAGTATTCAAGTTGAAATTGAGCACAAGTCATTATCTGAAGCTAAGGCAATGGGTGCTATGGCATTATTCGGTGAAAAGTATGGAGACGTTGTTCGTGTCGTTCAAGTTGGGGATTACAGTCTAGAGCTTTGTGGTGGTTGTCATGTACCTAATACTTCAGTGATAGGATTATTTAAAATTGTTACAGAATCAGGTATCGGTGCAGGAACTAGAAGGATTGAAGCATTGACAGGTGCAGCAGCTTATCAAATCGTCAATGATCAAGTTAAAATGCTTAACGATGTTGCTCATCTTTTAAAGACAAAATCAAAGGACTTACCAACTCGAGTGGAGTCATTATTAAATGAATTGAAGATGCTTCAAAGAGAGAATGAATCGCTATCAGCTAAATTAGGGAATATTGAAGCAGGAAGCTTAGTGGATAAGGCTCAAAAAATTGGAGATGTCACTGTTTTATATAGCAAGGTAAATGGTACAGATATGAATAACCTTCGTACAATGGTAGATGACTTGAAGCAAAAATTAGGTTCTGCGGTAATTGTACTAGGTAGTGTTAATGAAGGAAAAGTTAATATTACTGCAGGTGTAACAAAGGACTTAATTGAAAAAGGTTACCACGCTGGTAATCTTATTAAAGAAGTAGCAACTCGTTGTGGAGGCGGCGGTGGAGGTCGCCCTGATATGGCGCAAGCAGGCGGGAAAAACCCAGAGCAACTTGATAGTGCATTACAATATGTTGAGGAATGGGTAAAGACAGTTTAAAAGGTTGTTCAAAAAGTCCGGGAAAAATAGCTGACGAATTTCTTCGTCAGCTTGCTCCTCCGATCTCACGTATTAAAAGCATACGCTCCGGTGCTAGGAGGCTGGGCTTCTCGGCTCTTTTTGTCTTCCTTTTGAACACTAGGGCTAAGTTTGGGTTTTTAAATTATCTTTAAGTAGTGTACAATGGTAAATAAGTGAAGATATACCAGATTTAAGCTGAATCTGAAGTGAGGTGCAAGAAAATGAGCTCATTTGATAAAACGATGCAATTTAACTTTCCTGATGACTCTATGGAAACAAATGTAAACGAAGTTTTGTTTACAGTGTATGAAGCATTACAGGAAAAAGGCTATAACCCAATTAATCAGATTGTAGGTTATTTATTGTCTGGAGATCCGGCTTATATTCCTCGTCATAAAGATGCCCGTAACATAATTCGAAAACTTGAGCGTGACGAATTAATTGAGGAGTTAGTGAAATCATATTTAAAGAGCCATCGCGAGGGATAATTGATGCGTGTACTTGGCTTAGATGTGGGTTCAAAAACAATTGGTGTAGCTATAAGTGATGAAATGGGATGGACAGCACAAGGAATTGAAACAATTCAAATTAATGAGGAAAGACAAATTTTTGGATTGGACAGGCTTAAAGAAATTGTTGAAGAGTATCAAGTAGATTCCTTTGTAATCGGATTTCCCAAAAATATGAATGGGACGATTGGGCCTAGAGGGGAAGCGAGTCAAGCTTTTGCGCAAATGTTAACTGATCACTTTGGGCTTCCAACAATACTTTGGGACGAGCGCTTATCTACTATGGCAGCTGAAAAGTTGTTAATTTCAGCTGATGTAAGTAGAAAAAAAAGAAAGAAAGTCATTGATAAAATGGCTGCAGTGATGATTTTACAAGGCTACTTAGATAGTAAGAATTAGCTTTTGTAATAATAGTAAAATCCAGTAGCAAAATTTTAGATGAGGTGAAAGAAATGACACATGATGATAACCAAATTACAGTAATTGATGAAAACGGAAATGAGCAACTATGTGAAGTACTATTTACTTTTGATTCAGAAGAGTTCGGAAAATCATATGTACTATATTATCCAATAGGTGCAGATGAAAATGACGATGAAGAAATTGAAATTCACGCTTCAAGCTTCAACAGCCAGTCTGACAGTGAAGAAGGAGAACTTCAACCAGTTGAAACAGAAGAAGAGTGGGACATGATCGAAGAAATGCTAAACACATTTCTAGCTGAAGAAGAAGAATAAGAAGATAAAAGGCTTTTCCAGATTGTTTGGGAAAGCTTTTTTTTAATTCTCATTTTATAAAAAAATACATCTTTATTTTATGATTAGAGTGGATTGGAGCGGAAGGTACTTGACTCCTGCGGGAGATGAGGGAAGTGTGAGACCCCACAGGCGCATGGCGCCGAGGAGGCTCACAACCCTCCCCGCGGAAAGCAAGTACCTGCAGCGGAAAGAAACGGTCTAATTTCAAAGTGTAACAACTACAATTTTTGAAAAATAATCCTATATTTCTAAAGAATTTGACGAAAGTTGATTAAATATGTAGTATAATATTTCGAGTGAGAGGAGGCTTTTTTAGTATGTCTGAAATGAATTCAAATGAAAATAATCTAACAAATAAATTAATAGAAAAACAAAGTGAAGCAAAAATTGTGAGAAGAATTGTCCTTATTATATTTATTATCACCCTTCTAATCCTTTCAGGAATAGTTGGAGGAGGCTATTTGTATA
This sequence comes from Cytobacillus suaedae, assembly GCA_014960805.1. Classification (GTDB taxonomy): domain Bacteria; phylum Bacillota; class Bacilli; order Bacillales; family Bacillaceae_L; genus Bacillus_BV; species Bacillus_BV suaedae. Next base: position 3,316,666 of record CP063163.1, on the reverse strand, counting down.
TTAAGTCAGCTTTACAACCAGTTGATCCCGAAAGCTCAAAACAGTTAGATGTTTCAATTCCTATTGGATCTTCTCCAACGAAAATTGCTAATATACTTGAGGAAAACGGCATCGTAAAAAATGCAAAAATCTTTCGTTATTATACAAAATTCAAAAACGAGTCAGGATTTCAAGCGGGAGAGTATAAATTAACACCCTCCATGACCTTTGAAGAGATTATTGCTAGTCTAAAAACGGGTAAAATTATAGAAGATGTCAAGTTTACCTTAACGATTCCTGAAGGTAAACAATTAATTCAAATCGCAAAAATTATTGGTGAAAAAACGAACCAAGGCGAAGAAGAAGTATTTAACAAATTAAACGATGAAAAGTTCATTACGGAACTTATGAAACTTTATCCGAGCGTTCTAACAAATGAAATACTCCATGAGGATATTTTATATCCATTAGAAGGATATCTGTTCCCTGCAACCTATCCATTTTATAAGGAAAACCCGACAATTGAAGATATTGTTAAGACGATGTTAGATAAGACTGAAAATATCCTTATTAAATACCAAGGGCTTGCAGATGAGAAGAATATGTCTGCTCATCAGCTTCTAACGATGGCTTCACTAATTGAAGAAGAAGCAACTGCACAAACAGATCGCCAAAAAATCGCAAGTGTTTTTTATAACCGTATCGATATTGATATGCCGCTCCAAACTGATCCAACGGTTATCTATGCACTAGGTGAACACGTAGATCGAGTATTGTATGATCATTTAGAAGTTGATTCACCATATAACACGTATAAGGTACGAGGTCTTCCACCTGGACCGATTGCAAATGCCGGTGAAATGTCAATAGAGGCAGCACTTAACCCTTCAGAAACAGACTATTTATACTTCCTTGCAACTTCAACTGGTGAAGTTATTTTTACTAGAACATTGAATGAACATAATCGCGAAAAAGCTAAACATATTGGAAATTAGAATGGCGAGTGTTAGGGAACGAAATGAAAGATTAGCGTTCCCTTTATTCTTGTGGTAAAATATATCGAGTTAAAGAGAATTAAAACTTGTACTTTAGAAATTGGCAATATGCCAATTTCTTTATTTTGGTTATCAACCTTTGGATATTAACGAGGAACGATAGCGAATGGAGGAACCAGCTTTGCTTTCAGACGAAATTACAGCCTATTTAGAGTCACTTATTCCAAGTAGAGACAACATCATTCAAGAGATGGAAGCATATGCACAAGAAAATAATGTGCCTATTATGGAGTTGGTTGGAATTGAAGCTATGCTTCAGATTTTACGGTTAATTCAACCGGCTTCAATCCTCGAGATTGGAACAGCAATAGGTTATTCTGCAATACGAATGGCAAAAGCACTTCCGACAGCGAACATCGTTTCAATTGAACGAGATGAGATCCGATATACCAAGGCGTTAGAATATATAGAAATGACAAATACTAGTTCTCAAATAAAGGTTCATTTAGGGGATGCGCTAGAGCTAGCTGATCATCCAGAAGGCCTGGGTACATCGTTTGATGTCATTTTTATTGATGCAGCTAAGGGACAGTATCAGCGTTTCTTCAACGGCTATGAAAACCTGTTGTCACCAAATGGTGTGATCATCACTGATAATGTTTTATTTAAAGGACTCGTTGCCGCAGAAGATGTTGATATAAAACGTACCCGTAGCTTGGTCAATAAAATTAGGACATACAATGAATGGCTAATCAATAATCCAAAATATATAACTACGATATTGCCAATAGGTGACGGTATTGCGATAAGTAAAAAAAGAGGTGTTTAATTATGAACAAACCAGAATTATTACTAACTCCAACTAGTGTTTCAGATATAGTACCGTTAATTGATGCAGGAGCTGATGCATTTGTTATTGGTGAGCAAAAGTTTGGTCTACGCCTTGCAGGTGAATTTTCAAGGGAAGAAGTTAAAGAAGTAGTATCACTTGCACATGAGAGCGGTAAAAAGGTATATGTGGCTATGAACGCACTATTCCATAATGAGAAAGTAGAAGAGTTAGGAGAATATTTAACCTTTCTTCAATCGATAAACGTAGATGGTGTTGTCTTTGGAGACCCTGCAGTTTTAATGGCAGCACGTGAATATGCACCTGATATGAAGCTGCATTGGAACACTGAGACAACTGCTACCAATTGGTATACCTGTAACTACTGGGGACGAAAAGGGGCAAAAAGGGCCGTTCTTGCTAGGGAACTTAATATGGACTCAATCGTTGAAATAAAAGAAAATGCAGAGGTAGAAATTGAGGTTCAGGTCCATGGTATGACTTGTATGTTCCAGTCCAAGAGAAATCTGATTGGGAATTATTTTGAATACCAAGGAAAAGAACTAGCTGTTGAAAAAAATAAGCTTGAAAACACAATGTTCTTATTCGATAAAGAGCGTGATAATAAATATCCGATTTTTGAGGATGAAAATGGTACTCATATTATGAGTCCAAATGATATCTGTATTATAGATGAACTAGCCGAAATGGTTGATGTAGGTATAGATAGTTTCAAAATAGATGGTATCCTAAAGTCTTCTGAGTATTTAATAGAAGTTACAAAAAAATACCGTGAAGCAATCGATCTTTGTGTTAATAATAGAGAAGAGTATGAAGACAAAAAGGACAGTTATTTAGAAGAAATAGAAGATATTCAACCTAAAAACAGACCGTTAGATACTGGGTTTTTCTTCAAGGAAACGGTCTATTAAAACTAAGAGTTTGAAAAAAGGAGGATAACTGCTATGACAACAATAAAATCTGATTTAATTTCAGAAATCATAGATGGTAAGCGTGTCATTGTCAAAAAGCCGGAACTATTAGCTCCAGCTGGAAACCTAGAGAAATTAAAAATAGCAGTCCAATATGGTGCTGATGCTGTATTTATCGGTGGACAGGAATATGGTTTACGATCAAATGCCGATAATTTTTCACAAGAAGAGATGGCAGAAGGCGTAGAATTCGCAAAGAAATATGGGGCAAGAATTTATGTAACGACTAATATTTTTGCTCATAATGAAAATATGGATGGATTAGATGAGTACCTTAAGGGCTTAGAAAATGCAGGTGTAGCGGGAATTATAGTTGCAGATCCACTTATTATCGAAACTTGTAAAAGAGTAGCTCCAAAGTTAGAAATTCACCTGAGTACTCAGCAATCTCTGTCCAACTGGAAAGCGGTACAATTCTGGAAAGAAGAAGGTCTTGAACGAGTTGTGTTAGCTCGTGAGACAAGTGCTGAAGAAATCCGTGAAATGAAGGAAAAAGTGGATATCGAAATTGAAACATTTATTCATGGAGCAATGTGTATTGCGTATTCTGGCCGTTGTACGTTAAGTAACCACATGACTGCAAGGGACTCCAATCGTGGTGGCTGCTGTCAATCTTGCAGGTGGGATTATGACTTATTCAGCTTAGAGAATAATAACCAAGAAGTAGCTCTATTTACAGAAGAAGATCCAGCATTCGCAATGAGCCCAAAAGATTTAAACTTAATTCAATCCATCCCAAAAATGATTGAACTAGGCATAGATAGTTTGAAGATTGAAGGCCGAATGAAGTCAATTCATTATGTTGCAACAGTGGTTAGTGTATATCGCAAAGTAATTGATGCATATTGTGCAGACCCTGAGAACTTTGAAATTAAAATAGAATGGCTTGAAGAGCTTGATAAATGTGCGAATCGTGAAGCAGCTTCAGCTTTTTTTGAAGGAGTTCCAGGGTATAAAGAACAGATGTATGGAAATCATAGCAAAAAGACTACCTATGATTTTGCTGGACTTGTATTAGATTATAACGAACAAACAGGCATTGTTACTTTACAGCAACGAAACTACTTTAAACCAGGTGACGTAGTAGAATTCTTTGGACCTGAGATCGAAAACTTTACACAAAAAGTAGAAAAGATATGGGATGAAGAGGGACAAGAACTTGATGTGGCGCGTCATCCGCTACAAATTGTTAAATTTAAAGTAGACAAGCCATTATTCCCTAACAACATGATGCGAAAGGGGCTTTAAATAGAATGGGGAAAAAGCCAATTGTAATTGGCATTGCTGGAGGCTCCGGCTCTGGTAAAACCAGTGTTACTAAATCAATTTATGAGCATTTTAAGGGACACTCAATACTTGTAATAGAGCAGGATTCTTATTATAAGGACCAAAGTCATTTACAATATGAGGAACGATTGGATACGAATTATGATCATCCCCTTGCCTTTGATAATGACTTGTTAATTAATCATATCCATGACTTATTGAATTATAGGCAAATTGATAAACCGGTCTATAATTATACCTTGCATACCCGAGCGGATGAGGTCATCTTAGTTGAACCTAAGGATGTAATCATTCTTGAAGGAATTTTGGTACTAGAAGACGAACGACTTCGACATCTGATGGACATAAAACTATTTGTTGACACAGATGCTGACATTCGAATTATCCGTAGAATGCTTCGCGATATAAAAGAAAGAGGCAGAACCATCGATTCTGTGATTGATCAATACGTTACAGTTGTGCGTCCAATGCATAATCAATTTATTGAACCAACAAAAAGGTATGCTGATTTAATCATACCTGAAGGTGGTCAAAACCATGTTGCTATTGATCTAATGGTAACAAAAATTCAAACAATTCTTGAACAAAAAGAGATTTTGTAATAACATAGCATAGATAAAGAGTAGAAAATTGGAAGAGCTACTTATCAAGCTCTTCCCTTTTAAAAGAACGCTAGGTGGACTAGAGTAAGCCTAATACATAATGCTTGGTACAAGGTATATATATAAAGTTAACCTCTGTTCCAAGGATGTTCGAAAAGTGAAGGAGTGAAGGGACATGGCAGTAGACAAAGTTTTTCCTATGACAGAAGAAGGTAAACAAAAGCTAGAACAAGAACTTGAACAATTAAAATCAGTTAAACGTAAAGAAGTAGTTGAACGTATTAAAATAGCAAGAAGCTTTGGAGACCTGAGTGAAAACTCTGAGTACGACTCAGCAAAAGAGGAGCAGGCATTTGTTGAGGGACGTATAACAACTCTTGAAAATATGATTCGCAATGCAAAAATCATTGTGGATGATAATGGAGATTCAAATACAGTTTCTTTAGGAAAGTCAGTAACTTTTGTTGAATTACCTGATGGTGATGAAGAAACGTATACAATCGTAGGTAGTGCTGAAGCTGATCCATTTGAAGGTAAAATTTCAAACGATTCACCTATTGCTAGGAGCCTAATGGGTAAACAAGTAGGCGACAAAGTAAACGTACAAACTCCTGGTGGAGATATGCAAGTAAAAATTGTTTCAATTAAATAAAATAACAGATCCTAAGTTTAAAAACCACTACACCTCGTCGAAACTGTTGACGAGGTGTTTATTTATGGTCATAAAAAAAAGAGGGTTAACAATTATCTTTTTAATTCTTCTTTGTTTGATAGGATTAGTTGCGAGGCTAGTGCAACTTCAACTTACACATACAGAGTCTTTTTCAAGCAACAGAGTCAATTTAATTGAAGAAAGTGTTGTTCAAAGAACCCAAGAGATGGTAATAGATCAGGGGCGTGGGAGATTTGTAGATCGTAATAATCTTGCCTTAACTCATGAATATCATCCAACCTTAGTTCTTTTTCCTTTCTTAAAAAATATCGAGTGGCCGGTTTCAGATTTAGCGAAGGTTGTAGGAGTCAAGGAAAGGGACATAGAACGGTCGATAGAGGATGCAAAGGAACCATTTGTATTTTCAATAAAGGGTAAGCCCTTTGAACTTACCCAAATTCAAATGAGTGAAATAAATCGATTAAAAATACCAGGAGTGTTTGCAATCAATCGGCAGTATGAACTAGATACAAAAATTGCCGAACACTTAATAGGTCTTGTACGAGAAAATGAGGAGCTACTCTACAAAAGATATCCGGACAAAACCTATCTATCTAAAAGAACGATGTTGGGAATAACTGGATTACAAGCCACCTTCGATGAATTTTTATTACCAGAAGGAGAAGCAAAATTACTTTATCATGTATCTGGTGATGGTTCTCCTTTATTTGGGATTGATGTAAAATACTCCGCACCTGCAAATCCTTTTTATCCAGTTGCAATTAAAACAACGATTGATAGAGAGATTCAGCAATTAGTTGAGAGTACTATTAAAAAACATACGATTGAAAAAGGTGGCTTAATTCTATTAGATATAGAAACGAATGATATACTCGCTATGGTTAGCAAACCAAGTATTAACTTTCAGAACCCTTTTGGAGATGATGGGGCCGAAAATCAAATGTTGATGTCTCAGTTCCCAGGCTCCGTATTTAAGACTGTTATTGCAGCTGCGGCTATTGAGAGGAATGTCAATTTTACCAATCGTATATTTGATTGTGATCTTAATTTGTATGGAGATGGACCATCACAATACGATCATGGTCCATTAAATTTTAAGGATAGCTTTGCGAAAAGCTGTAATTATACCTTTGCTGAACTTGCAAATGAAATTATTAAAGAAGAACCAAACTTTATAGAAGAATACGCACAGAAGCTAGGTTTACTTGGACCAGTCGGCTGGCACGGAGACGTATTTAGGTATAATGACTTTATCCAAATGCCAAAAGAGTATCCTGGGAGAATTTGGTCAGATAATCGAGATAAAAGTTCAGTGAAGGCTGTTGCTCAAACAGCGATAGGACAAAAAGATGTAAGAGTAACTCCTTTGGCTATAGCTAATATGATGGCAACAATTGCACGTGGTGGCGAAAAGATGCAAGTTAGGTCAGTAAGTGATGTACTCTATAAAAATGGAACTACTTTATTTTCCTTTCCGGAGCATAAGCTAGATGGAGAATCCGTTTCACCCTATACTGCAATGAGACTTCAAGAGTTACTAAGATCGGTAGTCCAAAGTGGTACAGGAATTAGGTTTAACTCTTTACCATATGAAGTAGCTGGTAAATCAGGAACTGCAGAAACAGGAAAAGTATCAAGTGAGGGAAATAAGAATCTAGTGAATAAATGGTTTGCAGGTTATTTTCCTTTTAAGAATCCAAAGTATGCTCTTGTAGTTGTAGATTTAGACAGGAAAGATGGGAATTCAGTTACTAATAGTGTATTTTATGATGTAGTAAAAGGACTTTATGAACTTGATAATAAAGCCCAATCTAGTTATTAGTAGGAAGGTAGGATTTTTTCTTGTTTCCTTTAAGGTATAAATATATCTTCATCTAATGGAAAACTAGTGATAAAATAGGGAAATAGAATGTTCATGGGAGGCTTGTACATATGGGATATGACTGGGAGAAACTTTATGAAGGTCCACGATTTGAAAAAAGAGCAAAGAGAAGAAAATTAAATAGAATTTTAAATACTTTAATTGGGGTTGTAGTAATTTTAATTATCATTTTTGGGGGCAGGTTACTATTCGGTCCAGGCAACAACTCGACTGAAACAGCTTCTCCTCAAGTTGCTAACAGTACAGATGTAGCTGAAGTAGATGATGAAAAGGAAGAAACAAAAGATACGGAACAGTCAACAGATACTTCAGAAGACAGTTCAGATAGCACCGAGGATGAAGATAAAGAAAAGACGGAAGAAACTGCTACGAATACAGAACAAGTAGAACCTGAGTCGAATGAGGAAGCTACGGTAACTGATGGTGACCCTGAGTCTAATATTATTCGAACAATTGAAAACCCTGCTTGGAAACCAATTGGTACTAGCCAGGTAGAGCCTCAAACAAATGTATATGATAAAGGTACCGAAAACCGTAATGAAATTGAGGTCGCAGCAAGCTATGCAACTGGTCTAGATCTAGCCAATATGACAGTTTGGTGGCTAACAAATAATGGACCTGATAAAACTAAAGTAACCATTGCATCTAAAGACGGTAGCCAAAATTACAAGGTTTACATGGATTGGATAAGTGGAGAGGGCTGGAAGCCAGTTTTAGTGGAAGAACTTAAAGAAAACGACAGTCCAATCTTCCAGCAAAACAGTACTTCTGAAGAAGAATCAGAGAATGAAGACGAATCAGATGAAGAATGATAAGGGACTATCTAGGTAGTAATAATAAAGGAAGTGGGGAAAAGCAAATTGTTTTTCTCCACTTCCTTTTGTATTTTGTCTTATGTTGCTTTTTAACAAGAAAAGACGATATTTTATGAGCAACTCCGCGGAAAGCAAGTGCCTGGACCTGAAATCAACGGACATTATTACTGCTACAATCCAAAATAATAATCATTAAGAAATCATCATTTTGGATAACCACCTTTTATTTTTTTGCCTTAAAATGAACGACAGCAGTGAAGTACCTTCTTCCATCTTCATCAACATACATTTGATGTGATACACGATGTACTTCTAAAAGTATGGCTTGATTATGTTCAATTTTCTCATTAATGTTTTTTTCTAACGTGACTAGGTCATAGCTCTCAAAAAACTCCACTTTATCTTGTATGAAATCCAATTTAAATTCCATCTTACACAACCCTTTCCAACACAATTTTCTGCAATTAGTGTAGCATAAAAACATACATCATACGAAAGATTAATTATTTGATATACTTCCAGATTTATGCTAAATTTAGAACAGTTCTATTTTTTAATTCATACTATACTTATAGGATTTATATAGATAATATTTTGGGAGAGTGTACAGAAATGGGCAGAGAGTTTAACGAACTATTTGAAATGTGGGCAGATTCGTATGATATGACGGTAACAGGTCATGATGAAGAGTATAAGGCTGTTTTTCAAAACTATGACAACATACTAAAACTGGTAGCTGAAAAATCAGTAGGCAATGTGCTTGAGTTTGGTGTAGGTACGGGCAACTTGACAAAAACTCTAATGGAAAAGGGGCATCATGTTTTTGGGATTGAGCCCTCAGCTTCGATGAGAGAAATTGCTGTTTCTAAACTAGGAAATGAAGTATCAATAGCAGATGGAGACTTTATTCAGTTTAAGATGCCTAATGAAAAAATAGATACGATAGTGAGTTCTTATGCCTTCCATCACCTGACAGATGATGAAAAAGCGAATGCGCTTGCAATTTATAGCAAGTTTCTACAAAAAGGTGGTAAAATAGTTTTTGCAGACACTATTTTTGAAGATGAACTTGCGTATTCGAAAATGATTGAAAACGCAAAAGAAAAAGGCTATTTCAACCTTGCGAAGGACTTACAATCTGAATATTACACGACAAAAGAAGTACTAAACCAAATCTTAGAAGAGAATGGGTTTAGTGTTAATTATATAAGATGTAATGATTTTGTATTGGTAATGGAGGCCATAAAAAATTAATTAATGAAGGTGGATACTAACGAATGAAAGTTGCAATCATTGGAGCAATGGAAGAAGAAGTAACTATACTAAGAGAAACAATCGAAAATCGAGAAGATACCACAATTGCAGGTTGTGAATTTACAACAGGAACAATACATGGCCAAGAAGTTATTTTGTTGAAGTCTGGTATCGGTAAAGTAAATGCTGCGATGTCTACAACGTTACTTCTACAAAATTTTAACCCGACCTATGTTATAAATACAGGCTCAGCTGGAGGCTATCTAGAATCATTAAATGTAGGAGATATTGTAATCTCATCAGAAGTTCGTCATCATGATGTAGATGTCACTGCCTTTAATTACGAGTATGGGCAAGTCCCGGGTCTACCAGCAGCTTTCTCTGCTGATCAAAAGCTTGTAGATATAGCTGAGAAATGCGCAAGTACTATAAAGGATGTTCAAGTGGTCAAAGGGCTTATTGCTACAGGAGATTCTTTTATGAATGATCCAGAACGAGTAGAATTTGTTCGAACAAAATTCAAAGAGCTATATGCTGTTGAAATGGAAGCTGCTGCAATTGCTCAGGTATGCCACCAATTTGGCACACCATTTGTAATAACAAGAGCATTATCGGATATTGCAGGAAAAGAATCAAATGTATCGTTTGAAAACTTTCTAGAAACGGCAGCAGTAAATTCTTCTACTATTGTAACCAAAATTGTTGAGGAACTTAACAAATCCGTAAGCATGTAAGGAAGAGTGGAAAAAATGCAGATTTATCGTGGTGTACATGAGCTAATAGGGAATACCCCAATAATAGAATTAACTAATTTTACATTACCTTCAGGAGTTCGTTTGTTCGCAAAATTAGAATTTATGAACCCGGGAGGTAGTATTAAAGATCGACTTGGTGTTGAACTTATCCGTGAGGCTCTTGAAACTGGTAAGATCCAAGAAGGCGGAACAATTATTGAGCCGACCGCTGGAAATACCGGTATTGGCTTAGCAATAGCTGCACTGAATAAAAATTTAAAGGTTGTAGTTTGCGTGCCTGAAAAGTTCAGCATAGAAAAACAGGAATTAATGAAAGCTCTTGGAGCTACCATTGTTCACACTCCTACCGAGGCAGGAATGAAAGGTGCAATTGAGAAAGCCAAGCAACTATTAGATGAAATACCTAACTCATATTGTCCGCAGCAGTTTGGGAACCCTGCAAACCCGGAGACTTATTTTAAAACATTGGGTCCGGAAATGTGGAATCAATTAGATGGTCAAATTGATATCTTTGTTGCAGGTGCTGGCACTGGTGGAACTTTTATGGGGACATCTAGATACTTAAAAGAGCAAAACCAACGGATCAAGACAGTTATTGTTGAACCACAAGGATCGATACTAAATGGCGGAGAGTCTGGACCTCATAAGACCGAAGGCATTGGAATGGAATTTTTACCTGATTATATGGATGAAACCTACTTTGACAGCATTCATACAGTAACCGATGAAGATGCATTTATGAGAGTGAAGGAGCTTGCTATAAAGGAAGGCCTTCTAGTTGGAAGCTCTTCGGGGGCTGCTTTACATGCTGCGTTAATTGAAGCTAGCAATGCAAAAGCTGGTCAAAATATTGTAACCATTTTTGCAGATAGTAGTGAACGTTATTTAAGTAAGAAGATATATGAAGGGGGAATATAGGATGAGAAGAAAAACAAAAATGATTCATGGTGGAATCGTTGGTGATGAGCAAACTGGAGCAGTCTCCACACCGATTTATCAAGTTAGTACGTATCGCCAGGAAGCTGTAGGTAAATTTAAAGGGTATGAATATTCAAGAACGGGCAACCCAACTCGCCATGCCTTAGAAGAATTAATCAAAGATCTTGAAGAAGGAACAGCCGGCTTCGCTTTTGGTTCAGGAATGGCAGCGATTACTGCCGTAATGATGCTTTTTGATAGTGGAGATCATGTTATCTTAACAGACGATGTATATGGTGGGACGTATCGTGTGATGACAAAGGTTCTAAATCGCCTTGGAATTGACTCTACATTTGTTGACACAAGCAACTTAGAAACCATTGAGCAGGCTATTCGTGAAAACACAAGAGCGATTTACATTGAAACGCCTACAAATCCACTATTGAAAATAACAGATATAGAATCCGCAGCAACAATTGCGAAAAAGCATAATCTATTAACAATAGTAGACAACACATTTAGCACACCTTACTGGCAAACGCCAATCACTCTTGGAGCAGATATTGTTCTTCATAGTGCTACAAAGTATATTGGTGGACATAGTGATGTTGTAGCAGGATTAGTTGTTGTAAATTCAAAAAAACTTGCAGAAGATTTACATTTCGTTCAAAATTCAACAGGTGGGGTACTAGGTCCTCAAGACTCATGGTTATTAATCCGTGGAATCCGTACTCTAGGGATCCGTATGGAAGAGACGGAGCACAACACAGTTAAAATTGTAGACTTTTTATCTACTCATAAAGCTGTTAAAAAAGTCTACTATCCAGGCCTAGCAAACCATCCAAACCATGATATTGCGAAAAAGCAAGGTGGCGGATTTGGAGGAATGGTTTCCTTTGATGTAGGAAGTGAAGAAAACGCTGATAAATTATTAGCTAGTGTGAAATACTTTACACTTGCAGAAAGCTTAGGAGCTGTAGAAAGTTTAATCTCCGTACCTGCAAGAATGACACATGCTTCAATACCTGCAGAACGCCGTGCAGAGTTAGGAATAACGGATGGACTCATTAGAATTTCTGTTGGGCTTGAAGATGCTGAAGACTTAATTGAGGACTTAGCACACGCACTTTCAACTTTATAAAAACCTATTCAACTGACCCTTCCTAAATAGTGAAGGGTCTTTGTTTTTGGTTTTATTTACATGAATACGAATCTACTAGCCTATGTTATAGTTTTACTAGCTATAAAGAAACGAGGTGCAGTAGTGGATAAAAACAAAGTTAAGGTAATTCAAGGGAAGGTAACAGATTATACGCAGTTTGGCTTTATCTTACTTGCAGTTAGTGTGTTTCTTTACATCGGTATGTTGATTCCTTCTGAAGGAATTCACTCTTTGCAGACAAATCTATTAATGGGTGCTACCGTATTATTTTTAATTCTTTCTTTCTACTTTTTCCGAAAAGTAATTAAATATAAGCAAATATTAAGTTCAGAAGAACAACAGTAGATCCTTTCCTAATTAACTTAGGGAAGGATTTTTTTATTGGCTCTATTAAACTCAACTGTTGATTTCTGCTGCAGGCACTCGCTTTCCGCGGACGGTCCGTGAGCCTCCTCGTCGCTTGCTCCTGCGGGGTCTCACATTGACGCGCTTCTCCCGCAGGAGTCTCGTGCCTGCAGCTGAAATCAACATAGTGTAAAATCAACAAGTTGTAGCACAGCCATTTACAAAAATAAAAATTTACCTTTTTTTTGAAAAAGGGGTTTACTTTGGTAATTCTTTTGGATATAATTACCTCTGTAATAATAATTCATTAAAGGAGGTCGATTAACGTGATTAATAAAGCTGGAATGAAAAAAGGTTCTAAAATTGCATATGTAACAATCTATTCGACCGCCATGGTGATGAATTAATTCGTTTATTTATTTTAATTTACATTCATGCCACAGTGACCGGATAGTGTCTCTGTGGCTTTTTTATGCCTATTTATGCCACAGTACATTATACAACTGTGGCTTTTTTGTGCCCAAATTTAAAGGAGGTGATATATATGACACTAAATCTATTTTTTATAACGATATCTGTAAATAAGAGAAAAAGAACAATCGAAGAAATTCAGCATGAAGAAAATGTACAGAAAATGTATGACGAAATGAAAGACCGCCAAATAAACATGTACTACACTAACTAAATTTATTTTTAAAAAACCTATGAAAAACGAGAGGAGAATCATAATGATTATAATTACTACTATTGAAACCCGAAATAAACAATTTAAATCGAATTTCTATAAAAGAGAGGAAACATTAGATTATGACATTTCATTTATTCTTTTTAACAATTACATTGGAGAAAAGTGCTCCTAAAACTGTAGATCGTGATGAATTTATGCGAAAAATTGAAGGGAAAAGAACAAACCCATCTGCCCAAGATGATTTCAATTTAGGTTTATATCAATATTTAGAAAGGTGGTAAAAAATATGTTTTATAAAGTTTGTATCATTCTAAATTGGCTATATGTGGAGAAAGATTCCACCTAACAATATGATAGGAGGATTGTCGGATGTTATCGTTGCATGTATTACTATTAACCATATTCTTTGAGAAAAAAGATACTAAGTCTAAGAAGGCTTAATTAATATGTATGTCAAAGCGTCTGAGAAATCAGGCGCTTTTCTATAGACTTGTTCTTCACAAAGTTGACAATTTATAGTAACAGAACGTTCAAAGTCGCCTACCATTTATACCGTAAAAAAGTGATAAATTATAAGTAAGAAAAAAATTACTTTGGTAATTATGGAGGTGGCAAACATGTTCTCAATCGTCATGGGGCTTGTTATAACTGTATCTATCGCACTTATTATCGGAACTGAAATTAGTTCAGAGGCTTAAAATAGACACATTAAAAACACAGTGAAAAAATTCTTCACTGTGTTTTTTGTTTCCTTCTTAGATTCTTCGCTTCTCTTTTTCTGCCCTATAAAACTCATGAAACATTTTCATCAATGCACGTTTTTCTATTCTAGATACATAGCTCCTTGAAATCCCTAATTCCTTAGCAATTTCTCTTTGTGTTTTTTCTTTTTTCAAATCAAGTCCAAATCTTCCCACAATGACTTCCTTTTCCCTACCGTCTAGAATATCGATGTACTCCTTAATCTTCTCAAGCTCCATATTAAGTTGAATCGTTTCGATCACATCTTCTGCTTCGGATTTTAGAACATCAATCAAACTAATCTCATTTCCCTCTTTATCCTGGCCAATTGGATCATGTAAGGAAACATCTTTTTTTGTTTTTTTCAATGCTCGCAGATGCATTAAGATTTCGTTTTCAATACACCTTGCCGCATAAGTGGCTAGTTTAGTCCCTTTACCTTCAGAGTAACTTTCTATGGCTTTAATTAAACCAATTGTACCGATTGAAATGAGATCTTCTGTATCTTCCCCAGTATTTTCAAACTTTTTTACAATATGGGCAACTAATCTGAGGTTATGCTCAATTAGTAAATTACGAGCGTGTTCGTCACCCTCTGCCATTAAACGTAAGTATTTTTTTTCATCAGAACTTGATAGGGGTTGTGGAAAGGCATTGTTTTTTACATAGGAGACTAAAAATAGTAATTCCTTAATGAAATATCCGAGCGTAGTTAATAATGCTGACATCCCTTCACCTCCACATTAGTAAAAAACCTGCTTTTTTAGCACGGGAAAGAATAGGCAAATACCTATTAATTCATTCTTATGTACGAGGAAGCTTGTTTGTGTCTGTACCTATAAAAAAATGAATAACATTTCGTTTCATATTGCCTATTTTATAAAGATTATTATTTGTCAAATTGAACAAAGTCCGTTCCTTTCCGCTGCAGGCACTTGCTTTCTGCGGGGAGGAAGTCGAGCCTCCTCGACGTTCCGTCTGTGGGGTCTCGACCTTTCCTCTATCTCCCGCAGGAGTCAAGTGCCTTCCGCTTCAATCCACTCTTAATTTACTATATTAGTGGTTTCAGGCTACGGACCAATTTTTTCATTTAAACTGTGCATTCGCCCTTACGTTATATACATCGTTGAATAGGTTATTTATATAGGGGAAATATCATTATTTCTAAGTTGAAGGAGGCTTTTAATATGCCATACGGATATTATCCTTACGGAGGATATGGTTATCCTGGCTATGGTCCAACTGGCTATGGATATGGTGGTAGTGGATATGGCTTTGGATTGATTGTTGTACTCCTAATACTTTTACTCGTATTAGGTGGAGGCTACTATTACTACAATTATTACGGAAAATAGTTCTTTAACGTCAGCTGACATATTTAGTTTGTCAGCTGACTATTTTTAAGATAATTAAATTGTAGAAATATTTTAAAATTACCTATATAATAATATTTAGGTTATCTAAATAATTTTGTATTACATACCATACTTAAACCATGAGAGGAGAATAACAATGACTACTGCTACATACCAACAAACATGGGATTTAGAAGTATTTTTTGAAGGAGGAAGCAATTCCCCACAGTTTGCTGCTCATCTTGAGGAATTACAAACTGAATTAGAGAGCTTTTCTAATTTAGTACTAGGTTTTGCTGTTCCAACAAATGTGAATGACAAAGAAGGGTTATCATCAATCATCTCTGCTTTCGTAGTGGTTGGAAGTAAACTTCGTCAGGCTGGGGCATTTGTAGGCTGCCTTCAAGCACAGGACACGACTGATAAAAAGGCAAACTCACTTCGCGGAAAGGTTACACAAATAAGTGCAAATTTCCAAACTGTTTTAACTTCGTTTGACCAAAAACTTGTTTCAATCGATCAATCTGTGTTTGAAGCGTTATTAAACGAAGAACCTTTTCAAGAAATTTCATATGTATTAAATGAGCGCAGAAATCGTGCGAAAGAAAAATTATCAACAGAACAAGAAGCATTAATCAATAGTCTTGGAATTGATGGCTATCATGCTTGGGGCCAATTTTATGATACGATAGTGGGCAATCTTAAAATTCCATTTGAAGAAAATGGTGAAGTTAAAGAATTGTCGGCTGGTCAAGCTCATAATAAGTTCTCTAATAAAGACCGAAATGTACGAAAAACAGTATTTGAGAGCTGGGAAAAATCTTGGGGCGAACAAGCTGATTATTTTGCTGCTTCATTAAACCATTTAGCTGGATTCCGTTTAAATGTATATAAGCAAAGAAACTGGGATGAAGTTTTGAAAGAGCCATTAGATATTAATAGAATGTCTCAACAAACATTGGATACAATGTGGAAAGTAATCTCGGAAAACAAAGCTCCATTTGTTGAATATTTAAATCGAAAAGCTAAAATATTAGGACTTGAGAAATTAAGCTGGTTTGACCTAGATGCCCCAATTAGTAAAACGGAAAGTACAGTTAGTTATCAAGAGGGTGCAGAATTTATCCTAGAACAATTTAGTAAATTCGGACCTGAACTAACTGAGTTTACAAAAAAAGCTTTCGAAGACCGATGGATTGAAGCAGAAGACCGTGTTGGGAAAAGACCAGGTGGGTTCTGCACGAGCTTCCCAGAAAGTGATCAGTCTCGTATCTTTATGACTTTCTCAGGTACACCATCAAATGTATCTACACTAGCTCATGAACTGGGCCATGCATTCCATCAACATGCGATGAAAGGCGTACACACATTGAACCGTAGCTATGCGATGAATGTTGCTGAAACTGCTTCTACGTTCGCAGAAATGATTGTTGCTGATGCATCTGTTAAAAATGCGAAGAGTGAAGAAGAAAGACTTGCTCTACTAGAAGATAAGATCCAAAGAAGCGTTGCCTTCTATATGAACATACACGCTCGTTTTATCTTTGAAACTTCATTCTATGAAGAACGCAAACAAGGGATTGTAAGTACTGAACGACTAAATGAATTAATGGAAAATGCACAAAGAGCAGCTTATTGTGATGCATTAGACCAATATCACCCATCATTCTGGGCATCAAAAATGCATTTCTATATTACAGGTGTTCCTTTCTATAACTTCCCGTATACGTTTGGATACTTATTCTCACTAGGCATCTATGCTAAAGCACTTGAAGAAGGTACAGATTACGAAGAAAAATACATCGCACTATTAAAAGACACTGCTAGCATGACAGTCGAAGACCTAGCCCAAAAACACCTAGGAGTAGACCTAACCCAACCAGAATTCTGGGACAAAGCAGTAAAACTATCCGTAAAAGACGTAGAAGAATTCTTATCACTAACAAACTAATAAAACAACTTTAAGCACTTATCTTAACGGATAGGTGCTTTTTTATTAATTTTGTAGAGAGAGTAATTAATATATTTTTATAGGAGTGTATTGGAGCGAAAGGCACTTGACTCCTGCGGGAAGTAGAGGGAAGTTCGAGACCCCACAGGTGCGAAGCACCGAGGAGGCTCGAATCCCTCCCCGCGGAAAGCAAGTGACTGCAGCGCAAAGGAACGGTCAAGTTTAAAAGTGAAATCCAAAATTTTTCGGTAAAGAGTATATATATAAATTGAATCAATTAATTAGCCAATGAAATAATAATAGTAGACATACGAGCTAAGTGTTATAATAGCACTCGTGGAAAAGACTGTATATAAACGCACCTGATTTAAATCCTGTAGGAGGAAGACTCATTGCTAACATATTTTTATCGTTTCCTAATTGAATTAACAAATAACCGTATCGTGTCCAATGCTCTAAAAAAGTTTGCTCGATCAAAATATAGTTCGTTTATTATTCCTTCATTTGCTTCAACCTATAAAATCAACCAAGATGAAATGGAAGAAACGTTGGATAAATATAAAACCTTACATAGCTTTTTTATTCGAAAGCTTAAAAAAGGAATCAGACCAGTTGATCAAGCAATAGACTCGATCGTAAGTCCGGTTGATGCTGTATTTGAGAAACATGGACTCATAACTGAAAAAAATATAATTGAAGTTAAAGCTAAACCCTATTCAGTTGGCGAGATGTTAGGAGATGATACAGTACTACAAAAATACATTGGCGGTACATTTGTCCTTCTCTACTTAAGTCCAAGTCACTACCATAGAATACACAGCCCGACAACTGGAATAGTGACGAATCAATGGACACTTGGTACCAAGTCTTATCCGGTGAACAAATTAGGGTTAAAGTACGGAAAGGATCCTCTATCGAAAAACTATCGAACAATTACAGAGGTCAAGCAGCCTGGTGGTCAGCATATGGCGATAGTAAAAGTGGGTGCGATGTTTGTAAATAGTATTGAAACAACTCATAAAAATGAGGAGTTATCAAAAGGTGAAGAAATCGCGTATTTTACATTTGGTTCAACAGTGGTTTTATTATTTGAGAAGAACAGCTTTCAGCCTCTACATACACTGGCAGAGGGAACCGAAGTTAAAGTAGGAGAAAAGATAGGTACTATTATAGAGCAATAAAAAAAGAGCCAGTATATGGCTCTCTAAGATGATACTCTAATTCTATGTGATAAAGATCTACGTTTAA
The DNA here is from genome assembly GCA_014960805.1 of Cytobacillus suaedae. Lineage (GTDB taxonomy): Bacteria > Bacillota > Bacilli > Bacillales > Bacillaceae_L > Bacillus_BV > Bacillus_BV suaedae. The sequence goes on along the minus strand of CP063163.1, from coordinate 3,298,195 downwards.
TTTCTGTCTCAATCAAAAGGATGAAATCACTGCTCAGTCTTAACTCTCTTGCTTTAAAATAAGATTCAATTAACAATTCATCAGATAATTTTCTCATAATGGCCTGCCTCTATTGGCAAGTCACCTCCTAAAATAATTATTGATATTAAAGGGGTAAAAAAGTTCTAAAATCTATATAATGTAAATACAATAGTAGGTTATGTCATGTTTGTACCCTTACTCTATCATGAATAAACGTGTAGAACAATCGTTCTGTTATCCACAGAAAAAAGTGGATAACCTGTTGATATGTTGTTGGTAAATCTTAGAAATCTATAAATATCAATATGGATAATGTGTATAAGTTTATCCACAAGTGTTGAAAATGAAGGACTTTTGTCGAAAAATTTTTATTTTTAGTTAAAATTTCTTCTATTTTAGCCGAATTTTGTCATTTTTTTTGAAAGATATGTGTATTTTCGATATGATGAGATGCAGAATGACTATTTGTTGAATGCAATACCTGAATAAATAGAAGAATATAAAAAAGACGAGGGTGTGTAACACAAGTGTTAAAACTATTTCTACCAGATGAACATGTTAAGAGTATATTTGAAATATCACCTAAAAGCCTAGTGGATCGTGGAATAAAAGGGATTATAACAGATTTAGACAACACATTAGTAGAGTGGGATCGTCCTAATGCTACTCCAAAGCTGATTAATTGGTTTAAAGAAATGAAAGAAGAGGGAATCATGGTAACAATTGTTTCAAATAATAATGAGCAAAGGGTAAAGGACTTTGCTGATCCTTTAGAGATTCCCTTTATATTTGAAGCTAGAAAACCATTAATTCGGGCTTTTAAAAGAGCACAAAGTAATATGAAACTAAAACCTGAAGAATTAGTTGTAATCGGTGATCAACTACTTACTGATGTATTAGGAGGTAACCGAACTGGATTACACACAATTTTAGTTGTACCTGTGGCTCAAACAGATGGGTTTTTCACAAGAATAAATCGTAGAGTAGAGCGAAAATTGCTATCATGGATGAAACGTAAAGGTATGTTATATTGGGAGGAATAGAATTGGAATTACAGGAATTTTCTTGTGTTGGATGTGGAATTGACATTCAAACTGAAGACAAAGAAGGTATAGGTTATGCACCACAATCAGCCTTAGAAAAGGAACAAATAATTTGTCAAAGGTGTTTTCGGTTAAAGCATTATAATGAAATACAAGATGTACCTTTGAATGATGATGACTTTTTAAAAATATTAAATGGTCTTGGTAACACTGACTCATTAATTGTTAAAATCGTAGATATATTTGACTTTAATGGTAGTTGGTTGCCTGGCTTGCATCGATTTGTAGGCAAAAATAATATTGTTTTAGTAGGTAATAAAGTGGACTTATTACCGAAATCAGTAAAACACAATAAGCTTATCAACTGGATGAAGCAATCCTCAAAGGAGCTAGGTTTAAATCCTGTTGATGTGTATTTAGTTAGTGCTGCAAAGGGACAAGGAATTACAGAAATTGCAGAAGCAATCGAGCACCATCGAAATGAAAAAGATGTTTTTGTTGTTGGTTGTACGAATGTAGGTAAATCAACATTTATTAACCGTATCATTAAACAGTTTAGTGGTGAAGAAGACGTTATTACAACCTCCCACTTCCCTGGTACAACTCTAGATTTGATTGAAATCCCCCTTGATAATGGGGCTGCATTGATAGATACACCAGGCATTATTAATCACCACCAAATGGCTCATTATGTAGGGAAACAAGATTTAAAAACAATCACTCCTAAGAAAGAAATTAAGCCGAAGGTATTTCAGTTAAATGAGGGGCAAAGTCTATTCTTCGGAGGGTTGGCGCGATTTGATTTTGTAAGCGGTGGAAGACAGTCATTTGTTTGTCACTTATCAAATGAGCTAACCATACATCGTACAAAGCTTGAGAAGGCAGATGAGCTATATGAAAACCATGTCGGAGAACTATTAAGTCCGCCTAGAAAAGATGAACTCGAAGGTTTCCCTAAATTGGTTGCACATGAATATATGATTAAGGAGCCGAAAACTGATATTGTTTTTTCGGGCTTAGGATGGGTAACTGTGAATGAGCCGAATGTTAAAGTTGTTGCTCATGTACCAAAAGGTGTAGGTGTAGTGATTCGAAAATCATTAATATAGATAATTTACTAGTAGGTGGGGAGAAATGTCTAAGCTATTTGGTTTGCTTGGTTGCCCTGTTAGCCATTCAATGTCACCAGCAATGCATAATGATTTATTTTTACATTATGGATTGAATCATTATTACCATGCATTCCATGTGGAAAATGAAAATTTGGAGATGGCTGTTAATGGTTTAAGAGCATTAGGAGTTAGCGGGTTTAATGTTACCATACCTCATAAGATAGCAATAATAAAGTATCTAGATGAAATTGACGAGGTTGCAGCTAACATTGGGGCTGTAAATACAGTTGTTAATATGGATGGAAAACTTAAAGGCTTTAATACAGACGGTGATGGATTCATAAAGTCTTTAGAATCGTGTCTAGATAGTCCTTTACAAAACAAAAGGATCCTTATTATTGGTGCTGGTGGTGCTGCTAGGGCCATTTTGTTCTCACTAGCGGCTATTGATGTACATGCTATAGATGTGTGTAATCGAACACTTTCTAGTGCAATACAATTAATTGGAGATTGCTCTTATAAACTAAGTGGTACAGGTATTTCAATTAGAGATGCCGAAAATCGACTAAATGAGTATGATATAATCATAAACACAACTTCTGTTGGTATGTACCCTAATTTAGAAGAAATTCCTCTATCATTAACTAATTTATCACCGAGTACGATTGTTAGTGATATAATCTATAATCCCCTTCAAACGAAATTATTATTGGAGGCAAAACAAAAAGGTTCAACAACGCTAAATGGAATTGGCATGTTTGTGAATCAAGGAGCATTGGCATTTGAAAAATGGACAGGCCTTTTTCCTGATACAAGGCGGATGGAGGAGCTTGTTATTAACAAACTAGGAGGACACGTTGAATGTTAACAGGTAAGCAAAAAAGATTTTTACGCTCTAAAGCACACCATTTAGACCCAATTTTTCAGGTCGGAAAGGGTGGGGTTAATGAGAATATGATTAAGCAAATTGATGACGTCCTTGAGGCCCGGGAATTAATTAAAGTAAGTGTATTACAGAATTGTGAGGAAGATAAGAGCTCAGTTGCTGAATCTTTGAGCAAAGGGGCCAAAGCTGAACTAGTTCAGGTTATCGGAAATACGATTGTATTATACAAGGAGTCTAGAGAGAATAAGCAGCTAGTATTACCTTCGTAATAAGATATCATGGGGGGAAATGGATGAAACGCATAGGAATCCTCGGAGGCACATTTGACCCACCCCATAATGGGCATTTATTAATGGCAAATGAAGTTTTATTTAGCTTAGATCTTGAAGAAATATGGTTCATGCCTACTAATATCCCTCCCCATAAAAAATATGAACAATATATTACAAATGAGGATAGGCTTAAGTTGCTATCATTAGCAATATCAGATCACCCTCATTTTAAGTTACAAACGATTGAATTAGACCGAGAAGGTCCATCCTATACATATGACACGATGAAGATTTTAAAAGATAGATATCCAGATAATAAATTCTATTTTATTATTGGCGGGGATATGGTTGAATATTTACCTCATTGGTACAGGATTAATGATATAGTGGAAATTGTTCAATTTGTCGGTGTAAAACGACCAGGATTTGCGGTTAATTCAAACTATAATGTGATTGAGGTAACCGTTCCGCAATTTGAAGTGTCCTCCTCAGAAATTAGGAGCAGAATTGCGAAAGGTCAAACAACGAGGTATTTATTGCCAGAAAAAGTAGAACAATATATTGAGGAGAAAAATTTGTATGGAACAAAGAGAGGCTCTTGAAATTGTTCGAAAGCAGCTTACTGAACATAGATTCACCCATACGATTGGAGTTATGGAAACAGCAATATCTTTAGCAAAACGCTACGGCGTAGACGAAAAAAAAGCTGAAATCTCAGCCATTTTTCATGACTATGCAAAATTTCGACCCAAGGACGAAATGAGAAGTATCATATACGAACAAAAAATGGCAAAAGATTTATTAGAATTTAATAGTGAGCTTTGGCATGCTCCAGTTGGTGCTTATCTTGTCAAGACTGAGGTAGGTATAGAAGATGAAGAGATATTAAATGCAATAAAGTTTCATACTTCGGGCCGTGTTAACATGACACCTTTAGAAAAAGTGATCTACCTTGCTGACTATATAGAGCCAGGGCGCCATTTTCCGGGTGTAGATGAAGTGCGAGAGTTGGCCAAAATAAGTTTAAATAAGGCACTAATACAATCTTTAATAAATTCAATTCAGTTTTTATTTAAAAAAAATCAAGCGATTTATCCAGATACATTCTTAACATATAATGCACTGGTTAATGAAGAAAAGGGAGGCTATCTGTAAATGACAGAAAGAGAAATCTTATCGATTGCAGTTAAAGCAGCTGATGATAAAAGGGCAGAAGACATACTTGCACTGAAAATGAAAGGGTTGTCCTTAGTAGCAGATTATTTCCTTATTTGCCACGGGAATTCTGAAAAACAAGTCCAAGCAATCGCACGCGAGATAAAAGAAAAGGCACAAGAAAGTGGTCTTGACGTAAAGCGTTTAGAAGGCTTTGAAGAGGCAAGATGGATTCTTGTTGATTTAGGAGATGTAGTTGCACATGTATTCCATAAAGAAGAGAGAGGCTATTATAAGCTCGAAAAATTATGGGGTGATGCACCAAGTGAAAATATTGAAAAAGAGCTTAGTCAATGAGTTACCAGCAATTCGCTTATCTTTACGATGAACTAATGAAGGATATTGATTATAATCAATGGATCTCCTTCGTAAAGGAAAGCTTACCAGGTGAGCTCACCTCTAAATCGAAGCTTCGTGTCCTAGACCTTGCATGTGGCACAGGAGAATTGTCTGTACGACTTGCTGATGAAGGATATGAGGTAACCGGGGTGGACCTCTCTGAAGAAATGCTAGCAGTTGCGGGGGAAAAAGCTATGGAAAAAGGGAAGCAGATTACCTTATTCCAACAGAATATGATGGAACTAGAAGGACATGAAAAATTCGATGTTATTCTATGTTTTTGTGATTCATTAAATTATTTAGGCTCTAGTGATGAAGTAAGACAGACTTTCCAATGTATATTTAATCAGTTAGTAGATGGAGGGTTATTTCTCTTTGACGTTCACTCGATCTATAAGATGAATCAAATCTTTGCTGATCAGACCTTTGTAAGTAATGCTGATGATATTAGCTATATTTGGAACTGTTATCAAGGTGAGTTTGAAAATAGTGTTGAACATGATTTATCATTTTTTGTTAAAAAGGAAAATGGAAATGAGTATGTTAGGTATGATGAGGTTCATTTTCAACGAACATTTGAACCAGCTGACTACCAAAAGTGGTTAGAAGCAGTAGGTTTCACCCTTAATAACATTTCATCCGATTTTCAACGCTCTATCACTGATCAACCTGAACGAATTTTCTTTTCATTAAAAAAATAAACCAGAAAAACCTTTTATGTGGTTTTTCTGGCTTTTAAAATTTTTCAAAGAGGATTTATTTCCTCTTTGGAGAATTAATTATAAAGTCCTATTTGTGGAATTAAATTGTTTTGAAACTTCATCAATATCCTCATAATACTTGGCATGTGTACTCTGAAAAAGATGTTCAAACATTTCTCCAATCTCTGCTTCTAAGACCTTAATACCTTCACCTGTTACGCCACCCTTTACACAAACCTTTTCTTGCAATGTTTGTAAAGTGAATATTTCCTTTTCAATTAGTTTACCCATCCCAACAATCATACCACTAGCAAGGGTGATTGCTTGTTCTTCTGATATCTTCGTTTCCTTAACGGCTGCATCTACAAACCTTCTTAATAAATAGCTGAAAAATGCAGGACCACAACTAACAATGTCAGAAGCTACCCTTGTAATGGAGTCCTCTATATGAACAGTATCCGAAATATGCTTAAAGAGTGTTTCGATATAGTTTCGAATTCCTTCACTACAACTTTCACCGAAAGTAATTAGAGAGACACCAGCTAAGGCTCGATTTGTAATGCTGGGAATAACCCTAGCCACTTGGCAGTCAACGACTGATTCAAGTTGATTAACTGCAACTGGGCTTGTAATGGAAACGATGCACTTTGTTTTAGGTAGATCTTTATTTAATTTCTCTAAAAGGGGGTGGATTTCTAATGGTTTTACACAAATAAAGATAAGGTCAGAAGCTGCTACTACATCCTCACTTGTTTCTACAACCTTAATATCGGGATAACTTTCACCTATTTTTCTAGCTTTTGAAAGCGTACGATTAGTAATAGTAAGGTTAGAAGGCGGAACAGCGATTGATTCAATAAAAGCATCTATTAAAATTTTCCCCATGTTTCCTGTTCCTATAATCCCAATGTTCACGTTTCGTCCCCTCCTTCACAAACATCTTCTCTCATAAACGATATGTACGTAAAAACATTTTTATGATTGAATTTTATTTTTAGGTTCTTCTTAAAAAATTTTGCTTTTAATTTGATGATAGACCGTTCCTTTCCGCTGCAGGCACTTGCTTTCCGCGGGGAATTATGAAAAAGCCCAACTGCCGGCTTTTTCAAGAACGAATTCCCATCGGGGAGGAAGTCGAGCCTCCTCGCCGTTCCGTCTGCGGGGTCTTGACCTTTCCTCAACTTCTTAGCAGGAGTCAAGTGCCTTCCGCTCCAATCCACTCTTAAATTTAACTATGTTCAATAGGAATAACCTTTACGAAAAAAGCCAATTTCTTATACTAAGGAGTCAGTTATATGAAAGAAATAATAATTAAATACAAGTATTTTATGATTATAGGGTTAGGGTTATTAGTGGTAATTACGCTTTACTATTTTAATTCGCCTAATAATGATACTAGTAACGAATTAGTAATGAATGAATCGATACTTAGGGAAGTTGAAATTACTTCCGAAGATGAAACAGTTGCTACACCTCCCGAAAAAATTGACCTATCTACCTTATTTGTCGATGTAAAGGGTGCAGTTGTTAGACCTGGAGTGTATGAATTGAAAAATGGTAGTCGAGTCAAGGATGCCTTAGAACAAGCTGGAGGGGTAAATCCTGAAGCGGAGGTTAACTATGTAAATCTCGCTGAACTGCTTGTTGATGAAATGGTTATCTATGTGCCAAAAGTTGGGGAAGAGGTTAATGAGTCATATGAGACACTGACTACAAATTCAAATGAGGATGACAATTCAATTTCAATAAATAAAGCAACTATAGAAGAGCTTCAAATGCTACCTGGAATCGGACCAGCTAAAGCAGATGCAATCATTGAGTATAGGGAAAAGAAGGGTGGTTTTGCAACGATTGATGAGCTTTTATCAATACCTGGGATAGGAGCTAAAACCTTAGATAAATTTCGAGATAAAATTACCTTAAAATAAAAATTGCAAGGTTCAACATTTTTCGATAGACTTTTTAATAAAGTGGCAAAGGGGGAAGTTATTAATGGAAAGAATATCATGGGACCAATACTTTATGGCACAAAGTCATTTACTTGCTATGAGAAGTACCTGTACTCGTTTAGCTGTAGGTGCAACTATTGTAAGGGACAAGCGAATTATTGCAGGGGGATATAATGGTTCAATTACTGGTAGCACTCATTGTATCGATGAAGGTTGCTATGTTATTGATAATCATTGTGTTCGAACAATACATGCAGAAGTTAATGCTCTACTACAGTGTGCTAAATTTGGAGTACCGACAACAGGTGCAGAGATTTATGTGACTCATTTCCCTTGTCTACAATGTTGCAAAGCGATTATTCAAAGTGGGGTTAAGGCAGTTTATTATGCAAAGGATTATAAGAACCATCCATATGCAATAGAATTATTTAATCAAGCAGGGGTTACGGTTGATCAAGTTGAACTAAAGGAAATGGTGATCGAATTCCATTCAAGGGAAAAGCAGCACTATGTTGATGAGCTTATACAGTTGCTTCACGATAGTAATCTTGATAAAAAGCAAGTTGCAGAGATAGAAGAAAAAGGTAAGAAGTTATTCTCCCCCCCGAACCTATGAAAAGACTTTCTGGCAACTATTTTTATTTAGCAATTGCAGCTATTTTCGGGATTATACTTTCCCATCTGTCTTATCATCCTCTTGTAGGTTTATTGCTAGTACTTTATTTTCTTTATTTGCATTTTAGAGGTCCGAAAATAGTTGTAATTGCTGCCAGTATTTGTGTAGTGTTTTTCACCATTTATTTTGAACTTTATGATGAGTATAATTCAACTAAGTTGGATGGCTCAGAAACTAATTTAACCTTCAAAATTGCAACTGCTCCAAACCTGAATGGAAGAACCTTTTCCACCGTGGGAAAAGTAGGGAAGGAACGTATTATTTTAAGGTACACAATTCAAACAAAAACTGAAAAAAATGAACTAACTTCATTAAAAGTAGGAATGATTTGTAGAATTGAAGGTAAGTTATTGATACCAAACAAAGCAAGAAATTTTAATTCATTTGACTATCAGAAATATCTATACTATAAGAAAATTTACTGGATATTTAGCCCCACATCACTCACTCTCCAAAATTGTACCCAGCAACCACCTACACCTTATGATAGACTTTTATTGATGAGAGAACACGGAAATAACTACATTGAGAAACACTTCCCTAAAGAGGCCGTAGGAATTGCCCAAGCGTTAATATATGGAGAAAGAGGATATATTGATGATGAGGTGCTTACATCTTACCAGTCTTTGGGATTGGTTCACTTATTAGCTATATCTGGTCTTCACGTGGGTTTGCTCACAGGAGCCATCTTCTATATTGGTATTAGAATGGGATTTACAAGAGAATCTGTCACCCATACTTTATTATGTTTGCTTCCAATCTATACAATTTTAGCTGGTGCCGCTCCATCTGTTATTAGAGCCGCACTTATGCTAATGATATTGCTTAGCTGTTTTAAATGGAAAAAAGTTTACCCCATTGACTCAATTGGAATGGCGTGTTTTTTAATGGTGCTATTCAATCCATATCATGTTTTCGAAGTTGGATTTCAATTATCCTTCATGGTTAGCTTGGGACTAATTTTATCTTCAAAGACCATTATTCTTAGATCAACCAATCCTCTTTCGCAAACTCTTACAGTGACTGTAATTGCCCAACTCTTTTCTTTTCCAATAATTATTTTTTATTTTTATGAGGTTTCGCTTCTAAGTATCCCATATAACCTCCTATTTGTTCCTGTCTATTCATTTATAATCTTGCCGCTATCAATCCTTTCCTTACTTCTTCATATTTTGTTTGAGCCGATCGGCCTTTCCTTGATGTTTTTGCTAAAAATTATCCTTAATGTTCTCAATCAATTTGCTTTATATGGTACCAAAGTTTCATCTCTATCATTAACTTTAGGGAAGCCGCATATATTGTTTTTGGTGGGTTATTTTATCTTAATCCTAACTGTTTTCAAAATGTGGGAACGGTCAAATAAAAAACAAATTGTTGTCTCTGTTTTTTTATTTATTACCCTATGTGTAGTCGATTTGAATGAAAAGATGCTCGATCCCTACGGTACAATTACGTTTATCGATGTCGGACAAGGAGACAGTATCCTAATTGAACTGCCCTTTAATAAGGGTACTTATTTAATTGATACTGGACCCAAAACACTGAATTTTGCGGCCGAAGAATGGGAAAAAAAGCGCAGGATGTTTGATACAGGTGAAGATATTTTACTCCCTTATTTAAAATCGGTTGGAATTAGGAAGTTAGACAAACTCATTATTACACATGGTGATTTAGACCATATTGGGAATGCTGAGTTACTTATTCAAGAATTAAGCGTAGATGAATTAATACTTGGAACTGGGCCCATTGAAAAAGAATATGAGCAGCAGTTAGTCAGAATAGCTTATGAAATGGGTATTCCAATTTCAACGTTCTCAGCAGGAGATGTTTGGAAAAGTGGAGATAACACTTTTTATGTTTTAGCTCCGACTGGGAATGAGCAAACCTCAAATGATCGTTCAATCGTTATTTATTCAGAAATCGGAGGGCTTAGATGGCTGTTTACAGGAGATTTAGGGGAAGTTGGAGAGTCTAAGCTGACTTCTTCCTTCCGCTCATTGCCTGTTGATGTGCTCAAGGTTGGACACCATGGTAGCAATTCATCAACCAGTGTGCAGTTCTTAGAACATATTAAACCAAAAGTATCAATTATTTCAGTGGGTGTGAACAATAGGTATAATCACCCAAATCCAGAAGTGGTAGAACGGTTGCTAAAAGAAGAAAGTATAATTCTAAGAACAGATCTACATGGTGCGATTCAATATAAATTTAGAGGCAAGAGCGGAACCTTTAAGTGGGTTCTTCCATACAATAAAACTATACTTAAACCAAATTGAAAAAAGAGACTGCAGGTGCAGTCTCTTGTAGTGACAGTATGTACTGTCAATTTTAAGAACCGATAAGCTTAATGGCTGTTGCGATAATGAATAATGTTGCGAAAAATCCAAAAGAAACAATAAACCCAATACCTGAATCAATTAAGTCATTACGTTTACTTTGAACTTCTTTTTCGAATTGGTTCACTTTGTACCCCTCCTATTTCACCATATAGTATACGTTAAAATAATAAAAAAATCTACATCCTCTTTATTTGATTTCCTTACCTGACAACACTTGACACAAATAGTTCATATATATAAGGAGAAGATAAAAACAAGATATTCTCGTTAACTTCTAAGTATCCTAGGGCTTAGATGTTAGCGTTTAACATAGATATGGGGGATTGTCATAATGACAAATCCCCTTACTTATTTTTTAGAATGCTTGATAAAACCCACAATTCCCATTACGATAAGAGTAATTATATGTTAGGAAGTTGTATGGGAGAGCGATTATGACTCAAGAAATAAGGAAAAAAGTAAAAAATAAACAAATCAGTTCAATGTATTTGTTTTATGGAACTGAAACCTTTTTAATGAACGAAATGAAAGAAATGCTAACAAGTGAATTATTGGAAGAACACGAAAAAGATTTCAACTTTGCTATTTATGACTTAGAAGAAACTCCAATCGAAGTGGCGTTAGAAGATGCTGAAACTTTACCCTTTATGGGAGAAAAAAGAATGATTGTGTTAAAAAATCCCTACTTTTTAACGGGTGAAAAAGGTAAAGAAAAAGTTGAACATTCTCTAGACAGATTAGAGCAGTATATACTACAACCTGCACCTTATTCTGTTGTCATTTTTTTAGCACCTTATGAAAAGCTTGATGATCGTAAAAAGGTAACTAAACTTCTAAAACAACATGCAGAGGTTCTAGAGCTTAATGCGTTAGAGGAAAAAGATTTAGTCAAATGGATTGGAAATCGTGCATCAATGTACCAAGTTACATTTGAAGAACATGCTGCTAAATTACTTATCCAATTGACAGGCCCTAATTTAATGCTAATTTCAAAAGAAATAGAAAAGCTTTCTTTGTATGTAGGACAAGAAGGTCATATTACACAAGAAACTGTAAATCTCCTCGTGGCAAGAACACTTGAACAAAATATATTTGAATTAATTGATAAAGCAGTACATAGGAAATTAGAAGAGGCATTTCGAATTTTTTATGATTTGCTTAAAAATAATGAGGAACCGATTAAAATTCTTTCCTTGTTGGCAACTCAATTCCGGTTGTTATACCAGGTTAAAGACATGGCACGTCAGGGCTATGGACAGCAACAAATAGCTGGCATGCTTAAAGTTCATCCTTATAGAGTGAAGTTAGCAGCTGCACAATCGAACCTTTTTAGCAACGAACACCTCATGGGTTTGGTTAATCATTTGGCAGAAATGGATTTTGAAATAAAAAATGGAAAGATAGATAAGAAACTTGCAGTTGAGTTATTCCTCATGAAATTAAACAACTAAAAAAAGCGACGATGTCGCTTTTTTGTGTTTTTATATAAAAATATAAAATTTGAACCTAGGCCGTTCCTTTACGCTGCAGGCACTTGCTTTCCGCGGGGAATTATGAAAAAGCCCAAATGCCGGCTTTTTCAAGGGCGAATTCCCATAGGGGAGGGATTCGAGCCTCCTCGGTGCTTCGCACCTGTGGGGTCTCGAACTTCCCTCTACTCCCGCAGGAGTCAAGTGCCTTCCGCTCCAATCCACTCTGGAATTGTAATACAAATCTACCAACAAAAAATAAAAAGGTATCCGTTCAAGAAACCTCAAACAAATACCTTAAAGTAATTAAGCAGTAACTTCATTCAATTTTTTTGCTAAACGAGATTTTTGACGGCTAGCAACGTTTTTATGAATAAGTCCTTTACGAGCTGCTTTATCAAGTTTTTTAGCTGCTTCTAAGTAAGCTGATTTAGCGTTCTCAGCATCGTTATTAGTAACAGTTGCTTCGAAGTTCTTAACAGCAGTACGCATTGCAGATTTGATTGTAGCGTTGTGAGCGCGACGCTCTTCACTAGTTTTTGCACGTTTAATTGCAGATTTAATGTTTGCCATGTACTTTCACCTCCTAGACGTATCGAGGTTATATGATCTCGATCTTTCAGTTACAATCATACTCATTTTTAAGGTCAAAATTCCATAAAGAAATTCTGATTGAACAAATGATATTCTATCAAATCATAGTAAAGATTGCAATACAATTCTTAGGTTTTGACTTTTCAACTATTCATGAATGAATGACTAAGCATAAGGTAATGATAATAAATAAGTGGATAATAATAGGGAAAATATGCATGTTATATCAAAACTTACCATCAAACTATCATTTGTTTTTATTTAGGAGGTAATAGTAGTGGGAGAATCATTAGATCTTAGTATGTATTCGGTTCGAACTGATTTGGCAGTAGAAGCTCGCGAAATGGCGGTTGAAGAAAGAAATAAATCAAAGGAAGCATCTAAACAAACAGTTTCTACAGATATTGAGGGTGTAATCATCAAAGAACGAGAAGATAGTGGCATTAAAATCTCCTCTGTAGAAATAACTGAAGAAGGTGCTAAATCAATAGGTAAGAAAAAAGGCAACTATTTAACTTTAGAAGTTCAGGGTATTCGTCAACAGGATACGGAGTTACAAGAGAAAGTTCAAAAGGTCTTCGCCAAAGAGTTTAGTCAGTTTATGAAAAACTTATCTATTAAAGAAGACGCAAGTTGTCTTGTTGTTGGATTAGGCAACTGGAATGTAACACCAGATGCACTTGGGCCAATTGCAGTTGAGAATTTACTAGTTACAAGGCACTTATTTAGTCTTCAACCAGAAAATGTACAAGAAGGTTTTAGATCTGTTAGTGCAATTGCCCCAGGAGTAATGGGACTAACAGGAATTGAAACTAGTGATATTATTCATGGGGTTATTGAGAAGTCCAAACCTGACTTTGTTATTGCAATTGATGCGCTTGCCTCAAGGTCAATAGAACGTGTCAACTCTACCATTCAAATTTCTGATACTGGTATACATCCAGGTTCTGGTGTTGGTAATAAGAGAAAAGAACTCAGCCAAGCAACACTGGGCATTCCTGTAATTGCAATAGGAATCCCTACTGTAGTGGATGCCGTTAGTATTACTAGTGACACGATTGACTTTATATTAAAGCATTTTGGTAGAGAAATGCGAGAAGGTGGAAGACCTTCAAGAGCGTTGACTCCTGCTGGACTGTCTTTTGGTGAAAAAAGGACGTTAACAGATGAGGACCTACCGGGTGATGAGGACCGAAAAACCTTTATGGGTATCATTGGTGGATTAGAGGATGAAGAAAAAAGAAGACTCATCCATGAAGTTCTGTCACCACTAGGTCATAACCTAATGGTAACTCCTAAAGAAGTAGATGTATTCATAGAAGATATGGCCAATGTCATAGCTGGTGGTCTGAATGAAGCCCTACACAACCAAGTAAATGATGATAACTACGGGGCTTACACCCATTAGTTTTTTACTATGTAGAAGAGCAATGTTGATTGTCCTGAAACGGAAATCAATAACATAGTTTAACTAGCCTATTATTTAAAAAGTTGTTCTATTAATTTAAACTCTATCATACCCTCCTAGTAGACAAGCTATGGAGGGAAGATACGATGAGAAGTACTAGAGCACAAGGCTTAATGGTAACAGTACATGGGACAAGCATCAAAAAAGGAATTGTATTACTAATTATTGGATTAATGATGATGTTTTTACTTTCTGGTATTTTAACATCACTAAAACCACAATACCGCATAGCATCCTCTTCTATTAATGGGATTGCAACACATATATCTGGCGAATCGTTAATACATCTATTAGGCTTCGAGAATCGCTATTTTACACAAGGGTTACCAGAGAATAGTATTCAACCTAACTATTCCTCTGTACTATTCCAGGCAACAACGAGCATTGACACAAACGATCCGAGAAGTCTCCTAGGAAGAGAACTTCCAGGGTTCTCCTTCTATGATGGTGAAATTCTTGTTGCTGGCGAGGGAACTAATTATACAAACATGCCTATTGAGTCCGCTCCTCCATTAGAGGTTTTACTTGCAGAACGAGAGGCAGCTACTCAAAACCTAGGACAATTGGACAAGCCTGCTGAAGACAAACCGGTCCCTCCGCCTACAGTAACGACAGGAGATAAAAAGGTAGCATTTATCTATCACACTCACTCTTATGAATCCTATTTCCCACACTTAAAAGGTGTTGATACAAAAAATGCCAATAATGCAACACACTCTAAGGTAAATGTTACGAAAGTTGGAGAAATGCTAGGTAAAGAGTTATCTACATTGGGAATTGGTTCAGAGGTAAACACAACGAATATGCCTATATATTTAAAAGAAAATGGCTTTAAATGGAGCCAATCCTATAAAGCATCAGGTGAGATTGTTAAAAGTGCAATGGCTGGCAATAAGGACTTAAACTACTTTATCGATATTCACCGTGATGCCCAACGTAGAGAAGATACTACGGTTACAATTAATGGCAACAATTATGCAAAGATTGCGTTTGTAATTGGTGATGATAATGCTAATTTTGAGAAGAATTTAAAATTAGCAACAGAACTTCATAATAAATTAAAAAGCAAGTATCCAGGTTTAAGTAGAGGAATCTTAAAACAAGGTGGAAGTGGCTTCAATGGACGTTACAATCAAGAACTATCAGCAAATGCCATGTTAGTAGAGTTCGGTGGAGTTGATAATAACTATGATGAACTTAGAAGAACGGCAAAAGCATTTGCGGAGGTATTGGCAGAACACTATTGGCAGGCTGAAAAAGTCAATGCAACAACAGATGAAGGAAAGAATAAACAGTAGCAATAAATTAACCTGAGGGGTAATCTCAATGATTAAATTCATGATGAAGTGTTTTTTTATTACAACAATTCTTTTATTCGGAGTCTTACTTGGAATGCAACAGGCTAATGATGGAATGAAGAAAATGAGGGGCCATAATGACCCTTCTCTTCAGGGAGCATTCCACTTTTCTGATGATGAGACAGGGGCTGTTGAAGCCTCTGTGTTGGGTAGAAAGGTAACAAGTCATGATATTGATGAAAAGCAGAGAAAATTAGAACAATCAGGTGCCTTTAACTTTTTTTCCACTTTGGGAAAAAAGTTAGCAGAGGGTGTAGGAGTGGTCTTTGAGAAAATCTTCCTTATTCTATCCAGCATTATTAGCGGACTGCTAGAAAAAATATAATAGATTAGAGAGCCTAGTGATTGATTGAGGTTCTCTTTTTTTTCTTGTAATTGAATAAAAGGTTTTCTATTGATATAATTTATGTCATGATATTTTAGGTTTTTTTCTAAGATAGCTCGCCCAGAATAGTAGGAGTGAATAGAATGAACAGAGAAGAAAGACTGAAAAGACAAACTAAAATTAGAAACTTTTCAATTATTGCCCACATAGATCATGGTAAATCGACGCTGGCAGACCGAATTCTAGAGAAAACATCTGCTTTAACACAACGTGAGATGAAAGACCAGTTGTTGGATTCTATGGACCTTGAACGTGAGAGAGGAATTACGATTAAGCTTAATGCCGTTCAGCTTAAATATAAAGCCAAGGACGGAGAAGAATATATCTTCCACTTAATTGATACCCCAGGCCACGTAGACTTCACATATGAGGTATCACGAAGTCTCGCAGCATGCGAAGGAGCGGTCCTAGTTGTTGATGCTGCACAAGGGATTGAAGCACAAACACTAGCAAACGTGTATTTAGCCTTGGATAATGACTTGGAAATTTTACCAATCATCAATAAAATTGACCTTCCAAGTGCGGATCCTGAACGTGTAAGACAAGAAATTGAGGATGTTATTGGGTTAGATGCATCAGAAGCTGTTTTAGCTTCTGCAAAAGCAGGGATTGGAATTGAAGAGATCCTTGAGCAGGTTGTACAAAAAGTTCCTGCACCACAGGGAGATCCGGGAGGACCATTAAAGGCGCTTATCTTTGATTCTCTTTACGATGCATATCGAGGGGTTGTTGCCTATATCCGTGTCGTCGAAGGAACTGTAAAGGTCGGCGATAAAATTAGAATGATGGCAACAGGAAAAGAATTCGAAGTGGCAGAGGTTGGTGTATTTACCCCGAAGGCTACAATGTTGAAAGAACTTACTGTTGGAGACGTAGGATTCCTTACTGCATCCATTAAGAATGTTGGAGACACACGTGTTGGTGATACAATCACAAATGCAAAAAATGGTGCAACAGAAGCACTTCCAGGTTATCGTAAGTTAAACCCAATGGTATTCTGTGGTCTGTATCCAATCGACACTGCCAAATATAATGATTTAAGAGAAGCGCTTGAAAAACTAGAATTAAATGATGCAGCTCTTCAGTTTGAACCTGAAACATCCCAAGCGTTAGGGTTTGGTTTCCGATGTGGTTTCCTTGGGCTACTTCACATGGAGATTATCCAAGAGCGTATTGAGCGTGAATTCAAGATTGACTTAATTACAACGGCACCAAGTGTTATTTACAATGTATTTTTAACAGATGGAACAGATCAACGAGTAGATAACCCGAATAATATGCCTGATCCGCAAAAAATTGATCGTGTTGAAGAACCATATGTAAAAGCGACAATGATGGTACCAAATGATTATGTTGGTGCTGTTATGGAATTATGTCAAGGGAAACGTGGTAACTTCATTGATATGCAATATCTTGATGAAAACCGAGTGAGAATTGTTTACGAAATTCCATTAGCTGAAATAGTGTACGATTTCTTTGATCAATTAAAATCAAGTACGAAGGGATATGCTTCCTTTGATTATGAATTAATTGGATATAAGGAGTCAAAACTTGTAAAAATGGATATTTTATTGAATGCTGAAAAAGTTGATGCATTATCATTCATTGTTCACCGCGATTCTGCATATGAGCGTGGGAAAATCATTGTTGACAAACTCAAAGATTTAATTCCGCGTCAACAATTCGAGGTGCCAATTCAAGCTGCTGTTGGACAAAAAATTATTGCTCGTTCCACAATTAAAGCTATGCGTAAAAACGTATTAGCTAAATGTTATGGTGGAGATATTTCTCGTAAACGTAAACTACTTGATAAGCAAAAAGAAGGTAAAAAGCGTATGAAACAAGTAGGTTCAGTAGAAGTACCTCAGGAAGCATTTATGGCGGTACTAAAAATGGATGATTCAAAATAAAAGTTTGTTTAAACCAGTACCGCAGAATTTCTGCGGTATTTGTGTTAATAATGGTGTTCAAAAAGGAGGACAGACTTTTTGAACAACCTCTAATAGGGTAATAGAAAGAAGTGATATTGTGGCACAAGCAGCCTATTTACACATTCCGTTTTGCGAACAAATTTGTCATTATTGTGATTTTAATAAGGTATTTCTAAAGGGCCAACCTGTCGAAGAGTACCTTCAATCAATGGCAATAGAAATGAAAAATACTCTAGAAACTCATCCTACAACCGGATTGAATACAATCTTTGTAGGTGGCGGAACACCCACTGTTCTAGATATGAATCAAATGGAACTATTTTTAAAAAGCATCCATACGCATCTAAAACCTGTAAATGATGCAATTGAATATACATTTGAAGCAAACCCAGGAGATTTATCGAAGGAAAAGCTTCAACTACTAAAGGATTTTGGTGTTAATAGACTTAGTTTTGGAGTACAAACCTTTGATGACGAACTATTGAAGAAGATAGGGAGAACCCACCGACAAGAAGATGTGTTTCGTTCAATCGATTTAGCAAAAGATGTTGGGTTTAAGAATATTAGTCTGGATTTAATTTATGCATTGCCAGGGCAATCAATTGAAAGTTTCCATCAAACACTCGAAATAGCCTTTGGGTTAGAGGTGAATCATTTTTCTGCTTATTCACTAATTATTGAACCGAAAACAGTATTTTATAACTTGATGCAAAAAGGACGGTTAACACTACCTAGCCAAGAGAACGAGGCTGAAATGTATGAGTTATTAATGGATGAGATGGAAAAACACGATTACGCTCAATATGAAATTAGTAACTTCTCAAAAAAAGGGTTTGAGAGCCAGCATAATCTTACCTACTGGAATAATGACGAGTATTATGGGATAGGTGCTGGAGCTCATAGTTATATCGATGGACAAAGAGTCGCAAATGCTGGACCATTAAAAAAATACATGTCTCTTGTTGAGGATTCAGGTTTTCCATATGTTGAATCCCATAAAGTTAGCATTAGTGAAAAGATGGAAGAAGAGTTGTTTCTTGGGTTAAGAAAAACAGCGGGTATATCAAAAAGTAAGTTTGAAAATAGATATGATAAATGTATCCATACTGTTTTCGGACGTCAAATATCGGAACAAAAAGAAAAAGGATTGCTAGAAGAAACAGAAGAAATGCTCCGTTTAACGAGAACTGGAAAGCTACTCGGAAATGAAGTATTTCAAGCCTTTATCGGTGTAATCTAATCGTTGACATCGAGGTATGTATTTGGTAACTTATTATTAGAATTAGCACTCACACGTATTGAGTGCTAACAGAGGTGATGTTCCTTGTTAACAGATCGTCAGCTATTAATCCTTCAGGTGATAATAGATGATTTTATACAATCTGCCCAACCAGTAGGTTCAAGATCATTGTCGAAAAAAGACGGCATTTCTTTTAGCTCTGCGACAATTCGTAATGAAATGGCAGACCTAGAAGATTTAGGATTTATTGAGAAAACTCATAGTTCATCTGGAAGGGTACCTTCAGAGAAGGGTTACCGATATTATGTAGATCATCTACTGTCACCACAAAGTGTATCAAAACAAGATAAAGAAGAAATAAAATCGATTTTTGCTGAACGAATTTATGAGCTGGAAAAAGTGGTACAGAAGTCTGCTCAAATTTTATCAGACTTAACAAGCTATACTTCGATTGTTCTTGGCCCAGAAGTGAATGAGAATCGCGTGAAAAAACTGCAAATCATTCCTATTAATCGGGATACCGCAGTGGCAATCATCGTTACAGACACAGGTCATGTAGAAAATCGTACCATCACATTCCCAGGTTCGATTGATCCTAGTGAAATTGAAAAAATGGTTAACATTCTAAATGAGCGTCTTACTGGTGTACCTCTCATCGAATTAAACGATAAAATTTACAAAGAGGTAGCCACAATACTCAAATCTCACATTAATAACTATGACAGCTTATTGAATGTGTTAACAGGTACATTTAATCTACAATCATCTGAGAGAGTCTATTTTGGTGGCAAAACAAATATGTTAAGTCAGCCTGAATTCAATGACATTAAAAAGATACGATCTTTATTAACGATGATTGAACAGGAAAAAGAGTTTTATGAGCTTTTACGAACTAATCAAACGGGTATTAGTATAAAAATTGGCAGAGAGAACAGAGTTAGTGCAATGGAGAACTGTAGTTTAATTACTGCAACCTACACTGTTGGAACTGAACAACTAGGTTCAATTGCCATTCTTGGCCCAACACGTATGGAGTATTCACGTGTTGTAAGCTTGCTGAGTCTATTGAGTACAGATCTGTCAAATGTCTTAACAAAACTGTATCAAAATGAATAACAGTGGCTATATTTGTAAGGGAGTAGGACACTCTCCCTCACAACTACATAATCTACTAATATGGACATCACTATAAAACCTGTTAAGACCTTTAAGGGAGGTGAAAGAATTGGCTAACGAAAATACAATTAAAGAAGAAGTAACAAACCAAGAAGAAATGAATACAAATGAGGAGACTACTATGGAGTCAACTGAAGCTACAAGTGAAAATGTTGTAGAGAATTTAGAAAAAGATGAGCTTACGAAAGCCAATGAAAAAATCGCTGACCTTGAACAACAAGTTCAAGAATCTGAAAATAAATTATATCGAGTGCAGGCTGATTTTGAGAATTTCAAACGTCGTGTTCGTTTAGATCAGGAGGCCGCTCAGAAGTATCGTGCACAAAGCTTGATTTCTGATATGTTATCTTCTATCGATAACTTCGAAAGAGCAATGAAAATAGATGCTGAAGATGATAAGATGAAAACCCTTCTTCAAGGTATGGATATGGTTTACCGTGGTTTGATAGAAGCTTTAAAAAATGAAGGTGTAGAAATAATCGAGTCTGTTGGACAGCAGTTTGATCCACAATTACACCAAGCAGTTATGCAAGTTGAGGATTCGGAATATGACTCTGGAGTTGTCATTGAAGAATTCCAAAAGGGCTATAAATTGAAGGATCGAGTGATTCGTCCATCAATGGTCAAGGTTAACCAATAATAGATTTACATAACGTATTAAACTTTTTTATAGGAGGTAATTAATAATGAGTAAAATCATTGGTATAGACTTAGGAACAACAAATTCATGTGTTGCCGTTATGGAAGGCGGAGAAGCTAAAGTTATTCCAAATCCTGAGGGAAATCGTACAACACCTTCCGTAATCGCATTTAAAAACGGTGAGCGTCAAGTTGGGGAAGTAGCAAAGCGTCAAGCGATTACAAACCCAAATACGATCATCTCAATTAAACGTCATATGGGTACAGATTACAAAGTAACTGTGGAAGATAAAGAATATACTCCACAAGAAATGTCTGCTGCGATTCTACAATACTTAAAATCATATGCAGAAGACTATTTAGGTGAAAAGGTTACAAAGGCTGTAATTACAGTACCTGCTTATTTCAACGATGCGGAGCGTCAAGCGACTAAGGATGCTGGTCGTATTGCAGGACTTGAGGTTGAGCGTATTATTAATGAGCCTACTGCTGCTGCATTAGCATACGGTTTAGATAAAACTGAAGAAGATCAAACAATTTTAGTTTATGACCTTGGTGGTGGTACGTTTGACGTATCTATCCTTGAACTAGGGGACGGAGTTTTTGAAGTAAAAGCAACAGCTGGGGACAACCGCCTTGGTGGAGATGACTTTGACCAAGTAATCATTGACTATTTAGTTGAACAATTTAAGAAAGAAAATGGCATTGATCTTTCTAAAGATAAAATGGCAATGCAACGTCTAAAAGATGCTGCTGAGAAAGCGAAGAAAGACCTTTCAGGAGTAACTTCAACACAAATTTCATTACCATTCATCACTGCTGGAGAAGCAGGTCCACTTCACTTAGAAGTAAACATGACTCGTGCGAAGTTTGATGAGTTATCTGCTGGATTAGTTGAAAGAACAATGGGCCCTACTCGCCAAGCGATTAAAGATTCTGGTCTTTCAGCAAGTGAAATTGACAAAGTTATTTTAGTTGGTGGTTCAACTCGTATTCCTGCAGTACAAGAAGCAATCAAAAAGGAAACAGGAAAAGAGCCACACAAAGGTGTAAATCCAGATGAGGTAGTAGCATTAGGTGCTGCGATTCAAGGTGGAGTTTTAACTGGAGACGTTAAAGACGTTGTATTACTTGACGTTACACCTTTATCATTAGGGATTGAAACAATGGGTGGAGTATTTACGAAGTTAATCGAGCGTAATACTACAATCCCTACTAGTAAATCACAAGTGTTCTCAACTGCAGCTGACAACCAAACAGCAGTAGATATTCACGTGTTACAAGGTGAGCGTCCAATGGCAGCTGACAATAAGACACTAGGTCGCTTCCAATTATCAGACATTCCTCCAGCACCACGTGGTATCCCTCAAATTGAGGTGAGTTTTGATATAGATAAAAATGGTATCGTTAATGTACGTGCAAAAGATTTAGGAACAAACAAAGAACAGGCGATTACAATCAAATCTTCAACAGGTTTATCTGATGAAGAAGTTGAAAAAATGGTACGTGAAGCAGAAGAAAATGCAGAAGCGGACAAAAAACGTAAAGAAGAAGTTGAGCTGCGCAATGAGGCAGATCAGTTAGTCTTTACAACAGAAAAAACACTAAAAGACCTTGAAGGTAAAGTTGACGAAGCAGAAATAACTAAAGCAAACGAAGCAAAAGATGCTTTAAAAGCTGCAATCGAAAAGAACGACCTTGAAGAAATGCGTACGACGAAAGATGCTTTACAAGAAATCGTTCAACAGCTTTCTGTAAAACTTTACGAAGAAGCTGCTAAAGCTGCACAAGGTGCCGAGGGTGCTGAAGGTGAAGCAACTGGTAAAAAAGCAGATGATATCGTAGACGCAGAATACGAAGAAGTAAAAGACGATAAATAAAATTCTTCAATACATGATTAAGTGAAAAAGTCGAAGTCAGGCATGCCTTGGCTTTGACTTTTTTCAGGTAGACAGACAACTATTTAAACCTATATTAATTATGTGAAATTTAAGTATTAATTAAAGTTCCCATTTATTATAACTGTGTTAAAATTGCGTTTATTCGCTAAAAGTCACGAGACTCCTGCTGGAGTAGCAGTGGAGTGAAACCCCGCAGACGCTTTAGCGTCGAGGAGCAGGTTTTTTCACGACAGTGAAAATAACCTTCAGCTACTGCCCCGTGGAAAGCGAGTGACTTTTAGCGAATAACTCACTGTAAAACCACAGCTAGTCTTTTTTTAGTAACTTATGTTTCTATATCGATAGTTAAAAGATTCAGGAACTATACAAAATATTGCCTTTTACTTTTGAGAAATGATAGAATAATCTTTATGTGAAAGGAAGCGGGAGTGGGTTTTAAATGAGTAAACGAGATTACTACGAAGTACTTGGGGTTAGCAAAAGTGCTTCAAAAGACGAGATAAAAAAGGCTTATAGAAAACTATCAAAACAATACCATCCTGATATAAACAAAGCCGAAGATGCTGCTGAGAAATTTAAAGAAGTTAAAGAGGCTTATGAAGTCTTAAGTGATGACCAAAAACGTTCTCACTATGATCAATTTGGTCATACAGATCCGAACCAAGGGTTTGGCGGCTTTGGTGGCGGAGATTTCGGTGGTGGCTTTGGTTTCGAAGATATCTTTAGCTCAATCTTTGGTGGCGGAGGTAGACGACGTGACCCGAATGCACCAAGACAAGGTGCTGACTTACAATATACAATGACACTTAAATTCGAGGATGCGGTTTTTGGTAAAGAAACCGACATTGAAATTCCAAGAGAAGAAACGTGTGATACGTGTGACGGTTCAGGTGCAAAACCTGGTACAAAGGCAAGTACATGCTCACATTGTAATGGGTCGGGTCAACTTAATGTAGAGCAAAACACACCATTTGGTCGAATTGTAAATAGACGTGTATGTAACCACTGTAACGGTACTGGCAAATCAATACCGCATAAATGTTCAACTTGTGGCGGCTCAGGTAAAGTGAAGAAACGTAAGAAGATACACATTAAGATACCTGCAGGGGTTGATGATGGTCAACAATTACGTGTCGCAGGTCAAGGAGAGCCAGGGGTAAATGGTGGACCTCCAGGTGACCTTTACGTTGTGTTCCAGGTAAGAGGACATGAGTTCTTCGAAAGAGACGGCGATGATATTTACTGTGAAATGCCATTAACCTTTGCACAAGCTGCTCTAGGGGATGAGGTTGAAGTACCAACCCTTCATGGGAAGGTAAAGCTTAAGATTCCTGCTGGAACACAAACTGGCACTAAATTCCGTCTGCGTGGTAAAGGTGTACAAAATGTAAGAGGATATGGCCAAGGAGATCAACATATTCAAATACGTGTAATTACTCCTACTAAATTAACTGAGAAACAAAAACAATTATTACGTGAGTTTTCAGACCTAAGTGGTCATGAGGCACCTGACGAGCAGCATGACAGCTTCTTCGCAAAAGTAAAAAGAGCTTTTAAAGGTGAATAAATCTTAATTTAAAATTGGAGTTGGTAGACATGAAATGGTCAGAAATTAGTATTCATACTACACAGGAGGCTGTTGAACCTATTTCGAATATTTTACATGAAGCTGGAGCTAGTGGAGTAGTAATTGAAGATCCTTTCGACTTAACCAAAGAACGCGAACAAGTCTTTGGTGAAATCTACCAACTCAACCCTGACGATTACCCAGAAGAGGGTGTTATCGTTAAGGCCTATTTACCTGTAAATAGCTTTTTATCTGAAACCGTTGAAGAAATAAAAGAAGCCATTAATGGTTTATTATTGTTTGGTATCGATATAGGCCATAATAAAATTTCATTAATTGAAGTCAATGAAGAAGATTGGGCTACTGCTTGGAAAAAGTATTACCATCCCGTAAAAATCTCTGAAAGATTTACGATAGTACCAACATGGGAAGATTATGAGCCTGTTAGTACGGACGAATTAATAATCGAACTAGACCCTGGGATGGCGTTTGGAACAGGAACTCATCCGACGACTGTACTATGTATACAAGCATTGGAAAGAACGGTACAAGCAGGAGACTCAGTAATCGATGTTGGAACAGGTTCAGGCGTACTAAGTATTGCGGCAGCAATGCTGGGTGCAAAAGAAATCAAAGCACTTGATTTAGATTCAGTTGCCGTGGAAAGTGCACTTGAGAATGTTAAGCTTAATAAGGTAGATGATATCGTATCCGTTTCTCAAAATAACCTGTTAAACAATATAGAGGGTCCTGTCGATGTTGTGGTAGCCAATATTTTAGCAGAAATCATTTTATTATTTACAGAGGATGCAAATAAGATCTTGAAAAAAGGTGGCCTCTTTATCACATCAGGAATTATTACAACTAAAAAAGAAGAGGTAAAAGAAGGCTTATTGGCAGCAGGTTTTGCAATTGAAGAGACTGTTGTAATGGAAGACTGGGTTGCATTTATTGCTAGAAAAAATTAAGGCTATTAAATGTTGACTAAATAACCTTTATGTATAGAATGGATGGTGTCAATCCGTGCAACGTTATTTTGTAGAAAGAATGGACGAGAATCAAGCAACAATTCTAGGGGAAGATGTTCACCATATAACAAGGGTTATGCGAATGGGCATTGGTGATCAGCTTATATGCTGCAATCCAAATGGAAAAGCAGGCAGATGTACGATTACTGAAATTACCAATGAATACGTATTAGCCAATGTTGTAGAATGGATTGTGGACCATGTAGAATTACCGATAAATGTAATCATTGTGAGTGGGTTGCCTAAAGGGGACAAACTTGAATATGTTATCCAAAAAGGGACTGAACTAGGTGCAAGTGAGTTTGTCCCTTTTATTGCGGCTCGTTCAATTGTAAAATGGGATGAGAAAAAAGGCAGTAAAAAGGTTGAAAGATGGGAAAAGATTGCAAAAGAAGCAGCAGAACAATCTCATCGTACAAAAATCCCAACGGTACAAGCCCCTCTTACATTTAAACAATTACTTTCATTAGGTGAGAGTTATCATTATAAATTAATTGCTTATGAGGAAGATGCTAAGAGTGGTGAAAAATCTAACTTAGCTTCAACCTTAGAACAAATGAAACCCGGAGATTCTCTTTTAGTTGTGGTTGGTCCAGAAGGTGGATTGTCTGAGAAGGAAGTTGACTCTCTTAGAGATGCTGGTTTTGTTTCGTGTAGTTTTGGACCAAGAATTTTGAGAGCAGAAACAGCACCGCTGTACTTGTTATCTGCTGTTTCGTATTATTTTGAATTAGCGAGGTGAAAAGGATGCCAACAGTAGCATTTCATACATTAGGTTGTAAAGTAAATCATTATGAGACAGAGGCAATTTGGCAGCTTTTTAAAGAACAAGGCTATGACCGTATGGAATTTGAAGGAATTGCCGATGTTTATGTGATAAATACGTGTACGGTAACGAATACTGGGGATAAGAAAAGTCGACAAGTAATACGACGTGCGATTCGTAAAAATCCTGACGGGGTTATTTGTGTAACGGGTTGTTATGCTCAAACATCACCTGCAGAAATTATGGCTATTCCTGGAGTAGACATCGTGGTAGGTACACAGGATCGAGTTAAAATGCTGGACTATATTGACCAATATAAAAACGAAAGACAACCGATAAACGGCGTCGGTAATATTATGAAGGCACGTGTATATGAGGAATTAGATGTTCCATCATTCACAGACAGAACACGTGCGTCTTTAAAAATACAAGAGGGCTGTAATAACTTCTGTACCTTCTGTATCATTCCTTGGGCACGTGGACTCATGCGTTCTCGCGATCCAAAAGAGGTTATTACTCAAGCTCAATCACTTGTAAATGCTGGGTATAAGGAGATTGTCCTTACGGGAATCCACACAGGTGGTTATGGGGAGGATATGAAAGACTATAACCTTGCTAAACTTCTTCAAGATTTAGATGAAAAAGTCGTAGGATTAAAACGTATCCGTATCTCATCTATTGAAGCTAGCCAAATTACGGACGAGGTTATTGAAGTACTTGATAAATCCGATAAAGTTGTCCGTCACTTACACATTCCGCTTCAGTCGGGCTCTGACACGGTTCTGAAGAGAATGAGACGTAAGTATACAATGGAGCACTTTGCTGACCGCTTAACTAGGCTAAAAGAAGCATTACCTGGTTTAGCAATTACTTCGGATGTGATTGTGGGTTTTCCTGGAGAGACGGAAGATGAATTTATGGAAACATACAATTTTATTAAAGAACATAAATTCTCTGAGCTTCACGTATTTCCATACTCTAAACGTACTGGAACACCTGCTGCCCGCATGGACGATCAAGTTGATGAAGAGATAAAGAATGAAAGAGTTCATCGCTTAATTGCATTATCTGACCAATTAGCTAAAGAATACGCTTCACAGTTCGAGAACGAAGTATTAGAGGTTATTCCAGAAGAAGATTTTAAAGAAGAAGGAAGTACAGGTCTTTATATGGGGTATACGGATAATTACTTAAAAGTAAAATTCCCTGCCTCAGAAGACATGATTGGTAAATTAGTAAAAATTAAGATTACTAAGGCAGGTTACCCTTATAACGAAGGACAATTTGTAAAAGTAGTCGAAGATGATCTAGTAAAAACCTTCGAATCTGTAAAATTGAGTTCTTAAGCCCAGTGAATACGCTGGGTTTTTTATTTTATGGAACTATCGATCTTCAATTCAAGAGTTGCTTAGGTGGACTCAGATTCCCTTATTTAGTAAAAAACAACGTTTTTTTATGTCTAAGTGGACTCAGAAGCCGTTATTAATCAAAAAGTACTTTATAATTGTTAATAAAATAGACATTAACTGATTCTGAGTCCGGATCTTCCTTATATAAAGCAATTTTGAAAGATAAGGGAATCTGTGTCCGCTATATCTGATCTGTGGTACCTAAACGGACTCAGATTCCCTTATTAGTAATAACTACCTAATATTTTTAAGTTTAAAATTTTTTTATTGTTTATACTAAGATTATTCTCGTGTTTTATAATCTGAAATGCTATTATAAAAAGAGGTACGTACAACTAAGTTGTAAAGGAGTAGTGATACATATGGATAACATTGCAAAATTGATTGATCATACCGCACTTAAAGCTGACACAACGGAGGAACAAATCCTGAAATTATGTTCAGAAGCAAAAGAATATGTTTTTGCCTCTGTTTGTGTAAATCCAACTTGGGTGAAAACAGCTGCTGAGCAATTAGCTGGAACTGAAGTAAAGATTTGTACAGTTATTGGATTCCCGTTAGGAGCAAATACTCCTGAAACGAAAGCGTTTGAAACGACAAATGCAATTGAGAATGGTGCAACCGAAGTTGACATGGTCATAAATATTGGTGCATTAAAGGACAAAAATGACGACCTTGTTGAACGTGATATCCGTGCTGTTGTTGAAGCTGCTAAGGGGAAAGCTCTCACAAAAGTAATCATTGAGACGAGTCTTTTAACAGAGGAAGAGAAAGTTAGAGCATGTCAATTAGCTGTCAAAGCTGGGACTGACTTTGTAAAAACTTCAACTGGCTTCTCAACTGGAGGGGCTACAGTGGAGGATATTGCCTTGATGAGAAAAACAGTAGGACCAGATATTGGGGTGAAAGCGTCTGGTGGTGTTCGTGACTTGAAAGGTGTTCAAGATATGGTTGAAGCTGGTGCAACACGAATTGGTGCCAGTGCAGGAGTAGAAATTGTTAAAGGATTAACTAGTACCTCAGAATATTAAAAATGAAAGACCAAGCCTGCTAAGAGGCTTGGTCTTATTTTTTATCAAAAAATTATGCTTTTTTATGTATCCACAAAATAAATCCAGACAAAAGTCCAACTAACGGAAGTGCTAGAACTGAGGTAAGAATATTAAAAATAACACTAACGTGTGCTAATTGCATATCGGGAAGCGCAGTTAAAGATGCTGCTAATGTACCGAGATAATTAATAAATGGGAAAAATAAAAGCACACCAAAAATATTTAACCATATATGTGCGTATGCAGTTAATTTTGCTTCATGACTTGCTCCAACACTTGCAAGAAAAGCGGTAATACAAGTACCTATATTGGCCCCTAGTACTATAGCTATGCCTGCATGAAGAGTAAGTAGCTCTTCATTTAGGAACCCCATAACAATTCCAGTTGTTGCAGTGCTCGATTGAATAATTGCAGTAAGTATCGTACCTAATCCAATTCCTAATAATCCATTTTCATTTGTGTGTTCAAAAAATGCATGAACACCAGGTAATAGCGAAATAGGTCGTGATAAATGACCAAAACCCTGCATAGCAACAAATAGACACCCTAGACCAAATAATATAGCTCCTATACTAAACAGCTGCCTTTTACTTGAAAGTAAACATAAAAAGCCTATAATTAATAGGGGAACAACAGCATCGTATATTTGAATCGATATAAGTTCCGTTGTAATTGTTGTGCCTATATTAGTACCCAGGATTATTCCAAGCGATTGTTTAAAAGTCATATATCCTGCTGCAACCAAACCAACAACAATGACCATTACAGCAGAACTACTTTGAATAATCGCTGTAATAACAGTCCCCACCAATAATCCTTTAAAGGGGTTTCCCGTAAAAGTAACTAGAAATTCGGTCATTTTATCTCCAGATAAATTATATAAACCAGTTCTCATAACGGTCATACCGAAAAGAAATATGGCAATAAAAACTGCAAATAATGATAGCAATTCAATCATACCTTGTCTCACCTCTTAAAAACATTGTATGGACAAGGGGGAGTTTACATGACTCTTTCTAGAAACAATTTTAAAATGGTAGGTGTTATTAATGTTAATGGAAATGAATCAAACAGTAATGCATAGCTATCCAGGAATGGTAGCCCTTGTGACAGCGAAATACAATGACAAGAAAAATATTATGGCTGCGGGTTGGCACAGTTATATTTCATACGACCCTCCAATTTATGGCGTATCTATTGCAAAGGAACGTTACACCTATGACTTAATTGTGAATTCAAAGGAATTTGCTATTAATTTTGTCGCTGCAGAACATGTACATTATATCCAGCATTGTGGGATAACAAGTGGTAGAGATACCGACAAGTTTTCTGAGCTGGGAATTAAGACTCAGACTGGCAAGACCATCTCTGCACCTATATTAAGTGATGCATATGTAGCGTACGAATGTCGTGTAACAAATATTATTCCACTCGGTGATCATGATTGGATAGTAGGTAATATTACCCAGTTTTATAAAGATGAGAGTAAGTTCGCATCAAATGGGTTACCCGATTTTAACGAAATCTCCATCCCATTATATCTTGGTAGATCTAAATACAAACTCTTAAATAAACAAGATAATACTGTTGATTTGTACACGAAGGATTAATTAGGTAAACCCCTGTTTCATAGAATACAGTTGACCTAATTTTAGTGATATATTATAATTGCAAAGTACATGTTTATCTTTTGTCTGTTGGAGTATGCTATATAAATTGTAAGGCAGAAACAATGACCTAATTTTAACTTTAATTCTAAACATGTGAACATGATGTTTAGCTGTTGTTTTCGGAGGGAGGGATTTAGAATGTCAAAAACGGTCGTTCGTAAAAACGAATCGCTTGAAGATGCTCTTCGCCGCTTTAAACGTACTGTATCAAAATCAGGTACGATTCAAGAAGCAAGAAAGCGCGAATTCTATGAAAAGCCTAGCGTAAGACGTAAGAAGAAGTCTGAAGCTGCAAGAAAGCGCAAATTCTAAAAGAGGGTGTAGTAGTTTATGAGTCTTCTCGAGCGTTTAAATGATGATATAAAACAAGCGATGAAGAATAGAGAAAAAGACAAAGTTACGACTCTAAGGATGATAAAATCCTCACTTCAAAATGAGGCTATTAAGCTTGGTACAGGCGAATTATCTGAAGAGATTGAACTGACAGTCCTATCTCGAGAATTAAAACAACGTAAAGACTCCCTCCATGAATTTGAGAGCGCAGGTCGCGTTGACCTTGTTGATAAAATTCAATCTGAGATAAAGATTGTTGAAGTTTACATGCCTAAACAACTAGACGAAGAAGAAGTCACTGCTATTGTTAAAGAAACAATCGAAGAAGTGAATGCTACTTCAAAAGCTGATATGGGTAAAGTAATGGGTGCCTTAATGCCGAAGCTTAAAGGCAAGGCTGACGGTTCACTCATTAATAAAATTGTACAACAACAACTTTCATAAGGTGTAAAAGCCTTTCAGAATAAAAAGATGGCATCTTACTTAAGGTAAGATGCCATTTTTTTATACAAAAAAAATGAAACCTTCACCCATCTTATTCGTATTACTTTACATAAGTAGAAGAAAATACTATATATAGGTTAAGATGACCTATATAGGAAGGAGGGAGTACATGAAGAAATTTCGGTTACTGCTTTACGTAAGCTTAGTTGCATTAGCGATTGTCTTATCAATAAACCCAGCAATTACTAAAAGTAGCCCTGACGGTATAGTATACGTTATACCAGTTGAAGCTACAGTTGAAAAAGGATTATCTGCATTTATTAATCGTTCAATAACAGAAGCTGAAGAAGCCAACGCTGACCTTATTGTTTTAGACATTTATACTCCTGGTGGTGTAGTAGCTGCTGCAGGAGACATAGCTAAAAGGATTGTAGGTACAGAAATTCCTATAGTCGCTTTTGTAAACAATCAGGCTTTATCTGCCGGAGCATTTATTGCCCTCAACGCTGATGAAATTTATATGACCCCAGATGCAGAAATGGGCTCCGCGGGAATCATTACTCAAGACGGTAATGCTGCGGATAAAAAATCACAATCTGCATGGTACGCTAATATGAAATCAGCAGCTGAACAAAATGGGAGAGATCCTCTTTATGCTCTAGCAATGGCTGATCCTGATATTGATCTCCCAGAGTATGGAGCCGGAAAGGGTGAATTTCTTACCTTAACAGCATCTCAAGCCCTAGAAGTAAAGTATTCAGAGGGTACTTTTGCGTCCCTAAACGAATTACTAAACCACCTAGGTTATAAAGATGCCTTGGTCGAAAGAGTAGAAATTACTTTTGCAGAAAAGCTTGCTAGGTTCATTACTGATCCAATAGTGGTCCCAATCTTACTTTCCATAGGAAGCTTAGGCCTTGTCCTTGAGCTGTATTCACCAGGATTTGGTATTCCAGGAATAATGGGAGCTTCTGCACTATTATTATTCTTTTACGGACATCTTGTAGCTGGCTTAGCAGGATTTGAGTCAATTATCCTCTTCATAATAGGTATTGTGCTAATACTCTTAGAGTTTGTTGTTCCGGGAGGAATCATAGGCCTAATAGGTTTTGGAGCAATTCTCACAAGTTTGTTCATTGCAACAGACGATGTTACACACATGGCAATATCATTATTAATCGCGATTGGGGTAACGACATTGACTTCTATCATTCTATTTAAGGTGTTTGGTAAAAAAATGAATATTTTTAAAAAGATTATTTTAAATGATTCAACTAATACTGAAAGTGGTTATGTCTCTAATTTGAACCGAAGAGAATTAATCGGTTTAGAAGGAGTTGCATTAACTTCGCTAAGACCTTCAGGAACTGCTATCATAAATAATGAAAGACTTGATGTAGTGACAGAGGGTGCCTATATTCTACAAGGCAAAAAAGTAGTTGTTGTAAAAACAGAAGGACATCGCATTGTTGTCCGGGAACAAGAAATAACAAATGAATAATTAGGAGGAAACAATGATGGAACCAGGTTCTCTTTTAGTATTACTCGCAGTAGGTGTTGGAATTATCTTCTTAGCAATCCTTTTTACATTCGTTCCAGTTATGCTCTGGATCTCTGCATTAGCAGCAGGTGTTAGAGTCGGTATTTTCACTTTAATTGGAATGAGATTACGACGTGTTATTCCAAGTCGTGTTATTAATCCCCTAATCAAGGCGGTAAAAGCAGGACTTGATGTTAATACAAATCAGTTAGAGAGTCACTATCTAGCTGGAGGTAACGTAGACAGAGTTATCAATTCACTAATTGCGGCTCAACGTGCAAATATCGAGTTAACCTTCGAGCGCTCTGCTGCTATCGATTTAGCAGGTCGTGACGTTTTAGAAGCTGTTCAAATGAGTGTTAACCCAAAAGTTATTGAAACACCTTTTATTGCTGGTGTAGCGATGGACGGGATTGAAGTTAAAGCAAAAGCTAGAATTACAGTACGTGCTAACATTGAACGCTTAGTCGGTGGTGCTGGTGAAGAAACAATTATTGCTCGTGTAGGTGAAGGGATTGTTAGTACAATCGGTTCACAACATGATCACAAAAAAGTTCTTGAAAACCCAGATATGATATCTCAAACAGTACTTTCAAAAGGCCTAGATGCAGGTACTGCATTTGAAATTCTCTCGATTGATATCGCGGATATTGATATCGGTAAAAACATTGGTGCTGCACTACAAATTGATCAAGCTGAAGCTGACAAAAATATTGCACAAGCTAAGGCTGAGGAACGTAGAGCAATGGCAGTTGCACATGAACAAGAAATGCGTGCTCGTGTTGAGGAAATGCGTGCGAAGGTTGTTGAGGCAGAGGCTACTGTTCCATTAGCGATGGCTGAAGCCTTAAGAAATGGTAAGCTAGGTGTAATGGATTATATGAATATCCAAAATATTTCAGCTGATACAGATATGAGAGACTCAATCGGTAAACTTTCAGATGAGGACGAACCTAAAAAATAAGGCCATATTTGGCAGAGTAAGGAGGTAATCTCCTAATGGATTTAATGCTGCAACAACTAGTGGGTGCTATTATTGAAAATATAATTCCTCTTATCATCATCGGGGGAGTCATTCTAAATATCTTTAAACGTTTTAAAGAGGGCGTATCAGGTCAAAATCAGCCACAACAACGTAAGCCAATGGAACATGAACCGACTTACGATGATAATACTGAAAGAAGAACTGAAACAAATCCATTTGAAACCATGTTTGAGGAATTGGATCGTAAAGGAAGAGAAATCTTTGAACAAATGGATAGAAGAGATGAGCCGAAACCTGAAGTTTCCAACAAATATGTTGAGGCTCTATCAAGAATTAACACCCGACAAGAAATGTCAGTTCCAGAAAGAACTGAAATAAAAAAGGTAGGTACCGTTGCTCCAAGAAAACAGAGACCCTCTTCAGGAGATTTAAGAGGGGGCATATCTAGAAAAAGAGCTGTAGAAGGTGTAATATGGGCAGAAATCCTAGGTCCCCCTAGGTCAAAACGTCCTCACGGAACCTATAGTCAATTGAATAGCAGAAAGTAAATATAAGTCAATTGCTTTTAGTAATTTGAGTTCAGGTTACTTTACATGTTCTAACCCCTTTTCATTTCTCATAAACATGAGATGAAAGGGGGTTCTTTTTTATGAGCAAAAAGTGGCAAAACCGCATGAGAAATTGGATTACATCAAAGATGGAACTACCCCAAGATGTAATGATGGATCTTCCGAGAATTACGATGATTGGTCAAATACATATTTATATTGAAAATCATAGAGGACTTTTAACTTTTTCTGATAAAGAATTACGATTACTACTTAAGCAAGGACAATTATTAATTAAAGGACAATCTTTTGTAATTAAGACGATTCTTCCGGAAGAAATATTACTGGAAGGAAAGATTGACGAGGTTCTCTATATAGACAATTAGACTCAGAGGGGGAGCGAAATGAAGAATCAATGGATAAACTTTTTTTCTGGAAGTGTGAAAATTAAAGTGACAGGTAAAGGAATCGAGCGTTTTTTAAATGATTGTGTAAGAAATGGAATCCCAATATGGGATGTGAAGAAACCATATACTGACTCGTGTATTTGTCATATAAATCTAAGGGACATTTCAAAAATTCGTCCCTTAGTAAGAAAAAGTGAATGTAAGCTTCATTTTATTGGCAAGAAAGGCTTGCCATTTTTAATTAGGAGAACATTACTAAACAGTGGTTTCTTAATCGGTGCTGTATTATTTATTACGATCATTACCTTTCTGTCTAATATGATCTGGGGGATACAGATCGAAGGGGCCAAACCAGAAACTGAACATCTCTTACGTAAAGAATTAACAGAAATTGGAGTTCAGAAAGGGAAATTGCAATTCATGGTAGCTGATGTGGAGACAATTCAACGACAACTATCAGATAACATTGATGCGATTACCTGGGTTGGTGTGGAATTAAAAGGGACGACCTATCACTTTCAGGTAGTTGAGAAGAATCAACCTGAGAAGCCTGAATTTATCAGCCCGCGCCACCTAACTGCTAAGAAGAAGGCTGTTATTACAGATATGTTTGTCGAGGAAGGGATGCCTTTAGTTACCGTGAATGACCATGTAACAGAAGGACAGGTTTTGGTATCGGGAATTATTGGAAAAGAAGGTCAAACGAAGATTGTACCTGCTCGTGCAAAAATTTTTGGGGAAACATGGTACAAGTCTGAGGTAATGGTAGAACTTACAACGAAATTTTATGTGTTTACTGGTAATTATAAAACTAAACATTATTTAAAGTTTTGGGACTGGTCTTTACCAATTTGGGGTTTCGGTAAAAATGAATTTAAAAGTTTTGAAACGGAAACGCATGAGAAATCAATACGTTTTATCAAATGGAACTTACCTATTGCTTATAGTAAAATTACAAGTAGAGAAAACGAGGAAGTCGAAAGAACGTATACTGTAGAACAAGCAAAAGAAGTGGCAAAACAGTATGCTAAAAGTAAATTAGAGGAAGAATTAGACGAGGATGCAAAAATAAAAGGTGAAAAAGTTTTGCACCAATCACATGAGAATGGTAAAGTAAGGTTATCAATACATTATCAGGTAATCGAAAATATTGTCACTTCAATACCATTAGTTCAAGGAGACTAAAGGATGTCAGAAGACTTAATCACAATAAATCAATTAGAGAACCCAAATGAAGCAATTGCTCTTTTCGGAACAAATGATGTAAACTTGAAGCGTATCGAGGAAGAGCTAGAGGTAACAATTGTAACACGAGGTGAGGCTGTTAGTGTCTCAGGAGACTCTGACAAAACAAAGCTTGTAGAAGAGATTCTTAATTGCTTATTAGCGGTTATTCGTAAAGGCATTTCAATCACAGAGCGTGATGTCTTATATGCGATACAAATGGCGCAGGCTGGAAAACTAGATTATTTCCAAGAACTTTACCAAGAGGAAATTACAAAGAATGTTAAAGGTAAATCAATTCGTGTAAAAACCTTAGGGCAAAGACAATATGTTGGGGCTATTAAAAAGAATGATCTTGTATTTGGAATTGGTCCTGCAGGTACAGGGAAAACATATTTAGCAGTAGTCATGGCTGTCGCAGCATTAAAAAACAGCAACGTAAAAAAAATTATTCTAACTCGTCCAGCTGTCGAAGCCGGAGAGAGTCTTGGTTTCCTTCCAGGGGACTTAAAAGAAAAAGTAGATCCTTACCTACGTCCTTTATATGATGCTTTACATGATGTTTTAGGACAAGAGCATACACTTCGTCTTCTCGAAAGAGGAACAATCGAGATTGCTCCCCTTGCCTATATGAGAGGTAGGACACTCGATGATTCATTTGTTATCTTAGATGAAGCGCAAAATACAACTTCAGCTCAAATGAAAATGTTTTTAACACGACTAGGTTTTGGCTCTAAAATGGTCATCACAGGTGATATTTCTCAGGTTGATCTTCCTAAAGGAGTAAAATCTGGGCTAACAATTGCTAAAGATGTTCTAAAAGGTGTAAATGGTTCTTCGTTTATCTTTTTAGAACAAACGGATGTTGTTCGTCATCCATTAGTTGCAAAAATTATTGATGCATATGATAAAGCAGAGAATTGACCGCTCGAGACCCATCTTCTTGTATGGGTCTTTTTTTCCATAAAAGGATGAATTTACATAGATGTCAGTATAAGGAGGTATAAGAGAATGAGTAGTAAATATTTTAGCCATATCCATCGTATAATTGATATACTTAAAAGATTTCGTTTCCTCCATATCGTCATATACTCTATACTCGCAACTGTCATGTACATTGCCATGTTTAGTAATGTTAAGCCTGAACAGCTAAATTTAGATCTATTTACTGTTTCTGAAAATACAATACGTTCGCCTATTACAATTGAAGACAAAGTAAGCACTGAAAAAAAGCAGAAAAAGGCAGCAGACGAAGTTGAAGATGTCTATACTCTGAAAAGAGAATATGCTCAAAATAGAATTGATTTAGTAAGATCGATTTTTTCATCTGTTGATGAAGTAAATGAGGAAATCATAGAAGAATATGAGCTGAAAAACAGTGAATTAGAAAAAGCTCAAGTTGGAGAAGACGGTGGGCAAAATGAGGTTAAACCATTAGTCCCTACCACTTCAGAAAAACTAATTAGATTGAAATCAATACTGTCCTCAGATCTCTCTAAGGACTTATCAGATGAATTATTAATTACACTTTTAAATGCAAAACCAGAACATCTCGTTCGTGCAAAGGATGCTACAGTAACAGCTGTTAATAATATTATGAATAAATCAATTCCAGCAAGTGGAGTTGAAAAGGCGAAAAACAGTGTTGAAGCAGAATTACAATATACTAGTTTAGATAGCTCCTTAAAGAATTCGATGGTGGAGTTGGCAAAGTATGCTGTCATTCAAAATGTGTACTATGACCCTGTTGCCACTGAGGAGAAACGACAACAAGCAATTGATAGTGTTGAGCCAGTTAAAATACTGCAAGGACAGATACTCGTAGAAGAAGGTCAATTGATTAGTAGAGAGATTTATAAACAACTTGAATTTGTAGGTTTAATTGATACTGAGAATTCGGTTCAGCCGTTTTTAGGTTTAGGACTAATTGTCACGCTTCTAATGGCACTTATTATCTATTACTTTTTAGAAGGAATACCTAAAAATAGAAATCGTAATACTTATTTATTAATATACGGATTAATCTTTACTCTAACAGTACTATTCATGAAGATGATTAGTTTGTTTCAGCAAATCGAATATTCCGAAATAGGATATATTGTTCCGGTTGCAATGGGGCCATTGCTCGTAAAATTATTAATTAATGAGAGACTTGCTATTGTAAGTAGCATTATTTTTGCAATTTGTGGAAGTATTATCTTTAATGAGGGTATTACTGGTTCTTTAAATTTTGCAATTGGCTTATACTACTTATTTGCAGGACTTGCAGGCGTATTATTCTTGAGTCAGCATAATCGTAGATCAAAAATATTACAAGCTGGTCTATTTATATCTCTTATTAACTTTGCTATATTGTCTGCAATACTTTTAATGAAAAACAGCCATTATTCAAGTATGGAAGTAGGCTCGTATATTGTAATGGCAATTGTTTCTGGTATTGTTGCTGCAGTTTTAACAATTGGATTACTGCCATTTTTTGAGGCTGGTTTTGGGATTCTTTCAACGATGAGATTAATTGAATTATCCAATCCGAACCATCCATTGTTAAGAAAAATATTAACTGAAGCTCCAGGTACCTATCACCATAGTGTTATGGTTGCAAATTTAGCTGAAGCAGCTTGTGAAGCAATTGGGGCAAATGGTTTACTGGCAAGGGTAGCTTCTTACTATCATGATATTGGCAAAACTAGGAGACCTCATTTTTTCATTGAGAACCAGTTAAACATTGATAACCCACATGATAAAATTGCACCACATTTAAGTAAAAGTATCATTATAGCTCATGCCACGGATGGTGCAGAGTATCTTAGGAATAATAAAATGCCAAAGGAATTTGTGGATATAGCATTGGAGCATCATGGTACTACGTTATTAAAGTATTTTTATCATCAGGCAAAGCAAAGAGAAGAAGAAGTTCATGAGGAGGATTTTAGATATCCTGGACCTAAGGCTCAAACGAAAGAATCAGCCATTATTGGAATTGCTGACAGTGTAGAAGCTGCTGTTCGTTCTTTATCAAATCCAACTTCAGAAAAAATTGAATCATTAGCCAGAAGCATTATTACAGATAGACTTCAAGATGGCCAACTAAATGAATGTGATTTAACACTAAAGGAATTAGATATAGTATTACATTCCTTCTGTGAAACCCTAAAAGGAATTTTTCACTCAAGAATAGAATACCCAGAAGCTACGAATCAGAAGGTGAAGGAAGCATGAGATTAGAGATTGATTTTATTGATGAAACACAGGAAGTGTCAGAAGAACATATTAATACCCTAACTGGATTATTGAACTCTGCAGCGATAACTGAAGGGGTAGAAGAAGGTTCAGAGCTTTCTATTACGTTTGTGGACAATGAAAGAATTCAAGAAATAAATCGTGATTACAGAGATAAAGATCGTCCAACTGATGTGATTTCCTTTGCCCTTGAGGAAATGGGTGAAGGGGAAATTGAAATTGTTGGAGCAGATATGCCAAGGGTTCTTGGTGATATTATTATTTCGATCCCAAAAACGAAAGAGCAAGCTGAGGAATACGGACATTCTTTCTTAAGAGAATTAGGATTTTTAGCTGTCCATGGCTTCTTACATTTGATTGGTTACGATCATGAAGAGCAAGAGGAAGAGGAAATAATGTTTTCAAAACAAAGGGAAATACTAGATGCCTATGGACTTAAAAGATAAACGAAAACCGGAAGTTCTTCGATTGTTGAAAAGCTTTTCTTTTGCAACAGAAGGTTTAATTCATGCGATTAAAAGGGAAAGAAATCTTCAAATCCATCTTGTTATTTCAGTTTTTGTAATCGGTTTGAGTTTTTACTTAAATATTACTAAAATAGAATGGAGCATTGTCATTATCTTAATTGGTGGTATGCTCAGCTTGGAATTAATGAATACAGCGATTGAGCGAGTTGTAGACTTAGTGACAAAGGAGTACCACCCTATAGCCAAAATAGCTAAGGATGTTGCTGCAGCAGCAGTCTTAGTTTTTGCACTTATATCAGTTGTTGTTGGAAGCATTATATTTTCAAGCTATATTTCAAGTTTGTGACAATTAGAAAAGAGTTAACTTTTAAATTACACTTCCTGCAATTTAATGAAATCCTAGGTAGATGTGTGTAAAATAAAATGTACACCTCTTAATTTGTAAAGAGGGAAAGGAAGTTGTATCATGGATAAAAATCAATTAATTCAAGAAGCAAAAGCGGCTATGCAAATGGCCTATGTACCTTATTCAAAATTTCAGGTTGGGGCTGCCCTTTTAACAAAGGATGGAAAAGTATATAGGGGCTGTAATATTGAGAACGCAGCATACAGTATGGCAAATTGTGCCGAAAGAACTGCTATATTCAAGGCTGTTTCAGAGGGCGATAGGGAATTTGATGCTATCGCTGTTATTGCTGATACAAATCGACCAGTTCCACCATGTGGAGCATGCAGACAGGTTATTTCGGAACTTTGCGACCCAAACATGAAAGTTTATTTAACAAACTTACAGGGGCAGGTCCAGGAGTTAACTGTAAAAGAATTATTACCAGGAGCTTTTTCACCGGAGGATTTACATGACAAATAATAACTATAAATCGGGTTTTGTATCTATTATCGGAAGACCAAATGTGGGCAAGTCTACATTTTTAAACCATGTAATAGGACAAAAGATTGCCATTATGAGTGATAAACCTCAAACGACCCGAAACAAAATACAAGGTGTATACACTGAGAATAATGCGCAGGTGGTCTTTATTGATACACCAGGCATTCATAAACCAAAGCATAAACTTGGTGACTTCATGATGAAAGTTGCTCAAAATACGTTAAAAGAAGTAGATATCGTATTATTTATGATTAATGCAGAGGAAGGGTATGGACGCGGAGATGAATTTATCATCGAACGTCTACAGACAACTAACACCCCCGTATTCCTAGTCATTAATAAAATAGATCAAATTCATCCTGACCAGCTAATCTTGCTTATTGATCAGTACAAAAATTTATATGATTTTAAAGAAATTGTTCCAATATCAGCCTTACAAGGAAATAATGTGGAAACGTTGCTTAAACAGATTAAAGCTTACTTGCCAGATGGCCCACAGTACTATCCTGCAGACCAGGTAACTGACCATCCTGAACGATTTATTGTAACCGAATTAATTAGGGAAAAAGCGCTTCATTTAACAAGAGAGGAAATCCCTCACTCAATTGCAGTTGTTATGGATTCTATGGAAAAACGAGAAGACGGCAATACGGTATATGTTGGAGCAACAATCATCGTAGAGCGAGATTCGCAAAAAGGGATTATCATTGGGAAAAAAGGAAGTATGTTAAAAGAGATTGGTCAACGTGCAAGAGGTGACATCGAGGCGCTACTCGGATCTAAGGTGTTTTTGGAACTGTGGGTAAAAGTCCAAAAAGACTGGAGAAACAGAGCGACACAACTACGTGACTTTGGTTTTAATGAGGATGAATATTAAACTTTATACGAATTCATGGAGTGGAAATAACCAAGAAAATAAAAAAAATATTGTGCTTAAAACCCTTTTTTGATGGGAATAGACACATTTTAGTAAAATTTGTGTAACATGATTTGTAAAGAAAAGGTCATGATAATGTTAAGGAATTGGATATTGCTACTGTTAAATTACAGAAAGGTGGGGTTTTAATGTTAGATTTTACCTGGAAGGTGTTTAGCAATACAGGTAACATTGATACGTATCTTCTTTTTAAACAACTAGAAATGGAGAAGGAAGAAAGACCCGATATACAGGATGATGAACTAGCAGAAGCTGATTTTCCAATTTCATGACAACATGCCTTTAATAATACAAACAAGCTTAAAAGGCTTGTTGGATGGTGACTAGTTTGTTCCAAAAATGTGAAGGCATTGTCATTCGAACAACCGATTATGGTGAAAATAACAAGATTGTGACATTATATACCCGTGAATGGGGTAAGGTTGGTGTTATGGCTAGAGGAGCGAAAAAGCCGAGCAGCCGGCTCGCTTCCATTACCCAGCCTTTTACATACGGTTATTACTTAGTTCAAAGAAGTAATGGACTT
The DNA here is from genome assembly GCA_014960805.1 of Cytobacillus suaedae. Taxonomy (GTDB): domain Bacteria; phylum Bacillota; class Bacilli; order Bacillales; family Bacillaceae_L; genus Bacillus_BV; species Bacillus_BV suaedae. Next base: position 3,256,449 of record CP063163.1, on the reverse strand, counting down.
GGTGGTTTACAGCAAGGTGAGATCATTAAAACAATGAGAGGAATTCGGGAAGATATTTTTCTCACTGCACATGCCTCTTATATTGTTGAACTTACGGATAAAGCAACTGAAGATAAAAAGCCTAATCCCTACTTGTTTGAGCTGTTATACCAAACATTACATTTTATGAACGAAGGTCTTGATTTAGACATACTTACCTTTATTTATGAAATGAAAATGCTACAGGTCCTTGGGTTACATCCTGTTTTAGACAGGTGCTCATCATGTGGTAGCACGGATGGCCAATTCTCTTTTTCAATTCGAGAAGGTGGCTTCCTTTGCCACAGATGCCTTCAATTGGACCCACACCATCTAAATATTTCCCAATCTACAGTAAAATTATTAAGAATCTTTTACTACTTTGACCTAAATAGGTTAGGGAAAATAGACGTCAAAGATGAGACAAAGGCAGAAATCAAGAAAATCATTACTACCTACTACGACGAATACTCTGGTCTATCCTTAAAATCAAAACGGTTCTTAAACCAAATGGATCACCTACGTAATTCTTTTTAATAATCTTTTTAGTAAAGTTTGTTCACTTAATATGTATCGAAGAGTGGATTGGAGCGGAAGGCACTTGACTCCTGCGGGAGTAGAGGGAAGTGTGAGACCCCACAGGCGCAAGCGCCGAGGAGGCTCGAATCCCTCCCCGATGGGAATTTGCCCTTGAAAAAGCCGGAAGTTGGGCTTTTTCAAAATTCCCCGCGGAAAGCAAGTGCCTGCAGCGCAAAGAAACGGTCCAAGTTAACGCAAAAACAATTTTTAAATAAAAAGTTGACAACATACTAAAAAATGTTTTAAGCTATTTAAAAAATATAACACTTTGAAGGAAAGTAGTACTTATTGCCGTCTATAAAAGCGAACCTAGGATAGTGTAAGCTAGGGTATAGACACATAAGGAAGGCGTTCTGGAGTGTTTACTCTTATAAAAGAGGCTTACCTTTTCAGGTGGCAAATAGGGTGGAACCGCGGGTAACTCTCGTCCCTATGTCTATTACAGGCATAGAGCGAGAGTTTTTTATTTGTACATAAAAGAAATTTAAACTAGTTAACTACACTCGGAGGTGTACTAAAAATGAATATTCAAGATATGATATTAACTCTTCAAAAGCACTGGTCAGAGCAAGGGTGTATTCTGATGCAGGCATATGATGTGGAAAAAGGTGCAGGTACAATGAGTCCCTATACCTTCTTAAGAAGTCTAGGTCCAGAGCCATGGAATGTCGCTTACGTAGAGCCTTCTCGTCGTCCAGCGGATGGAAGATACGGTGAAAATCCAAATCGCTTGTATCAACATCATCAATTCCAAGTGATTATGAAGCCGTCACCTGATAATATTCAAGAACTATACCTTGATTCCCTAAAGGCTTTAGGCATTGATCCACTTCAACATGATATTCGATTTGTTGAAGACAACTGGGAAGCCCCAACACTAGGTGCAGCAGGGTTAGGTTGGGAAGTATGGTTAGACGGAATGGAAGTGACACAGTTTACCTACTTCCAACAAGTAGGTGGAATTGAATGTAAACCTGTTTCGGTTGAAATTACGTATGGAGTAGAAAGGTTAGCTTCCTATATCCAAGATAAAGAAAATGTGTTTGATTTGGAATGGACGAATGGTTTTACGGTTCGTGACATTTTCCTTCAACCTGAATATGAGCATTCCAAATATACGTTTGAGACTTCAGATACCGAGATGCTTTTTAATTTATTTTCGATTTATGAAAAAGAAGCACACCGTCAGATGGATGAAGGTCTTGTCCACCCAGCCTATGATTATGTGTTGAAATGTTCTCACACATTTAATCAACTTGATGCCAAAGGTGCGATTTCAGTTACGGAGCGAACAGGATATATAGGTAGAGTACGAAATCTTGCGAGAAAGGTTGCTCAAACCTTCTATCAAGAACGTGAAAAGCTTGGATTCCCAATGTTAAAGAAAGAGGAGGGGAACGCAAATGAATAACCGTGATTTACTTTTAGAAATAGGATTAGAGGAAATGCCTGCTAGGTTTGTAACGGATGCAATGAACCAATTATCCTCTAAGTTAACAAATTGGTTCATGGAAAAGAATATTTCTTTTGATCAGGTGCATAGCTATTCAACACCTAGAAGACTGGCGGTACTTGTAACTGGTGTTGCTGAAAAACAACAGGATGTTGATACTGAGGCAAAAGGACCAGCTAAAAAAATTGCGATGGACGAAAATGGAGAATGGACGAAAGCTGCAATTGGATTTGCAAAAGGCCAAGGTGCTTCTGTTGAGGATATCTTCTTTAAAGAAATTAATGGAATAGAATATGTACATGTAAGAAAGTTTATTAAGGGCTTAAATACAAAAGATACGTTAAGTGAATTAACTCAGCTTATTACAGGAATGAGTTTTCCAAAGAATATGCGCTGGGCAAATGAAGACCTTAAGTTTGTAAGACCTATCAAATGGTTAGTAACCCTATTTGGTAATGAGATTATTCCATTAACAATATCGACCGTTACAAGTGATCGTAAAACATGGGGACACCGTTTCCTTGGTGAACAAATCGAGCTTGAAAGTGCCTCAGAATATGAAAAAACAATGCTTTCACAGTATGTTATTGTAGATTCATTGGAAAGAAAAGAAGCGATTGTTAATCAAATTAAGAGCCTAGAGTTTGATAATAATTGGATTGTCCCGATAGATGAAGAATTACTTGAAGAGGTAAATAATTTAGTTGAATATCCAACAGCTTTATTTGGTAAATTTGAGGAAGAATTCTTAGGTTTGCCGGAAGAAGTGCTAATTACTTCAATGAAAGAACATCAACGATATTTTCCAGTTAAGGATCAAAACGGTAAATTATTGCCTTGTTTTATAACCATTCGTAACGGTGACCACAAGCACATCGAAACAGTTGCCAAGGGGAATGAAAAAGTATTACGAGCTAGGCTCTCAGATGCTGACTTTTTCTATAAAGAAGATCAAAAATTAAAAATCAATGATTTAGTTAAAAAGCTTGACTCCATTGTATATCATGAGGAATTAGGATCAATTGGTGATAAGGTCCGTCGTGTGAAGGAACTTTCAACGACACTCTCTTCACTAGTCGGATTAAGCGATGATGAAATCAGCAAAGTGGAGCGTGCAGCAGAAATTTGTAAATTTGACTTGGTTACTCATATGGTTTATGAATTTCCTGAGCTACAAGGCTTTATGGGAGAGAGATATGCAAAACTAAGTGGAGAAAATAATGAAGTGGCACTAGCAATTAACGAACATTACATGCCACGTCACGCTGATGATGCAGTGCCAACTTCTCATACTGGGGCGATTGTAAGTATTGCAGATAAATTAGATACAATCATTGGTTGTTTCTCAATTGGATTGATACCTACAGGCTCCCAGGATCCATATGCACTTCGTAGACAGGCAGCTGGAATTGTCCAAATTCTGTTAGATGAAAATTGGGATATCTCTTTAGAAAATCTAGTTCAAAAAGCGTTAGAACAATTTAATAGTCAGCAAAAAGGAAAAAGAGAAACAGATGAAGTTTACTTAGAGTTGTTACAATTCTTTAAAATGAGGCTTAAAAATATATTATCCGATAACCAGATACGCTATGATATTACGGATGCTGTTTTAGGAACAGAAATTGGCAATATTAGCTACTTTGTAAATAGAGCTAAGGTTTTAGAAAAAGAGAAGGAAACTTCTTCCTTCAAAGGGGCCATTGAATCACTTAGCAGGGTCTTGAATATTGCTAAGAAAGGTAAAAAAGTAGAGATTGACCCTGCTCTCTTCGCATCAGTTCAGGAAAAAGAGTTATTTGAGAAGTATAATCAAATTGCCATTCAGGTTGAAGAGGCTACGAATAAGAGGGATGCCAAAGAGGCATTCGATCTACTATGTTCGCTTCAGCCCTATATTGATAATTATTTCGATCATACAATGGTTATGGCTGAAGACGAGGCTGTTAAAAACAATCGATTAGCACAAATGGTACATTTAGCAGATATTATTAAATTATTTGCAGATACAAATGCGATTCTTGTAAAATAAAGTGATCATTAATGGAGCTTGATATCAGGCTCCATTATTTTTTGCAATTCAATGTATTCTTAAAAAAGTAATTAGTATATAATATTTATATATAGTATAGCCTTTTTAATGGAATTGAGCGGTACATATTAATTGTTATTGATCGGTGGTGATTACAATAGAACTTAATAAAAGGCAAGAGAAGATTCTACAGATTGTAAAGGATGATGGTCCTATTACGGGGGAACATATTGCCGATAGACTTAATTTAACGAGGGCCACTCTAAGGCCAGATTTAGCTATCTTAACAATGGCAGGATATTTAGATGCCAGACCAAGGGTAGGGTATTTTTATACAGGAAAAACAGGAGCTCAATTATTCTCAGATAAAATTAAAAAAATGGTTGTTAAAGACTATCAATCAATCCCGGTTGTTGTCAATGAGAGTGTATCAGTGTACGATGCAATTGTGACTATGTTTTTAGAGGATGTAGGAACATTATTTGTAGTAGATGAAAATTCTGTTCTAGTGGGCGTTCTCTCTAGAAAGGATTTGCTACGTGCTAGTATAGGAAAGCAGGAGCTTTCTTCTATTCCAGTAAACATCATCATGACAAGAATGCCTAATATTACGATGTGTGATCGAGAGGAACTTTTGCTAGATGTAGCTGAGAAATTAATTGAAAAACAAATAGATGCACTTCCGGTTATACGAGAGACCGAGCATGGCTTTATGGTAGTTGGACGTATAACGAAAACGAATATTACAAAAGCATTTGTATCCTTAGCAGGAGAAGAAATAATATAACGGTCTAAACTGCAAATGGGGGGATTTCATGAATAGAATTATTTATGTCGTATCAGATTCGGTAGGAGAAACTGCCGAACTAGTTGTAAAGGCAGCAATTAGTCAATTTAATAATTCAGCTACTCAGATAAAAAGAGTCCCGTATGTTGAAGATAAAGGGACGATTACAGAAGTCATCTCGTTAGCTAAGCTGAATAACGCTATTATCGCTTTTACTCTCGTTGTCCCTGAACTTCGTAACTTTTTAATTCAAGAGGCGAAGACACTAGGAGTAACAGTATTTGATATAATTGGACCTTTAATTGATAATATGGAAGATTTATATGGGTTAACTCCTAGACATGAACCTGGATTGGTAAGAAAGCTTGACGAAGATTATTTTAAAAAGATTGAGGCTATCGAATTTGCAGTAAAATATGATGATGGACGAGACCCACGTGGTATTTTAAGAGCGGATATTATTTTAGTAGGAGTTTCTAGAACATCAAAAACACCTTTATCTCAATATTTAGCTCATAAGCGACTAAAAGTAGCAAATGTTCCACTTGTTCCTGAGGTAGATCCTCCTGAAGAGCTATTTCTAGTTCCGGCACATAAATGTATCGGCTTGAAGATTAGTCCAGAGAAATTAAATGATATTAGAAGAGAACGCCTTAAGTCACTTGGTTTAGACGACCAGGCAATCTATGCCAACATTGATCGTATCAAAGAGGAGCTAGAACACTTTGAGCGGGTCGTAAATAGAATTGGTTGTGATGTAATAGATGTAACCAAAAAAGCAGTCGAAGAAACCGCTAATATTATTCTACAACAGATAAATAAGCAAAATAGATAAGCACATATCCCAAGGATATGTGTTTTCTTTTATCAAAAAAAGGGTAAAAAAATATAGTAGAAAACGATAGCAGTTTAGATAAATATATATTATAATAAAAAATTGTGATTAAATGTATAATTTTAGGTTTAGACTAGGCATGTAACGAATAAACTATATATTGTAAGTTGTCAAGTGATAAGGCAGAAAAAATAAATTATATTAATATTTTTGTCTAAATCTGAAGGGGTTATATAGGATAATCCCTCAATTTCATGTTGTCGTTTGAACGGAGGTTAATTTCATAATAAATCTTTCACATGAAAAGAGGGAAACGCTGGAGTGATGTAGAATAGAGAAATATGACGAAAAAAAGCACAAAATATTTATCGTTGCTTATGCATGTCCAGTAAAAACAGAGATACTTATGATTGTAAATACATATCATCGCAAAAAGACAGTGCTTTCACCAAGATGAAAACAATTTTAGAATATGATATAGATACAGTTCTTCATCTAAAATAGTTATCTGCTATGGTACCGAAGTGGAATCCATTAAAAGGTACTAAGGCATCTAAATAAGATGATAAAAGTCAGTTTATCATATTACTCGAAAAAAAATTGTCGAAACTTGCAGGAAATCAAGAATAAAAAAGAGAATACTTATTACGGAGATGTTAATATGGGATATCGAATTCCCGAAGAAACCATCGAAAAAATTCGCCATTCTGTAGACATTGTTGACGTAATCAGTGAATATGTTCAATTGAAGAAACAAGGAAGAAACTATTTCGGTCTTTGTCCGTTCCATGGAGAAAGTACACCGTCTTTCTCTGTATCTCCAGATAAACAAATTTATCACTGTTTTGGCTGTGGGGCAGGAGGCAATGCATTATCTTTCGTAATGGACATAGATGGGATAACTTTTACCGAAGCAGCTAAGCGATTAGCTGACAGGGTAAATATAGAACTACCTAATCTTGAAAATGATCCTATCCATCCACAGAAACAACAGGAATCTAGTAAGATGATAGAGGCTCATGAACTTCTAAAGAAATTTTACCATCATTTATTGGTAAATACAAAAGAGGGTGAGCACGCACTGGATTACCTGCTTAATCGAGGATTTTCGATGGAGGAAATTGAAAAGTTTGAAATCGGTTTTGCATTAGACTCTTGGGATTTTGCATCTAAATTTCTTGTTCAAAGAGGTTTTCAACAAGAAATGATGGAAAAGGCAGGATTGATTATTAAAAAAGAGTCAGATGGTTCTTACTTTGATCGTTTTCGAAACAGGATCATGTTTCCTATATGGGATCACCAAGGAAAAACGATTGCTTTTTCTGGTCGTATCCTAGAAACAAATACAAGAGAACCCAAGTATCTAAATAGTCCTGAAACAATCATCTTTAATAAAAGTAAAACACTGTATAACTTTCATAATGCTAGGCAGTTTATGAGAAAGAGTGAACAGGTTATTCTTTTTGAAGGTTTTATGGATGTTATAGCAGCTCATAGATCAGGTATACCTTATTCAATTGCAACGATGGGTACTTCTTTAACAGAAGAGCAAGCTAAGATAATTCGTAGGAATGTTGAATCTGTCACGATTTGTTACGATGGTGATTCAGCAGGGATTGAAGCCACTGTTAGAGCAGCTACCATTTTAAAAGATATAGGTTGTTATGTGAAAGTTGCTTCAATGCCAGAAGGATTAGACCCTGATGACTACGTCAAGAAGTATGGACCAGAGCACTTTAAAGGTGATGTAATAGGGGCAAGCCTAACTCTCATGGCATTTAAGATGAGGTATTATCGTAAAGGTAAAAACCTTCAAGATGAGGGAGAGAAAATCAAGTATATCCAATTGGTCTTAAATGAGATTGGAAAACTTGACAATGCGGTTGAAAAAGACCACTACCTAAGACAAATCTCAAATGAATTTTCAATCTCACTTGATGCTCTAAAAGAGCAACACGAACAAATTAATAAAACTTTGCAAAATAAAAAGGATAATGACGATAGGAACAGAAATAATATACCTAGAAAACCATTATTAGCGAAAAAGCTTTTACCTGCTTATCATAACGCAGAGAGATTATTAATTGCCCACATGTTAAGAGATAAAGACATTACTTATAAGGTTCATGATGCACTGCAAGGTGATTTTAATATTGAAGAACACCGTGCGATTGTATTATACCTTTATGCATATTATGAAGAAGGTAATGATCCTGATATTGGAACATTTATTCAAAGATTGGATAATGAAAAGCTTAAGAGTGTAGTAACTGAAATTGCGATGCAATCTATTAATGAAGAAGTTTCTGAGCTTGAATTGACAGATTATATAAAACAGGTGTTGAAACATCAGAAATTGTCAATGATAAAAGAAAAAGAAGTTGCTCAACAAGAAGCCGAACGTCAGAACGATTTCAAAAGAGCAGCAACAATTGCAATGGAAATTTTACAATTAAGAAGAACCATCAATAGCAAATGATTAAAGACCTCTATAAGCATATTAGTTTGGAAGGAGGGGAACTTATGGCTGAAAAATCAGCACGTTCAAAAGAAATGGATACTGAATATACAATTGAGCAAGTAAAAGACCAATTAACTGAGTTAGGTAAAAAACGTGGTGTATTAACATACGAAGAAATCGCTGAAAAGATGTCTGGGTTTGAAGTGGAATCAGATCAACTAGATGAATATTATGAGTTCCTAGGAGAACAGGGTGTTGAATTGTTAGGTGAAGGAACTGATGATGAGGATGATGATGATCCCAAAATTCAGGATTTAGCAAAAGAAGAAGAATTTGACTTAAATGACCTGAGTGTTCCTCCTGGAGTGAAGATAAATGACCCTGTCCGTATGTACCTAAAAGAGATTGGTCGTGTTGATTTATTATCAGGTGAGGAAGAAATTGTACTTGCTGAGCGAATTGAAAAAGGTGACGAGGAAGCTAAGCGCCGTCTAGCTGAAGCGAACTTGCGACTTGTAGTAAGTATTGCAAAACGCTATGTAGGTAGAGGTATGTTATTCCTAGACTTAATTCAAGAAGGTAACATGGGCTTAATTAAAGCAGTTGAGAAATTCGATTACCGCAAGGGCTTTAAATTTAGTACCTACGCTACATGGTGGATTCGTCAGGCAATTACTCGCGCTATCGCTGACCAAGCAAGAACAATCCGTATTCCGGTTCATATGGTAGAAACCATTAATAAACTGATCCGTGTACAAAGACAGCTTCTTCAGGATTTAGGCCGTGAACCTTCTCCAGAAGAAATAGCTGAAGATATGGATTTAACTCCAGAAAAAGTAAGAGAAATTCTTAAGATTGCTCAGGAACCTGTATCTTTAGAAACACCAATTGGTGAAGAAGATGACTCTCATTTGGGTGACTTTATTGAAGACCAAGATGCAACTTCTCCTTCTGAACATGCTGCTTATGAGTTATTAAAAGAGCAATTAGAAGATGTACTTGATACGTTAACAGACCGTGAAGAAAATGTCCTTCGTTTACGCTTTGGGTTAGATGATGGTAGAACACGGACTCTTGAAGAAGTAGGTAAAGTATTTGGAGTTACAAGAGAACGTATACGACAAATTGAAGCTAAAGCACTTCGTAAGTTACGTCATCCAAGTCGAAGCAAAAGACTTAAAGACTTTTTAGAATAAAAAATAATTTACAATTTAAAGTTTACTTCATACAATTGAGGTAAACTTTTTTGTCTTTTGAGGAGAAACTATGGACCAACATCGAAAAGCATTAATTGTAAAAGAAATCAAGCTCTGGAAACAAAGTAAACTATTACCTGAACACTACTGTGATTTCTTATTAACTTTATATACGGAAGGTGAGGTGGAAATTAAGAAGAGTAAAGCCTCTACAAATTTTAAGGATATAGTCATAGCACTTTTACTCATTTCTTTATTACCTGCAACACTTCTTGTCATTTATTTTACTGAAATGTATTTCGTTTTGCAAATACCTATTTTCATTATTTTTATAATAATCTGTCTAATTAGTGCTTTTTTCTTAAAAAATAACTTTTTAAAACAATTATCTTACATAATCTTTGCATTACTTTTTTTAATAACAACCATTGAGATAGGTGGATATTTCTTTAAGGAAAACGTAGTTGTGTTAAGCAGCATCATCATCTTCAATTGTCTTTTATGGTTGTTAGCAGGACTTAAAATGAAACAAAAGTACTTTATAATTGCAGGAGTAATTGGTTTGATTTTACTAATTGTAGCATTTTTCATATAAAAATGCATTTTTAAAATGTTGTGAATATTGTTCAATTAACGATATAATAGATAGTGTAAACGGATACATATCGTTAGGGGGATTACAAATGAACTTTGATTTAACAACAGAACAAAAGCTAATTTTGCGCACGATTCGCGAATTTGCTGATGCAGAAGTTGCGCCTGAAGCAGAGTCACGTGATAGAGAAAAAAGGTTTCCTAAGGAAATATTTGCTCAATTATCTGAGTTAGGAATGATGGGGTTACCGTTTCCAGAGGAATATGGTGGGGCTGGTGCAGATACTGTCAGCTTTGCAATTGTTGTTGAGGAATTAAGCAGAGCTTGTGGTTCAACTGGTATAACCTATTCAGCACATATTTCACTAGGTGGAGCACCTATTCATATGTTTGGTACAGAAGAACAAAAGCAAAAGTATTTAACTCCGATTTGTACGGGTGAATCTTTTGGTGCTTTTGGTCTAACAGAACCAAATGCTGGATCTGATGCTGGAGGAACACAAACAGAGGCGATTGAAGATGGAAATGACTTCGTAATAAACGGAAATAAATGTTTTATAACAAACGCAAGTTATGCAAATCACTTAGCATTGACAGCGATCACTGGGCGTGATGGTGATAAAAAAGAAATAAGTGCGATTATTGTTCCAACCGATGCTAAAGGTTTTTCAATTATCGATAATTATGAAAAGATGGGACTTCATTCTTCTAATACAACTGAACTTGTTTTAGAAGATGTGAGAGTACCACAAGAAAACCTTTTAGGTACTCGAGGAGAAGGTTTTAAACAGTTCCTTAAAACACTAGATGGTGGAAGAATAGGAATAGGGGCTATGGGTGTTGGTATTGCTCAGGCAGCATATGAAAAAGCACTAGCATATGCACAAGAAAGAAGACAATTTGGTCGTTCCCTTTCAAATTTCCAAGCGATTCAATTCAAATTAGCAGATATGGCTATGAAGATTGAGTTAGCACGTACAATGGTTTATAAAGCTGCATGGTTAAAGGATCAAGGAAGACCTTTTGGTAAAGAAGCTGCAATGTGTAAACTATACGCATCAGAAATTTGTATGGAGGTTACAAGCCAAGCAATACAAATTCATGGTGGATACGGTTACATGAGAGAATATCAAGTTGAGAGATTTATGCGTGATGCAAAGCTTCTTGAAATAGGAGAAGGCACGTCTGAAGTTCAACGAATGGTTATCGCTCGTTCCCTAGGCTGCTAGACTAGTTTGACCAAGATGTGGTTATAATAAAAAAAGTAAAAAGCTTCTTCTTATGAATGAAGCTTTTTACTTTTTTTAGGAATGGTTTATGACAAAAATGTGAATTATTTATAAATAAAGGCAATTGAAACTTTTATTTTACGTATAACTTGTACATTTAGGTCTAGCACTTCTACGAGTTTTGGAGTAAAATAGTTATTGTTTGGATTAAATAATAAACGATAAATCTACAAGCATTTTTACATAAGGGAGGTTATTTATTATGAATCGTAATCCATTAATTCCTTTCGCGTTAATTGGAATTTTAGGTCTTGGACTTATGTTTACACTATCTTTTGTTGGATTAAACAATATGGATGAAGTTGCAGATGGTGAAAAGGAGACTCCTCCAACAGAAACTGCTGCAGCATCTCCGGAAGAAATTTACCAACAACAATGTTTAGCATGTCATGGTGCTGATTTTAATGGTGGTGCTGGTCCTAAACTTCTAGGTGTTGGTGATAGATTATCTAGCGAAGAGATTCAAGATATCTTAAAAAATGGTAAAGGAATCATGCAAGGTGGTTTAGTACCGAACGAGAAGCTTGAAGAATTTACTGCTTGGTTAGTGGAAGTAAAATAATAACTGATGGAGTCCTTTGCGTATGTAAAGGACTCTTTTTTTTGCCCATATAAATTTGCATATACTATAATTGTTTGTAATGATATGAAGTAGAAGAATTTGAAGAGAAGTGGTGTTTTGCTATGAATGAATTAAGATTATCAAAAAGGCTGGAGACAGTAGCCAACTACATACCTAAAGATTCAATTTTGGCTGACATAGGCTCAGATCATGCCTATTTGCCTTGTTATGCCTCTTTGAGAGGTTCGATTATAAAAGGGATAGCTGGAGAAATCACCGAAGGTCCACTACAATCTGCAAAAGAGCAGGTAGCTAAGTCTGGTCTCTCAGAAAAGATTGATGTTAGAAAAGGAGACGGTCTGGAGGTTATAGACCCAAAGGAAGTAACTTGTATAACGATTTCAGGAATGGGAGGAACATTAATTAGAAGCATTCTTGAGCAAGGAAAAGCAAAGTTAGAGGGCGTCGAAAGGCTTATCCTGCAACCTAATATTGGTGCACACCGAATAAGAGAATGGCTTTTAGAGAATGGATGGGAATTAACCGCAGAAGAAATTTTAGAAGAAGATGGAAAGATTTATGAGATTTTAGTATCTGATAAAGGAAATCCGAAAAGACCCTATGATTCTTTGGAGGCAGGAGTTCTTCTAGGGCCATTTTTAATGAAGGAAAAAAATGAAGTATTTATTAAAAAATGGGTTAACGAATTAAATCATTGGGAAAGAATTATCTTCCAGTTAGATGAAGCTGAAGAAACTGAAGAGAATTATAAAAGAAAACAAGAGTTAATACATAACAGAAACATCGTAAGGGAGGTTTTGAAGTGAGTAAAGTACCAAATGGATTCGAGATCATTCAGTTGTTTGAGAAATATTCCCCTAAGGCATATGCAGTAGAAGGAGACAAAATCGGCCTTCAAATTGGAACATTAAATAAACCAATTAATACTATAATGATTGCTTTGGATGTATTAGAGAATGTGATTGATGAAGCAATCGACAAAAAGGTAGATTTAATCATAGCACATCACCCTCCGATTTTTCGTCCTTTAAAATCAGTAATAACTGACCAACCAGCAGGTAAGATCGTTGAGATGTGCATTAAACATGATATTGCTGTGTATGCGGCACATACAAATCTTGATGTAGCTAATGGTGGAGTCAATGATATGTTGGCAGAAGCACTAAATCTACAAGATGTAGATGTGTTATCTCCAACCTATGAGGACCCATTAAAGAAGTTAGTTGTTTATGTTCCTGAAACCGATGCTGATACTGTTCGAGAGGCTATTGGTAATGCTGGGGCAGGTGCTATAGGAAATTACAGCCATTGCTCTTTTAACACTCCTGGAACAGGAACCTTTTTGCCTAATGATGATGCAAATCCTGTGATTGGCCAAAATGGTAAATTAGAGCAAGTAAAAGAAGTGAAAATCGAAACGATAATTCCTGCTTCCCTTCAACGAAAAGTTGTTTCTGCCATGTTGAAAGCTCATCCTTATGAAGAAGTGGCTTATGACATTTACCCTCTAGAAAATCAAGGGATAGAATTAGGCTTAGGGCGCGTGGGAAGAATTAAGCAGGAACAAACCATTGAAGAGTTTGCAGAATTCGTAAAAGAAGCATTAGACGTAGAGGGCGTTCGAATAGTAGGGAACCTAGATACCAAGGTTAAAAAAGTAGCTGTCCTTGGTGGGGATGGTAATAAATATATAACGAGTGCTAAGTTTAAGGGGGCAGATGTATATGTGACAGGTGACATATACTATCATATTGCTCACGATGCAATGGCAATGGGCCTCAATATCATTGATGCAGGACATTACATCGAAAAGATAATGAAAAAAGGCGTAACAAAGGTATTAACAACTCTCTGTGAGGAAAATAAATTCAAAGTAAACATATTCCCTTCAGCAGCGGATACCAATCCTTTTACATTTAGGTAAAAAAGGATCTATTCTTAAAGATAAGTTGACTTCATATATTTACAGAGTGGATTGAAGCGGAAGTCACTTGACTCCTGCGGGAAGTGAGGGAAGTGTGAGACCCCACAGGCGTATAACGCCGAGGAGGCTCACATCCCTCCCCGCGGAAAGCAAGTGACTGCAGCTGAAAGAAACGGTCCAGATTATAAGTGCTAAATAAAAAAAGCATTTTCTCTAAATGGAAAATGCTCTTTCAATATTTTATGACTTTACTTTAGGCAAAATCTTATGAAGTGGAACTTTTCTCTCAAGCGCCCAATCCTTTTCTTCACTTGGGTCATATTGCTCTAAAAACGTAATAACCTCTTTTGTTATTGGTGTAGGTGTAGAAGCGCCAGCAGTAACAGCAACTGTTTTTGCCCCTTGTAACCATTCAAGTTTTAACTCACTTAAATCTGCAATACGATAAGCTTTAGTCCCTGCAATTTCTTCAGAAACTTGAGCAAGTCGGTTTGAATTATTACTCTTAGGATCTCCAACTACAATCGTTACATCTGCTTCTCCAGCTTGCTCTGCAACTGCTTCTTGTCGAACCTGTGTAGCCATACAAATTTCACGGTGCACTTCAGTTTGTGGATATTTCTCTTTTACCTTTTCCATCACATCTGCAACATCCCATTGGCTCATTGTCGTTTGGTTTGTAACAACAATTTTGTCACTATCTAACGATAATTGATTAACATCTTCTACAGTTTCAACAAGATGTACATGGGTTGGAGCAACTCCGACAGCACCCTCTGGCTCAGGATGGCCTTTCTTACCTATATAAATAATTTGGAAGCCCTCAGCAACTTTTTCTTTAATTAAGTCATGTGTACGAGTAACATCTGGACACGTTGCATCAATTGTAACCAAACCTTTATCTCTTGCCAGTTTCTTTACTTCTGGAGATACCCCGTGAGCAGTAAAGATAACTGTACCTTCCTTTACTTGGTCAAGAATCTCTAATCGGTTTGCGCCATCTAATGTGATAATACCTTCATCTATAAATGCATCAGTAACATGCTTATTGTGAACAATCATTCCTAATATATATATGGGTCTAGGCAAACTTTTATCTAAAGCAGCATTTTTTGCAATAACCATTGCATCTACTACACCATAACAATAACCTCGTGGTGCGATTTTAATGATATCCATGTATTCTCCTCCTTTAGACTAATGGTAAAGGAACGATTAACTTTTATTCGACCCGTTCTTTCGCCAAAATAATCTTCTAATCTCTTATTATTATATCGGAGTAAGGAGAATAATACAAAGCATGATATACTATTAATATGACAACTTAAACATAGAGCTTAGGTAACGAGGCTTTTTGTTCAGTTAATTTTCTTTTGGTAGTTCTTGCTTCCTTCTCTTTAGGAACTTCCCTTTCTCTTACTTCTTTTTTTCTATTTGAAGCTTCCACATCTTTGCCTTCCTCAGCGGTAGCAGTTTCTGAATCGTTATTATTAAGTTCCTTATAAATCTTATACATTGCGGGAATATTTCTAACTAAAGGACCGTACTGCTGTACCATGGGTCCAACCGTTTCAGCCATTTTTAAAGCTTTTTGAACGTTTCCTAACATGCCACTAAGGTTTGCAGGATTTGCTAGACCTTGAATAGTCGATGGATTAAACATTCCCTGAACAGCTGAAGGGTTTGCTACTCCTTGCATTGGTGAAGAAGCACCTGAAAATAATTTTTTCAACAGACCACCCGCACCACGACTAGGCATTTGCTGTGGTTGAAAACCAGCGCCGAATGGATTTTGCATAGGGTATCCTTGCATTGGAGGTAATTGTCTTCCGGGAAACATATTTTTTCCTCCTTTCTTGGTAATTACATAAGTAAAAAGTATCAATAAATCCAGATACCTTCATTACTTACAATATGCTAATGTGTAGTAGAATGTTTAAAATCAGGAAATATTAGGCTCGGTTAATGGTTTTTTGGAAAAAAATCATTTATAATGAGAAATTAGGTTAAATTGTTCGTTTATGTCGAAAAATAACTAATAATAAATAATTAATGAATGAGGTTACTACTTTATGGAAAATAATCAATTTGAACGTTTTGAATTTCAACCTTTTATTATGAATGCACTGACGGAGTTAAAATTTACAAAACCAACGGATATACAGGAGCGTCTCATTCCTTCTATCCAGCGTGGAGAAAGTGCAATTGGTCAATCGCAAACAGGGACTGGTAAAACTCACGCATACCTCCTGCCATTGTTAAACAAAATTAATCCTTCTTTAAATGAAGTACAAGCAGTGATAACAGCACCGACTAGAGAATTAGCTACACAGATTTATCAGGAAGTTTTAAAGGTTATTAAACATTGTTCTCCAGATGAACAGATCACTGCGAAAAATTTTGTTGGTGGAACGGATAAACAAAGGGCAATTGATAAATTAAAAATTCAGCCGCATATTGTTGTTGGGACTCCAGGAAGAATCAATGACCTTACGAAAGAAAATGCGCTGTTAGTTCATACAGCCACTACGATTGTAATTGACGAGGCCGATTTAATGCTTGATATGGGCTTTATTGAGGATGTAGACCAAGTTGCAGCAAAAATGCCTGAGAAAATTCAAATTCTTGTTTTCTCAGCGACAATTCCAGAAAAACTAAAACCTTTTTTAAAAAAATATCTTGAAAACCCGAAATATACACACGTTGCACCAAAGCAAGCAACAGCAACAAAAGTGGAGCATGTGTTAGTTCCATTAAGACATCGAAACAAACTTAAACTGTTACATGATATGCTTAAAGCATATAACCCTTATTTAGCGATTGTTTTCACGAATACGAAAAAAATGGCTGATGAAGTTGCGGATGGTTTACTTGAAAAAGGTCTCAAAGTAGGTAGAATTCATGGTGGATTATCTCCGCGTGATCGTAAAAAAGTAATGAAGCAAATCAGTGATTTAGAATTCCAATATGTTGTAGCTACAGACCTTGCGGCAAGGGGAATTGACATTGAAGGTGTAAGTCATGTGATCAACTATGAGCTACCTTCTGATTTAGACTTTTATATTCACCGAGTGGGTCGTACTGCAAGAGCAGGTTATTCTGGCACAGCTGTCACAATATATGACTTACCAGACGAAGATGCCTTAAATAAGCTCGAAAAGTTGGGTATCACATTTACAAATATTGACCTAGAGAAAAATGAGTGGGTCAAGCTTGGTGAAAGAAATAAACGAAAAAATAGACAGAAAAAAGATGATGAAGTAGAAAGACAAGCAAGAAGTGCTGTTAGAAGACCGAGTAAAGTAAAACCTGGTTATAAGAAAAAAATGACGAGGGAAATGGAACAATTTAAAAAACGCCAAAGAAGAGTAAAAAGAAAATAGAATGAACGAGGGATTGGAGTGTAAATAGATGTTGAAAATTGGCTCACATGTTTCAATGAGTGGGAAAGATATGCTATTGGCAGCAAGTGCTGAGGCTGCTTCATATGGTTCAAATACATTTATGATTTATACAGGTGCACCTCAAAATACTAGAAGAAAAAAAATAGAAGACCTTAACATCGAGGCTGGATTAGCACACATGAAGGCAAATGGAATTGACGACATTATCGTTCATGCTCCTTATATTATTAATATTGGGAACTCAACTAATCCTTCTACTTTTGAGCTTGGTGTAAATTTTTTACGTTCGGAAATAGAGCGTACATATGCACTAGGTGCTAGACAAATCGTTCTTCACCCTGGTGCTCACGTTGGTGCTGGTGCTGAATGTGGGATTAAGCAAATTATTGAGGGACTTAATGAAGTTGTTACTTCAGATCAAGAAGTACAAATTGCTTTAGAAACGATGGCGGGAAAAGGTTCTGAATGTGGGAGCTCGTTCGAAGAAATTGCTAAAATAATTGATGGTGTACAACATAATGAAAAAATCTCTGTATGTTTTGATACATGTCACACCCATGATGCAGGTTATAACATTGTGGATGATTTTGACGGTGTATTAAATGAGTTTGATAAGTTAATCGGAATTGACCGACTAAAGGTTCTACACATTAATGATAGTAAAAATGAACGTGGGGCAAGGAAGGACAGACATGAAAACATCGGTTTTGGTAACATCGGGTTTTCTGCACTTAGCTACATCGTTCATCACCCACAGTTAGCAAGTGTTCCAAAAATTTTAGAAACTCCTTTTATTGGAGAAGACAAAAATAATAAAAAAGCACCTTACAAATTTGAAATTGAAATGTTAAAAGGGAAAGAATTTGACTCTGAACTTTTAACAAAAATCAGTAACTCATAGAACGTTTATGGTATAGAAGTTCAAAAACTGTCAAGTTTATTATCTTGACAGTTTTTGTTTCATTACATATGGATTTTACATTAATTGATTGAATAATGTATTCAACTGTCTTGCAACCTCAGGACTAGTAATTCGAGCAACCTGCTTTAAGAGCCTATGTCGTTCGTTATCATCAAATAGGTTTATGTTTTTGCCACGGATTAATTTAACAACTTCTTTTGCCTGATTTCGATTTATTGCGATTTGATATTGTTGACTATAAGATAAAAGTTCGTCTACTGTAATATTATTCATTTTCTTATTAATAATGTTTTTAAATAAACTCATCCTTTTTCTCACCTCTATCTTTACTTTATGAGATGAAATGATAATATGTGAGAAAAAAATGGAGATGAGTTTATTATTACTCTCAACGGAATAGGTATTGTATTATATATGATAAGGAATTATTTCTTTTGCTAAGAGTGTTGTTTTTAAATATAGTTATAGCAAGAGTGGATTGGAGCGGAAGGCACTTGACTCCTGCGGGAAGGAACGGACTACGTTTTATGAAAAACAACATCCTTTACCAAAAGAGCGGAATGATAAAAAGGACGAGTAGGGGGATTTATGGCGCACAAACAACATAAAAAAGAAGGTTTAGCTAGTATAGTATATAGAATTGTAATGATAATTTTTGGTGCAGGTCTCGCAGCAGCATCAATTGAGTTATTTTTAGTACCTAACCAAATTATCGATGGAGGAGTTATCGGAATTTCTCTAATCTTAGATTACTTAACACCTCCATACATAAGCTTTGCACTATTAATTATCGTATTAAATTTACCTTTTATGTATTACGGTTATAAATTCATTGGAAAAACGTTTATGTGGTCCTCACTATTAGCAATCGGTGCATTGGCGTTAATAGAAACGATGTTACACCATGTAGAACCATTTACGAATGAGCCTATTCTAGCTACTGTTTTTGGGGGTTTAGTCTTAGGAGTGGGAGTAGGGTTAGTCATTCGTCATGGTGGGGCGATGGATGGTACAGAAATTTTAGGAATATTATTAACTAAAAAGCTACCGTTCTCTGTTGGTGAGTTTATTATGTTTATTAATATTTTTATCTTTTTATGGGCAGCCTTCGTATTTGGACCTGAACAAGCGATGTATTCTGTTATGACATACTATATTGCTTTTAAAACCATCGATACAGTGATCCAGGGATTAGATGAAACCAAGGCAGCATTTATTGTTTCTGATGAGTTTAATGAAATATCGGACGCAATATTAAGTCGACTAGGAAGAGGGACAACAAAATTAAAAGGTAAGGGCGGCTTTACCGATATGGAAAAAGATGTAATTTACGTTGTTATCACTCGTCTAGAGGTTACAAAGCTTAAATCACTAGTGCAAGAGATTGATCCTAATGCATTTATCACAATTATGGACACCCATGAAGTAAAAGGCGGAAAATTTAAATCAGCCATACATTGATTAAAAATGTGCTTCGGAAGGTTTAATTCGTAAAAAACCTTCCAAGCACTTTCTTTACAAAAGGTAGAGTGTCATGTATACTACACTTTGTAAATCGGAATGATTCTTAAAAACTGAAAAGGTGATTACATGCATGACAATAACCTTATATTAGAAATCGATCATCTATATTATCGATATGAAAAGCAAAATGTGCTTGAAGATATACATTTAACTGTACCAAAAGGTGCTTTTTTAGGCTTAGTAGGACCAAATGGTTCTGGAAAGTCAACCCTGTTAAAGTGCATACTCGGCCTTATAAAACCGCAAAAAGGCTCTATTAGACTATTTAATACAGATATTCATTCTTTTAAAAACTGGCACAAAATTGGATTTGTCTCACAAAAAGCCAATAGTTTTAATTCAGGCTTTCCTGCGACAGTATTCGAAGTTGTAGCCAGTGGTTTAACATCCAAACTTGGTTTATTTAAATTCTTAAGTAAAGAAAACAAGCAGTTGGTGTCAGAAGCTATTGATTCTGTAGGCATGTCTGAATTTGTCCAAAGAAACATAGGTGAATTATCAGGAGGACAGCAGCAAAGAGTATTTATTGCTAGAGCACTTGTCAGTCAACCAGAATTATTAATCCTTGATGAACCTACAGTTGGAATTGATGCCCAGACGGTGCAAAATTTTTATAATATGCTAGATGACTTAAATAAGCGATTAGGCATTACATTAATTTTAGTTACGCATGACGTAGGTACAATTACAGATAAAGTGACTCATGTTGCTTGTTTAAATAAGCATTTACACTTCCACGGGAGTGCAAAAGATTTCGATGAATTACAAGAAAAAGATTTTTCACAGTTTTATGGCCATCACCTTCATGTATTAACACATGATCATAGTCATAATCATGGAGGGCACTAATATGCTTGAAGGACTTTTACAATATGAATTTTTGCAAAATGCCTTTATTGCAGGTGTACTGATCGGCTTTATAGCCCCATTACTTGGTGTATTTGTTGTTGTTAGGCGTTTATCTTTAATTGCCGATGCACTAAGTCACGTTACACTTGCTGGAATAGCTGCTAGTCTTTTTATAGAGAAGCGCTTTGGTCTTGCTGGGGTTATCAACCCTCTGTATATGGGAATGGCTTTCTCAGTAACAGGTTCCTTGTTTATTGAAAAATTAAGGGGCGTCTATAAACATTATCAGGAGCTTGCGATTCCCATCATTTTATCTGGTGGAATTGGATTAAGCGTCATTTTTATTTCTCTTGCTGATGGATTTAATACAGACTTATTTAATTACTTATTCGGAAGTGTTAGTGCAGTAAGTAGAAGTGATATGTGGGCTGTTGTAGGAATTTCAGGATTTGTTGTACTTATAATTATTTTATTTTATAAAGAATTATTTCTTTTATCGTTCGATGAAGAACATGCGGTTGCATCCGGAATTAATGCTAAGTTAATCCACTTTATTTTTATCATAACTGTTGCTCTTGTGATAGCTGCCTCGATGAGAATTGTTGGTATTTTATTAGTTTCTTCGTTAATGACAATTCCAGTTGCGGCAAGCATCCGAATTGCAAATGGTTTTAAACAAACTATATTTTTCTCAGTATTATTCGGAGAAATATCTGTAATTTTTGGATTGATTTTATCTTTTTATTTAGACTTAGCTCCTGGTGGAACAATTGTTGTACTAGCGGTTTTCATCTTGATTTGTGCAATCAGTTGGAAAAAGTGGCGGAGAGGAAGGTCTTATAAAAATGAAAGTAACTGAAGCGTTAGAATTATTGAAAGAAAAAGGATTTAAACATACTGGAAAAAGAGAAGATATGTTGGAGTTATTTTCACAATCTGATAAATATCTTACAGCCAAGGATGTTTTAGATCATATGAAAGATGATTATCCAGGCTTAAGCTTTGATACCATATATCGTAATCTTTCTACCTTTGTAGAGTTGGGTATTTTAGAAACCACTGAGTTATCGGGGGAAAAGCATTTCCGATTTACGTGCAGTACTAAGCATCATCACCATCATTTTATTTGTTTAGAATGTGGAAAGACGAAAGAAATAGACCTATGCCCAATGGAAGTCTTATCTGATAATCTAAAGGGTTATGAGGTTACCGGGCATAAATTTGAAATATACGGAACATGTCCTGAGTGTTAAATGTAACTAAAAAGTAAAAGGTGTCCCTAGTGTTAAATACAGGTTCTCTTTATGAGTGCAAAACGTGAAATAACAACTCAAATAGCATGTTAAATCGCATATGATTTAGCATGCTGTTTTTTGTTGGTATAAGAACGTTTATGACAATTTTAGTTGGTAATTAACACTGTAATTAGCATAGCAATTAGCAAATTGATAATAAACAATCTCATGCTGTTAGTTTACATGCTAAAACGCTTGTTAATATACCGTTAAATTTGACAGGAATGGCAAACATAAAATAGATGCAATCAGGAGAAAGAAGGCTTGTCCTTAAATAAGTAACCAGCAAAAGTAAAATAAGCGGAATTTTTCCGGCTATCTTCAGAATGGAGCACATTTTTGGCTAAATAAGCGGAGTTTTTCCGCTTATGCCCAGTTAAATCCTCCAATTTAATGTTTTTTGAGTCAATAGGCGGAATCCCTCCGTCTATTTAAGCCATTCTCAATGGTAATTTCAATTTAAGCGGAATTTTTCCGTCTATTATAAGATTCGGGTGTTTATCTGAAAACTCCCATCTTAAACTTATAACGACTTTGAATGATTATGGTACAGAAGTAAAACAGCATGATGATTAAATTGATAATCACCATGCTGTTTACTACTTTATTTGTACTGTTATTAATGAATTTGCACTCCAAAAGAGAACCCGTTATAGTGTTAAATGGGATACCTTGTTCTATTTTAGGCTTGTTCTTTAATATACTTGTTTACCCATTTTTGTGCCTCTATCCAATCATTCACCCTAATGACATTCTTAGGTATAGGATCTTGATTGTAAGGTGTATTAAAAAGGATAACAGGAATCTTACATTCTTCACTGATATC
This sequence comes from Cytobacillus suaedae, assembly GCA_014960805.1. Taxonomy (GTDB): domain Bacteria; phylum Bacillota; class Bacilli; order Bacillales; family Bacillaceae_L; genus Bacillus_BV; species Bacillus_BV suaedae. Next base: position 3,233,881 of record CP063163.1, on the reverse strand, counting down.
ACATGCATTATCATGTTTATCTTCGAAAAATAAGTCAATCTTATGCCTTTTTACAGCTTCTAACTTGTCATGACTTCCAACTAACTCAATTTTATGGTAGTGCATTTTATTTTCTATAAACCATTCAAGGGTTACAGGTTCGTACCGATCTCTTCTCGCACTAATATAAATTATTTCATGTTGATCTTTCCAAATATCTAGGACAGACTTTGCATCTTTTGCCAATGGTGCATTTTTATAGATGGTTGGCTCTACTTTGTTCATCCATTCCCAAAACTGTTCATCATTTACTTTTAATAATGGACGTAAATCATATTCAGTCATATCGTTAAGCGTTATATTCATTTGGAATGATTCATTTATATAGGGAACAAATGTCGTTGGACATGTTATAGTTCCATCAATATCAATACCCAGTTTTTTATTCATTTTTAAAGAGCATCTCCTTGTTTAACTTTAATAAAATTAATTACTTATTAGTTCTATTTTATCATAAATGCAAGGATTCAATGCTTGTTTCCAATAGAAGAAAACATTAACAACATAATTACTCTACATTGGTTCAATAATATAAATGCTCCTTACTCTTAAGGAAAGCGAGGGATTAAGCAATGGCAGAAGATCAAACTAATAACCGTGAACGAGGAATTGCTCATGATTATGATGAGAATCATTATGTCGACCCAAACCTAGGTTCAAATATCTACTCGGATTATACTGAGGAGACTGCAGCTGAGGTTGCACCTCCACTAGGTACAAATTACAGCAGGGAAGCTGCAACTGAAACAGATAATGATACAGTTACAGGTGGAACTGGTATGGGATGGTTGGCCTTAGCGTTATCAATCATTTCATTATTTGTAATGCCAGTACTTATGGGAGCTGCTGGGATTATTATTGGCTTTATCGCACGCAGAAGAGGTGCTAAAGGATTAGGAGCATGGGCAATAGGGATTGGTGCCATCTCAATTATCGTAGGCATATTTATCCTCCCATTTTTTTAAATAGCGTAGTTATAGAACGGTAAAATAAAGCTCGGTACATTTTCTGTACCGAGCTTTAATTTAATCTAAGGTGAGGTGTTTAAAAATGGATCAGGCAAATAATACTGAAAATGCAAATTTGAAAATTAATCAATACTTAGAAGACATGCCGCGGCCAAGTCAGGATACATTTAGTAAAACAGAAGAAGCAAATTTGAAGATCAACAATCAATTTTATAAAGACCATGATCGAGAGGTCCACCCTAATGACCTTCCGCCAACTTATATTTATAACAACACACCTGCAATTCAAATCAATAATGATAATGACTAAAAAGGCTGAAGAATATTCCTCAGCCTTTTTTAAAACTTTAATTTATACCTGCTCTTGAGCCTTTTTTGCAAAGTATTCCTCAGCAATGGCATCTATTTCTTTTTTCAATTCTTCTACCATTGTTGCTTCTGGAACTTTACGGACTATTTTACCATGTCTAAATAATAAACCTTCACCACGAGCGCCAGCAATTCCGATGTCAGCTTCTCTCGCTTCACCAGGGCCATTTACAGCACACCCTAATACCGCAACTTTAATTGGAGCTTTTATCGTTGAAATGTAGTCTTCAACCTCATTAGCTATACTAATAAGATCAATTTCGATACGGCCACAAGTAGGGCACGAAATAAGTGTAGCTGCATTGGAGGATAACCCGAATGCTTTTAATAATTCTCTTGCCACTTTTACTTCTTCAACAGGATCAGCACTTAATGAAATTCGGACTGTATTACCAATCCCTTTACTTAAGATCGCACCTAATCCAGCAGCACTTTTTACAGTTCCTGAAAAAAGTGTACCTGATTCAGTGATTCCTAAGTGGAGCGGGTAATCAAAGGCTTTGGCAGCTTTTTCATATGCCTCAATCGCTAAATTTACATCAGACGCTTTCATTGATACGATTATATTATAAAACTCAAGGTCTTCTAGAATTTTAATGTGATGTAGGGCACTTTCAACCATACCATCTGCAGTAGGATACCCATATTTATCAATGATTCGTTTTTCAAGCGACCCGGCATTTACCCCAATTCGAATAGGAATGCCTTTTTCCTTTGCTGCCTTTACGACAGCTTCAACCTTTTCCCTACGCCCAATGTTTCCTGGGTTTATCCTAATTTTATCTGCTCCACCTTCAATGGCTTTTAGAGCTAATTTATAATCAAAGTGGATGTCAACAACTAGTGGGATATTAATTCTTTTCTTGATCTCAGAGATCGCATTTGCAGCACGTTCATCAGGACATGCAACACGGACAACTTGACATCCAGCTTCTTCAAGTCTTTTTATTTCAGCAACAGTTGCTTCAACATCATGTGTTTTAGTAGTCGTCATACTTTGAATGACAACTTCATTATTTCCACCTATTGTTAAGTTACCGACTTTAATAGGACGGGTTTTCGTACGATGGATTATTTCAGTCAAGAAAAATCGCTCCTTCGAATATAGATACTTTAACATTTTATAAATTGTTATTATTTCACTTTTTATTGTACCAGTGGTTTATAAGCATTGACAAGGAAGAATCATTCTCCCTTTGAATAAACAGGAATTTTATATTCTCTTCCAATAATAATTGAGTTTGCAGTGGCTTTTGGGTTTAGGTTTTCAAAGTCAGCGATTATCTTTTCTATGGAAACATTAACGTTTGATAGTGATTCGGTAAGAGAGAGAACAGTATCTCCTGCTTTGATTGTTACGGTTTGAAAAGGAATCTTCTGGCTTTCAACAGGTTGTGATACTTGCTCTGCAGCTGCGACTGGTTGCTCCTTCATGGATGGTAATGTTCCTTGTGTTACATCATGATACACAATATATAATAAAAATAATGCTAGTAGTACGCCAATAAATTTTTTCATTAAAAAAACCTCCAATGGACAAGCTTAGTTATGCATATGCTTGTCCATTGAAAGAAATGACTAAAAAATTTCATATTCTGTTTATGATTTATTCTTTTTGGTAAGAATTTCTTTCATTGAAAGGTATAGAACAATAACAGCAACAAACCAGTTTAAGAAAGCACCCATAATTACTTGTATTCTTAGGGCTTCCATTATTGTAAAGAAAACGGTAGGGATGGTAACACTATAAGCGGCCATAACCCAAGTGTGTCGGAATCGTAAATTAAGCTTTACGATGTTATTCAAAATCAACCCAATAAGTGCAATGAAAGTGACTTCGATAAATTTCAATCCACTTACCATAATAAAAAAGATAAGCAAAATAACAGGGATGACAATAGGTAATGCGGTTTTAAATGTATTGAAAAAGCTAACAAGTTCCTTACTAGTAATTGGCATACCCTCAACAAGGGCGTAATCAAAGGTTTGAACATTGATATCAGTTACGAGTAATACTTTATTTTTCAATAGAATAAGACTATCCTTGTACCTTTCGACATCTTCTTCGGTTAATTCACCACTACTATCTAAAATAAAGGTAAAGTTATTATTTTCAATAATATATGGTTCTTTATACTCAGAATCTAGTACACCATTTTCAATTTTAAATTCAGGTAGATCTTCTGAAAGCAGTTCCTCGAAATTACTAACAGTAGTTGAAACGTCAGTTGAAATGAGGTAAGCAGTTGGAAGCAGGGAAATAAGGGATAAAACAAAAACAAACAAAATCGTTTTTCCAATCCCTTGAAACCTGAAAGAAGCTATGTCCTTGGGTGAATATAAGCTTTTATAGAATTGTTTAAAAATTGACATAAATACACATCCTTTAAGTACTCTCAACATTATTTTAACGAGGAGACCCGAATTTAACAATAAAAGAATCAATTTTATATAGCTTGTGAAAAATGTTCAAATTATGTTAATAAAATCTTTACAATAAATTTACTTTAAGTTAACATTTGAGAGGGTTTGTAATTTCTTGTCGAACTTATTTTTTATTTAGGGGTTGAAAAGTGTTGGAACTAGATGTTCAAAAGATGATATTTGAATTTATTGGTGGACTAGGTATATTTCTATTTGGAATAAAATACATGGGTGATGGTCTACAAAAGTCTGCTGGTGACAAACTAAGAGATATCTTAGATCGGTATACAACAAACCCATTCATGGGTGTACTGGCAGGTATATTAGTAACCGTACTTTTGCAAACCAGTAGTGGTACTACAGTCATAACTGTAGGTCTAGTTAGTGCAGGGTTTATGAATTTAAGACAAGCTATTGGAGTAATTATGGGTGCTAATATCGGTACAACGATAACAGCATTTATAATCGGTATTAAAATAACAGATTACGCTCTACCTATCATCGCCGTAGGTGCACTTTTACTATTCTTTTTCAAAAGTAAAAGAATTCATCATTTTGGACAAATTGTATTTGGATTCGGTGCTTTATTCTTAGGACTTGAAATGATGGGTGATGGAATGAAACCATTACGATCATTCGAAGCTTTTCATGATCTAACTGTAAGTATGAGTTCAAATCCAATCTTAGGGGTTGTTATTGGTACAGTCTTTACTGTCATTGTTCAAAGTTCCAGTGCAACAATCGGTATACTTCAGGAATTATTCGGTGAAGGTTTAGTTACTCTTAATGCTGCATTGCCAGTTCTTTTTGGAGATAACATTGGTACAACGATTACTGCAGTTTTAGCCGCAATTGGAGCTTCAGTAGCTGCCAAACGTGCAGCTTTAACGCATGTTATTTTTAACTTATTAGGAACAGCTATTTTCCTATTGATATTACCATTATTCACTAAATTAATTGTTTGGTTCCAAGGTACATTAAATTTAAATCCAGAAATGACAATAGCATTTGCGCACGGAACATTTAACGTAACCAATGTTATTATACAATTTCCATTTATCGCTTTCTTAGCATATTTAGTTACAAAAATTATTCCAGGCGAGGATTCGATTGTTGAATATAAAGCAAAGCATTTAGATCCTGTGTTTATTGAACAATCTCCTTCTATTGCGATTGGTCAAGCAAGAGAAGAAATTGTTCGAATGGGTAAATTTGCAGTTACAGGTCTTGAAGAGTCACATAACTTCTTAAAAACACAACAACAAAAGCATGCGGATGTTGCATTACAACTTGAAGATGCGATTAATAATTTAGACAGAAAGATAACGGATTATTTAATTAAGCTTTCATCTAGCTCAATGTCTGAATCTGAATCGACACTTCATTCTGCATTAGTAGATACGGTACGTGATATTGAACGAGTTGGAGACCATTTTGAAAATATTATTGAACTTGTTGATTATCAAGTCACGAATAAAGTAAAGCTGACTGATGGAGCTATAGAAGACTTAGATGAAATGTTTGCATTAACAATTTCTACTTTAAATGAAGCGTTTAAGGCATTAGAAAATCACGATACAACAGCCGCAATTGAAGTCGTGAAAAAAGAAGAGCAAATTGATAGTATGGAACGCTTTTTACGCAAAAAGCATATCCTTCGTTTAACTGAAGGGAAATGTTCTGCACAAGCTGGAATTGTGTTCGTTGATATTATCAGTAACCTTGAAAGAATTGGCGACCATGCGGTTAATATCGCAGAAGCTGTTCTTGGTGAGCGTCACTTGTAATGTGAAAATAGAAAATATTTACTATATAATAGAGTGCAAGGGAATAGAGCCCTTGCACTTTTTCATATTAAGGAGAGAACTATGGATATTTTATTTTGGAGCTTAATCATTGTATGCTTTGTCATCTCATTTATCGGACTAGTTTATCCAATCATTCCAAGCGTCGTATTTATTGCTCTAGGTATAGCAATATATGGATTTGCTTATGGATTTGAACAATTTTCAATTCTCTTTTGGATGATTCAAATACTATTCTTTGTCTTACTCCTAGCTGCTGATTATTTAACGAACTTACTTGGAGTAAAGAAATTTGGAGGAAGCAAAGCAGCCATATGGGGCAGTACAATTGGATTATTAGTTGGACCTTTTGTAATACCTGTAGCAGGAATTATCATTGGCCCATTCGCAGGAGCCATCATTGGAGAACTGATCGTACATAAAACAGAATTCAAAAAAGCAGTCAAAATCGGTGTTGGTTCATTACTAGGCTTCTTAAGTGGAGTCATTACAAAAGGAATTATACAGGCAATTATGATTGGATATTTCCTAGTGATTGTTCTGTGATACAGACACAGAGTGGATTGGAGCGGAAGGCACTTGACTCCTGCGGGAAGTGAGGGAAGTGCGAGACCCCACAGGTGCATGGCACCGAGGAGGCTCGCATCCCTCCCCGCGGAAAGCAAGTGCCTGCAGCGAAAAGGAACGGACAAGTTTCAAAGGGTATGACAACGGTCCTTTTTTAATAAGCCACTGTGAAATAAGGCATAAAGTATAATTTAAGAAGTAAAGGTTACTATAGTTATGTTGAGAGCTAATTAATTGATATTTTATGGCAGTTTTGATAATGTAAGAGGTAACAAACATATGAAGCATGTATATGTGTCTCATGATGTTTACTAAAAAATTAACTATATCCAAGGAGGAATTTATTATGGCATTTGAATTACCACAATTACCATATGCATATGATGCATTAGAACCACACATTGACAAAGAAACAATGAATATTCACCACACAAAACACCACAATACATACATTACAAATGTGAACGCAGCACTAGAAGGTAACGAAGAGCTTCTAAGCAAAAGCATTGAAGATCTAATCTCAAACCTTGATGCAGTTCCTGAAGCAGCACGTACAGCTGTACGTAACAATGGTGGAGGGCACGCTAACCACAGTCTTTTCTGGACCATTCTTTCTCCAAACGGTGGCGGTGAACCTACAGGTGAATTAGCAGACGCAATCAACAACAAATTCGGAAGCTTTGCTTCATTTAAAGAAGAATTCGCAAAAGCTGCTGCTACTCGTTTCGGTTCAGGTTGGGCTTGGCTAGTAGTTAACAATGGTGAATTAGAAGTAACTAGCACACCAAACCAAGACTCTCCATTAATGGAAGGTAAAACACCTGTACTTGGTGTTGACGTGTGGGAGCATGCTTACTACTTAAACTATCAAAACCGTCGTCCTGATTATGTTGCAGCATTCTTCAATGTTGTAAACTGGGATGAAGTGACTAAGCGTTACAACGCTGCAAAATAATAGCACCAATTTGAAAACAAGCTAGTGTGGAAATATCCACATTAGCTTGTTTTGTTTTTGTTTAATTTCCCTATTTCCGAATATCTGTCAAAGCTTTTTGGTAAACTACAGATTAGACAGAGAAGGGGAGTCGGCTATGTTTGGTTTGAAAAAACTATCAGGAAATAATGAAATTAATAAAGATCTAATATTGCTTTTATTAATTGGTGGATTGTATGCACTAAGCATCTCGCTTTCAAACACCTTTGTTAATGTTTACTTGTGGAAACAATCTGGAGAATTTTTTGACATAGGACTATACAACTTATCCATTGTTGTTTTGCAACCTCTCGCCTTTATGCTAGCTGGAAGGTTCGCGAAAAAAATAGACAGAGTCATTGTATTAAGGCTAGGTGTAACCTTTTTAGCCATTTTCTTTATAACCGTCCTTATAATTGGTGAAAATGCCTCTGAGTATTTAGTATTGCTAGGAGCGTCACTTGGTATAGGATATGGGTTTTACTGGCTCGCCTTTAATGTGCTTACCTTTGAAATTACAGAGCCAGAAACCAGGGACTTTTTTAATGGCTTTTTAGGGATATTAGGATCATCTGCAGGTATGATTGGACCCATTGTTGCTGGCTACATTATTTCAACGATGGAAAAATTCACTGGCTATACAGTTATTTTCACAATTTCACTAGCACTCTTTACTGGTGCTGTTGTCCTTAGCTTTTTTATAAAAAGGAGAAAGGCTGAAGGAGATTTCTTATTTAGACGAATCCTTCAAGAAAGAAAAAATAATATTAACTGGAAGCTTGTAACAAATGCTCATTTTTTCCAGGGGTTAAGGGAAGGCACATTCATCTTTGTTATATCAGTATTGGTCTTTATTACAACCAATAGTGAACTAGCTCTAGGTAAATTTGGCTTAGTCAATGCTGCTGTCTCGTTTGTCTCGTATTTCATTGTTACACGCTTAATCAAGAAAAAGTATCGAAAAAAGGCAATTCTCCTTGGAGGATTACTTTTATATGCTGCGATTTATATTATCTTGTTTGATGTAACGTACGCTCGATTATTAATTTACGCTGTAGTCATTGCTATTGCTTACCCTACTCTTTTGGTTCCGTATATTTCATTAACCTATGATGTAATCGGTAAAGGTTGGAATGCTGCAAAAATGAGAATCGAATATATCGTAGTTCGCGAATTATTTCTGAATTCTGGTAGGATAGTCTCTATTCTTTTATTTCTAATTGCTGTTTCTTTCTTTGACGAGAAAAAAAGTATTCCTGTCTTACTAGCAATTATTGGAGCTGGTCATGCGGTCATTTATTTATTCATTAGAAAAGTAAAAATCCATGATCCAGAGGAAGCAAACGAAGAAACAGGGTTAGAATCACCATCCAACCGAAAATTAGTTGAAGGGGAAGGCGGAGCAACTAGTTAAGTAAAAAAAATTCCCATAAAATGATTCTATCTTCACAGTGGTAAAACCAAGGAATTTCTTATAGAATAAATAATAAGTAAGGCACCGCCTTTAGGTGTCTTTTTCTGTTCTTAAATGAATAAAAAGGTTGATGGTATGATGAAGAAGAAGAAAAAGTCACATGTTCCTTTTCGTTTAAATATGTTATTTTTCCTTGTATTTATCCTTTTTTCTGCTTTAATCCTACGTTTAGGTGTTGTACAAATTGTCCATGGTGAAAATTATCAAAAGCAGGTAGATCGGACCGAAAACAGTACGGTGAGTACACCTGTACCTCGAGGTAAGATCTATGATCGTTATGGACGAGTGATTGTGGATAATGAACCGCTACATGCGATTACCTATACACGTGCTCAAGGGACAAAAGCAATTGATATGGTAGAAGTTGCTGAAAAGCTTGCAACTTATATTGAAAAGGATACGAGTAAGCTAACCGAGCGTGATATAAAAGATTACTGGCTTATTACTCGACATGAAGAAGCAAAGGCTCTAATTACGAAGGAAGAGTTGAAGCTACTAGATGAAAAAGAATTATCAAATAGTGATCTATATCAAAGGCAGTTGGATCGAATAACCGAAGCAGATCTTGCTCAAATATCAGAACAAGAGTTAGAGGTTGTAGCCATATTTAGGGAACTAAATAAAGGTTATTCTCTTACACCTCAGATTGTAAAAAATCAGGACGTTTCAAACGAAGAATATGCTGTAGTAAGTGAACATCTAGAAGAACTGCCTGGGATTGATACAACAACAGACTGGGAAAGAGAGTATTCATATGGTTCTATGCTAAGATCGATACTTGGTACCACTTCAACTGCTGAAGAGGGGCTTCCTAGAGAAAAACTAGATTTCTTTCTTGCCCGTGGTTATAACAGAAATGATAGGGTAGGGAAAAGTTATCTAGAAGAGCAATATGAAGAGGTTCTTCATGGTCAAAAAGGAAAGATTGAAAATATAACAAAAGGCAATAATCTTCTGGAGACAAGAGTCATTTCAGAAGGTGAACGAGGAAAAGACTTAGTTTTATCAATCGATATGGACTTACAGCGAGAAGTAGAGAAAATTATAGAGGAAGAGCTACTAATTGCTAAGAAAAAGCCTGGTACTCATTTTCTGGACAGTGCTTTTGTTGTAATGATGGATCCAAAAACTGGTGAGCTTTTAACTATGGCGGGGAAGAAGTATGTTGTAAGAAACGGACAGCCTGAGTTAGATGATTACGCTTTAGGTAATATGAACGCTGCGTACACAATGGGTTCTGCTGTAAAAGGTGCAACTGTATTAACAGGTTATCAAACAGGTGTGCTCCAGGTTGGAACAAGGCTACGAGACGAACCGATTTATATTAAAGGGAGTCAACCAAAGAAATCAGTAACAACAATGGGTTTAATTGATGATTTAACAGCACTCCGAAAGTCTTCAAACGTGTATATGTTTAAGACTGGGATTGCCATTGCCAATGCTACTTATCGACCAAATAAGGCACTTCCATTTGACGAAGAGGTATTTCCAACGATACGAAATTATTTTAGTCAATTTGGATTAGGTGTAAAAACTGGAATTGACTTGCCGGGTGAATCAACTGGCTTCATTGGTAAAAATACAAGTCTACCTGGATTTTTATTAGACTTAACGATTGGACAATATGATACGTATACTCCATTACAAATGGCACAATATGTATCAACAATTGCGAATGGTGGATATAGGATGCAACCGAAGATTGTTCGAGAAATTCGCCAACCAATCATGGAGCATGAACAGTTAGGTCCTGTCGTTACCCCTTTTCAACCTACTATACTAAACAGAGTCGACATGACAACTGAACAAATAGATCGTGTACAAGAAGGGTTTAGGCAGGTTATGCAAGAAAGTGGTGGAACAGCATATGGCCACTTTGGGAATGCACCTTATAAGCCTGCTGGTAAGACAGGTACGGCTGAATCCTTCTATTATGATTTAGAAGGAAAGTTTGGAGAAAAAAAGAAACTATACACTGCTTATAATGTAACTTTAGTCGGCTATGCTCCACATGATAATCCTGAAGTTGCGTTTTCAGTGGTCGTTCCATTTGCTTATGCTGATTATAGTGATAGACATTCAATCAATAATTTTATTGGAAAACGAATTCTTGATAAGTACTTTGAGTTGAAGGGCAAAGATCGAACTAAGACTAATTCTACTGAACAATCTACTAAAACAGAAAATGGGCCGGAAGAAAACAATTCAGGTAGGGACGAATAAATAAAAAATAGAAATAAATACTATTAGCACATAGCTCTTATAGCTATAGTGCTATTTTTTTTTGAATTAATGCCCATAAATAAAAAAATGATACACATTTCTACACGAATTTACAAAACCTTTACAATCCGTTAAAACGGAATTAATACTTATCCTTTATATTAATTCTTGTAGGACAAATCAAACACAACTCTTAGGGGGAAATAAGGAATGAAAAACTTTAAAAGCCTACTTCTTATGTTAACAATGGCTCTTATGGTAGTATTTACTGCTGCATGTGGAACTAACACTGAAGACACTAACGAACAAACAGGAAGCGAAGCTGCTGAAGGTGGAGCTGAATTAGAAGGTAGCGTTGTAGTTGATGGATCTGGAACGGTATTCCCGTTTATGGCACGAATGGCTGAAGATTATATGATTAATGAACAAGAAAATGTATCTGTTGAAGTTAGTCGCTCTGGAACAAGTGCTGGATTTAAAAAGTTCTTAGTAGAAGATGGTACAGATTTTAATAACGCTTCTCGTCATATTAAAGAAGGTGAAGCAGCAACAGCAAGTGATTTAGGAATTGAAGTGAAAGAACTTAAAGTTGCTCTTGATGGATTAACAATCGTAATTAACCCGGAAAATGACTGGGCTACTGAGCTTACACAACAAGAAATTATCGATATCTTCCTTGCAAGTGCTGGTAAAAAGAATTGGTCTGATGTTAGACCTGAATTTCCAAATGAACCTATTCAAGCATATGGTCCAAACGAAAATCACGGAACTTATGAATTTTTCTGGGAAGTTATTCTAGATGAGCAAGAATTAGTGGAAGGTGCAAACCTACAACAAGAATACTCTACACTAGTTGATCTAGTTTCAAAAGATAAAAATGCAATTGGATTCTTTGGTTATGGATATTATGCAAGCAATAAAGATAAGTTAACGGCTGTAAAAGTTGATTTTGGTCAAGGAGCAGTTGAGCCATCACTAGACACAATTAAAGAAGATGGAGCTTATGCACCATTCACACGTCCGGTGTTCACTTATCTAAATGTAAATATGGCTAAAGAAAAACCTCAAGTACTTGATTATGCAATCTATACAATGAAAAACGCTCAAACTGTAGCTACTGAAACTGGGTTTGCTCCATTAACTGACGCAGAAGTACAGACAACAGTAGAAGAGTTAGAAGCTTTAAAATAATACTTTTTGAAGATGGGAGTGCTCAAAACCAGCACCTCATCTTCTTAGCTATTTTATTCGGATTATACACTTGTCCTTACATATATGGTGTTAAGGATGAAAGGGGTATTTAAAACACATGGCAAAAACCTTGGATAACGCCACAAAACAAAATATTAGAGAAATGATTAAAGAGAAAAAGAATACAAAAAACATTTCTAATTATTTTGAGAAAATGGTTCCTACTATTTTATTATTAATTGCTGCTATCTCTATTTTAACGACAATTGGTATTTTATTTACATTACTTCGAGAAACACTTGCTTTTTTCAGAGAAGTACCATTTCTTTCATTTTTTACAGGAACCGAACTAAAACCTTTGGGAGAAAACGCTAAGTTTGGGGTATTACCACTTCTAACTGGAACTTTAATATCTTCCATTATAGCTATGTTCGTTGCTATTCCTATTGGGCTAATGTCTGCAATTTATCTAAGTGAATATGCAAGTGAAAAGGTTAGAAGAACGTTAAAACCTATATTAGAAGTACTTGCAGGTATTCCAACCATTGTATATGGTTTCTTTGCATTTACATTTGTTACACCTTTATTAAGAACATTTATCCCCGGTCTTGAACCAACCAATATCCTCAGTCCTGGAATTGTAATGGGGATTATGATTATACCAATGGTAGCTTCACTTTCAGAAGATGCGATGAGCTCTGTGCCAAATGCAATGAGAGAAGGTGCGTTAGCTCTTGGTGCAACTAAACTTGAAGTAACCTGGAAGGTTGTTATCCCTGCTGCAATTTCTGGGATTATTGCCTCATTTGTTCTTGGAATCTCACGTGCAATTGGGGAAACAATGATTGTAACCATTGCAAGTGGTAGTTCAAAGAATTTTACATTTGATATCACACAATCTATGCAAACAATGACAGCTTATATTGTAGAAGTAACAGGGGGAGAAGCTGCTGCTGGTACAACACTCTACTTTAGTCTTTATGCTGTTGCGATGACTTTGTTTGTGTTTACACTGATTATGAATTTAGTGGCTCAGTATATCTCTCGTAGGTTTAGGGAGGAATATTAAAAATGAAATATGTAGACTCTACTCAAGTTCAAAAGCGAATGAATTCTCGATTATTTACAAACAACTTTGCAAAGCAATTATTTTTAGTTGCTACACTTTTTGGTTTACTTGTACTAATTGTTTTATTTTATCGAGTTATTTCTCAAAGTTTAGGCTGGATAGACCTAGGTTTTATCACTAACAAGCTCTCAACTGATGCTGAGAGGGCCGGAATCATGGGAGCCATACTTGGGACTCTCTGGTTAATGTTAGTTGTTGCTCCGGTCACGCTCTTTTTAGGTGTTGGTACGGCTATTTATATGGAAGAGTATGCAAAAAAAGGAAAGCTGCAATCGTTTATCCAAACGAATATCTCAAACCTAGCTGGAGTCCCATCCATAGTATTTGGTCTATTAGGTCTTACTGTGTTTGTGAGAGCTTCAGACCTTGGAAACATAGTACTAGCTGGTGGTTTAACCATGTCATTACTTGTTCTTCCAGTCGTGGTTGTAGCAAGTCAAGAAGCCATTCGTGCAGTACCTAGCTTTTTAAGAGAAGCCTCGTACGGAATGGGTGCAACCAAATGGCAAACGATTAGAACGGTTGTATTACCGGCATCTATCCCTGGTATTCTAACTGGTGTAATATTAGCACTTTCGAGAGCAATCGGTGAAACAGCACCACTTGTAGTAATCGGTATCCCAGCACTACTTATTCCTTTACCAGACAATATTTTTGATAAATTTACTGTTTTACCGATGCAAATTTACTATTGGACTATTGACTCTGCATTAGTAGCTGAATACGCAAATCTTGCTGCAGCTACAATTGTTGTTTTACTATTTGTTTTATTGGTTATGAATTCTATTGCGGTAATTATCCGGAACAAGTTTCAAAAGAGATATTAATTGGGGGGCATTCTTTTATGGTGGTTATAGCCGATCGTGAAAATAAAGAGACAAAGGAAAATGGAACAACAAACAAAAAAGTAGTGTATGACACGAGAGATTTAAATTTATGGTACGGTGAAGATCAAGCTTTAAAAAATATAAACCTTGCGATAAATGAAAATGAAGTTACTGCGATCATTGGACCTTCAGGTTGTGGTAAATCAACCTATATTAAAACGTTAAACCGAATGGTTGAGTTAGTTCCCGTTGTACGTGTTTCGGGTGAAATTTTATATAGAGAGAAAAATATACTTGAAAAATCTTATAAGGTTGAAGAGCTTAGAACAAATGTAGGAATGGTGTTTCAAAAACCAAACCCATTCCCAAAGTCCATTTATGATAATATCGCTTACGGACCAAGAATTCATGGTATAAAAAACAAAAAGATTCTAGATGAAATCGTTGAAAAGAGCTTACGTGGTGCAGCAATATGGAATGAAGTAAAAGATCGTTTAAACGAAAATGCCTACGGTTTATCAGGAGGACAACAACAACGTCTATGTATTGCAAGATGTTTGGCAATAGAGCCTGATGTTATTTTAATGGATGAGCCTACCTCTGCTCTTGACCCAATTTCAACATTAAAAGTTGAAGAGCTAGTGCAGGAATTAAAGCAAAACTATAGTATTATTATAGTTACACATAATATGCAACAAGCAGCACGTATATCAGATAAAACAGCTTTCTTCCTAACGGGTGAGGTTGTTGAATTTAATGACACTGAAAAAATCTTCTCAAACCCAGACGATAAACGCACCGAAGATTATATAACAGGAAGATTTGGATAATTCTTGGCACACTTTTTGTGCTAAGTGCACCCTGTGTAGAATAACCATACAAAAAAAGAGGTGTTTGGTAAGATGGCAATTAGAAGTTCTTTTGACAAAGATTTAACAAAGCTTAAAGATAGCTTACTTGAAATGTCTTCCCTTGCAAGAAAGTCAGTTGAAGATTCTATTAAAGCACTGGCTGAATTAGATTTTGAAAAAGCAAAGCAAATTATTGAGGAAGATGCAAAAATTAATCAACTAGATGAGAAAATCAATAATCTTGTTGTTCAATTAATTGCACAGCAACAACCTGTTGCAACTGACTTACGTAAAATTATCGCTGCTTTAAAATTCTCTAATGATGTTGAGAGAATTGGGGACCTAGCAGTAAATATTTCTAAATCTATTCTTCATATTGGTAACGGGCCATTAATTAAACCAATTGTTGAGATTCCCAAAATGGCCAGTATGGCTTTAGACATGCTGTCAAAGGTTGTTGAAGCCTATATCAATGAAGATCCAGTTTTAGCAAGAGAAACGGCAGCTTCCGATGATGCCGTGGATGCTTTATATGGTAAGTTAACTCAAGAGCTATTAGAATTGATGACGAAGAATCCACAGTCCATCAACCAAATAACGCAACTAGCCTTTGTTTGTCGCTATATCGAGCGTATTGCAGATCATACAACCAACATGTCAGAACACATTATTTTCATGGTAAGAGCAAAACAGTACGATTTAAATACGTAAATAAAAAATCTCAAGCCTTTACAAGCTTGAGATTTTTTACTTTGTGATTATGTCTGCTATTGTTTCATAGTTCATGTCACTACTTAAGTCATAGGTTCCGATTTGAATCAACGTGTTTAATTCATTTTCAGTCAGATATTCATTAAACTCTTTTCCATTAGAAATAATTCGTTTTCCTTCTAATATGTTCGCAATCTCTAGACTGTTCATTCCAGAAACGATGGTTAATGTAAATTGTTGTATTGGTACTTCTTCTTCTTCAACTTCTTTTGGCTCTTCTTTTTCCTCAGATTCAGATTTAGGAGAGTCATCCTTGTTAGCGCTAGTATCATCTGTTTGAAGATCTTCATACTCTTGTTGGGGTATTGCCACTAAATTATTTTTAGAAAGATACTGTTCTACGTCTTCTTTGGTTACCTTATTTACGTGTTTAGGTGTTAAGAAATAGACGGCAGATAATAGAATGGTTGCTAAAATAATTCCCACTGCAATACCACGTAGCATGCTATTTGTCATAAGCCCCTACTCTGCCTTTTTGCTCGATCTGCTAACAAACGGACCTCTTCCGTATGAAGTCCTGATTCCTTTGCAATCTGTTCTAATGGTATCCCCTTTTTGACCTGAGAGAGAATGTATTCATTTTCATTCTCATTCTCATTCTCATCATCTGGAATAGGTGTTATAGGTTTAGGAATCTCCTGGTCATTAATCAACAGTTCCTCTTCAAGAATCTTCATCTTCTTTTTCAATTGATACGTTTCGTGCATAAGTGTTAAAGAAAGCTGATCTACCTGCTCTTCAATTTCGTTTAGTTTATCTTTTCGAAAAAAGGATAGTAGTAAAAGCAGTGTAGCAAATATCAATAATCCTATAATCATATATTCCATCTTTTCACCTCAATAAAATATCTAAGTACATTTATACCATATTTAGCTAAATATCGACAATTTCTGAATGTTGAAACATTATTGTTAAAGGGTATACTTAAAGATAATAATGCGTTTAATTATGGGGTGGAAGCTTGAAAAAACAAAATAGTACCTGGCAAGAAAATTTTAGTACATATACTTCTTATTCTAGTGAAGAATGTTTAACCGATGAAGAAGTACAAGCACTTCGTTCCTTTGACCTTGTTTTAAAAGAACTGAAAATACATCAACGACAACCAACAGAAAATGAATCACTAGCAATATTAATGCTAAGCTGGGAGTTTCCCCCACATATTGTTGGTGGACTCGCACGGCACGTTTATGATCTTTCAAGACACTTAGTCCATAAAGGACTTTCTATACATGTACTAACAACGACTCTATATTCTGCACCACAATATGAAGTAATCGAAGGGGTCCATGTACACCGTGTATGTATAGGGGATTATAATTCCACACATTTTCTAAAGTGGGTACGTGAACTAAATATTAAGTTGGCCGTTAAGGCTCTTGAGATTATGGATCAATTTCCTATACATTTGATTCATGCACATGACTGGCTTGTTGGTGAGGCATCTTTGTCCCTAAAAACAATCCGAAGAAAACCCCTCATGGTTACCATTCATGCTACTGAGTGGGGACGATACAACGGCCTCTATACCCAAACAAATCATTTAATACATGAAAAAGAGCAAAGACTTATAGAGGAAGCTGACCGTGTTATTGTTTGTAGTGAGTATATGAAAAATGAGGTAGAATCAATCTTTTTGCAAAGTCATCAAAAAATCGATGTTGTTCCAAATGGGGTTGACCCTATCCAATTTGAAAAGATTGTTGAAACAACAAATTTAACAGATCGTATTGGCAGACAGTATAGTCAACTAATTTTTTCTATCGGAAGAATCGTCAATGAAAAAGGATTCTTTATGATCATTGATGCTGCGCCTCATATTATAAAACGTTACCCATCAGCATTGTTTTTGATTGCAGGAGAAGGTCCGCTCTTAAAACATTATCAAAACATTATCAACGAACGAGGCCTTAATCAGTATATAAAATTTATCGGCTTTATAAATGATCATGAACGAAACGCACTATATCAGAAGTGTGATATCGCATTATTTCCAAGTATATACGAGCCCTTTGGAATTGTTGCTTTGGAAGGAATGATTAATGGAAAACCAACGATTGTGTCCGATACAGGCGGACTCTCAAGTATCATAGAAGACCATGTATCGGGAATGAAAATAAGACCGGGAGATGTAAATGACTTAACTGATAAGATCCTTTATCTTTTGGATAATGAAGAAATTGCACAAAGATTAGGGCTAACTGCAAAAGAAATAGTTAAATCAATGTTTGGCTGGCATAAAATTGCTGATGACACAAGTAGACTATATAAGGAATTACTTTTATCATCATCAATTAAGTAGGGGGTAAAGATACATGAAGGGTGTCATTATCGCCGGTGGGAGAGGTAATAGATTACGACCTTTAACAAATAGTCTACCAAAGCCCATGGTGCCTCTTTTAAATAAGCCTGTGATGGAATACAGCATTGATTTATTAAAACAACATGGAATTACGAGTATTGCGGTAACAACCCACTACTTAAGTAAATCGATAAAGGATTACTTTGGTGATGGAAGTAAATTTGGTGTATCATTATCCTACTTTCATGAAAATCAGCCGCTCGGGACAGCTGGTGGTTTACTAAATGCTAAAGGTTTCTTAAATGAACCCTTTATTGTGGTCAGTGGTGACATTCTAACGGACTTTAATTTAACTGAAGCAATCCACTATCATCTAGAAAAAGATGCGCTACTAACAATTTTACTAACAGAGGTAGAAAACCCTTTACAGTATGGTTTAGTAGAGACAGATGAAAAAGGAAAAGTACATCGGTTTGTTGAGAAGCCGAGTGATTGGGAAGATGTCTATAATGACAAGGTTAATACAGGGATTTATATTGTAAACCCTGAAGTATTTTCTTATTGGTCTAGTGGGTCATTTTATGATTTTAGCCGAGACCTATTTCCGAAGTTGATTGAGAATAAAGAGGGTTTGTATGGATTTCTATGTAAGGGATATTGGTCTGATATAGGATGTTATGAACGTTATAGGCAAACTGAGCTTGACTTACAAGAAAATAAGGTGAAAATAAAAGTGGTAGGAAACTCACCTACATATGGGTTAGTAAGAAGAAGGCTGACTCGAAAAAAATATAAAATTCGTATGAATAAGTCTAAGTTTTCAGCATTACGAATGAGTCCTAGAAAATAAATGTAAAGTAATTATCATGTAGAAAAAAATAAACTGGCATTTCGACAAGAAAAATGATATGATAATTAAGTCTGATTGAAGCTTTCGATTGTCCGAGCTCTCAGAATGAACTTTTAATAAGGTTCTTCTGGATTCGGAGGGTAGATAAGTTCAAATCCAATCTAAAAATCATCTATATAGATGAGTTCAATTTACATGTGTTTGGAGGGATATAACGATGCGTGTTAAAATCACTTTAGCTTGCACAGAAACTGGTGATCGTAACTATATTACAACTAAAAATAAGCGTAATAACCCAGATCGTCTTGAGATGAAAAAATACAGCCCAAGATTGAAAAAGGTAACTCTTCACCGCGAAACAAAGTAAGCAGTAGGAATTTATTTCCTACTGTTTTTTTTTGTTGTTCGAAGTTGGTGTTTTGAGTAACGAATCCGTTTTGAGAGTATATTTAGATAGGTTCTGGTAGGGTTGGTCAGACGTGGCGGAATCGAGAAGTGAAATACGCATTAAAGTGAGGTGCTTATTTCTCCTTTTGATTGCTGACCCATAAAGATAAATAAGCGGAGATTTTCCGGCTAAATACAGAATGGAACTCGTTTCGAGGTAAATAAGGGGAGATTTTCCGGTTATTCAAAGCAAACTACCACATTTTCACGTTTTTTGAGTCAATAAGCGGAATTTCTCCGTCTATTTGGGCTATTTTTTATTAAAAATGCTAATTAAGCGGAATTCTTCCGTCTATTAATCAAACCGGGTCATTAACCTGATCCCCTAACCTATAAGAGCGAATCCTCTTTGTTCCAGATGCAGGCAATAGCATCTTTTTTTCGACTAGTTGAGTAAGTACTTTTTTTACCGTCTTGTCACTTAGTTTTAAATAATTCTCTACTTCTGTAGGAGATATGTCTTTTCCTTTTCGAATCACAAGCCTAAGTACTTCCTTTTCAAGTAAAGACAGAGATGCCTGATCTAGCTCATCACCGAGCCATCGACCTATCACTTGCTGTACAACCTGTTGGCATCTACGGGGGTTCTCTTTTACTTGGTCAAAAGAAAAACGGATCACGGTCCATCTATCAATCACCAGTTGGTTTTGTCGTTCTAGGTTGTCGGAAAATTGCCATCTACTGATGTTCTTTAGGTGAGGACCATACCCGTCTACCTCTATGCAAATCCGAATGCCGGGACGAATATAAGCAAAATCTAAATACCTCTTGCTATCCTTGAAATCATCGACTTCATATTCAGGATGAAGATAATTGAATTGATAAAATAATGGCCACCACACTTGTTTTAAAAACAACATTTCAGCCTGTTTGTGACCTTCTTGTAGGCGCCGCAACCGCTCACCGGTTCTTGCCTGTAAGTGAGTATTCAAAAAGGCCTGATATTCTTCTTCAAATCCCATACATCCCTCTCCTATCTAATAGAACATTCACAACATAAACATTTAATAATTCCAATGAATCATCTCCATTATTGGTTCAATTTGATTTTTAGACAGTTTTTTGAAAAACTATGAAAATTAACAAGTAGCAGATAATATCGTAAAAAGGAGGAGTAACTAATATTACTTCAATTGGAGAATTGCAAACGTAAATAATAATCGCGGATTAGCAAAGATAAAGAAATAATATGTAAAAACATGCGGAAAGAATTAACTTTAGTTTAATAGGTTTCTAACAATTGTCAATTCATTTAATATATCTTTCGGCAATACCATTCCTATTTTTTTTTTCTAGCCTCTCCCATCCTTAAGGAGAGTTTTCTGGTCAAAACCTCTTTTATTTATGATAAGGTTCAGTTTAACCTAATCCAAACAAGTCCGAATCAAGAGGTGATACGGACAGGTTCAATGCAGTAGAGCAATCAGTCCGATGCCACAAATTATAAAATTTCCCAAACTTCATGTCCTTCATCTTTAGTTAATTATGATAAAATTATTTTAGATACAGTCAGGGGGTGTAGTTGTTGAAAACGAAAAAACAACTTCGTGCGGAAATTAAACATGAGCTTTTATCACTATCTGAACAGTCTCGTTCAAGGTTATCAGCTGAGATTACAGAAAATGTAGTAAAAATGGATGAGTGGATTCAGTCGAAAACCATAGGAATCACAATCTCTGGAGAAATCGAACCGAATACTACAGACCTAATTAAAGAAGCTTGGCGGTCAAATAAGAGGGTTGTCGTTCCAAAGTGCCACCCAACTACTAAGACTATGACATTTCATGAAATAACCTCCTTTGACCAATTAGAGGTTGTCTATTTTGGCCTTAAGGAACCTATTATAGATATTACAAAAGAAGTATCACAAAATGAGATTCAATTGCTATTTGTACCAGGGTTATTCTTTACTATTAAAGGCTTTCGACTTGGTCATGGTGGTGGTTACTATGACCGATACTTAGCTTCGTATAAAGGGACAACAATGTCCTTAGCTTTTCCAGGTCAGTTCATCGATGATCTACCAATTGAGCCATTTGATTTACCTGTCCAAAAAATTGTTAGTACTCACGGGGTAATAAACTGCCATGAGTGAGATCATTCTGCCCTTTACACTTTGTGTTCTAGTTGCAGTTATTGGATATAAGCTAAAATCTTTAACTTTTTCAGGTGGTATTGCAACTATTTTCGTGGGGCTTTCTGTTGCAATAGGCTTTGGGTATGGCGGATTGATGCTATTAGGTGCTTTTTTTGCAAGCTCAAGTCTTTGGAGTAAATATAAAAGTGACTTTAAAGAAAAACATTTATCAGGCAAGATTGAAAAAGGAGAGCAGCGGGATAGTGTTCAAGTGATAGCCAATGGGGGTGTACCTGCCATTCTAGGAATAGCAATGGCCATATTTCCTTCACCAACTATGTTATCGGCATTTATTGCTTCAATTGCTGCAGCCAATGCAGATACCTGGGCGTCTGAAATCGGGTCAATAAGTAAAAAAAGGCCATATTTAATTACTAGCTTTAAGCAAGTAGATCCTGGTACATCTGGTGCGGTTTCTAACTTAGGAACAATCGCTGCTTTGTTTGGTTCCATTTTTATATGTTTCTTGTCATACCTATACTGGGACCTTTCAATATACATAATAATATTTTTAGTTTTTGTTGGTTTTGCTGGTAATATAATGGATACAATTCTAGGGGCAATTGTTCAGGTTGGTTTCAAATGTACGATATGTAATATTGAAACAGAAAAGACAATTCACTGTAAGAACAAAACTGTTCATCATAAAGGATTCTTAGCCATAAACAATGATCTTGTTAATTTCTTGTCAATTTTATTTTCAGCCATCAGTGCTGGTCTTATCTCAATACTACTTATAAGATAAGTTTTTATTTTCCCTTCATCTCCTAAAGTTTTACCAGCCTTCCTCCAGTATAAAAATCGGAGAAACTTCAAAAAGTAAGGTGAGGAGGGATATACGATGTTTAATGGTATTACAAGACTTTTTGTTGTACTTGGTGGAGTATATGCTTTTTACCGTTATCGCTATAAAATAATGAATGGCTTACTTGGTAATCCATCCATACGCAGATATTTTGTCTCATTCGCCATGAACATTCCTTTCTTACGAGACCGCTTTATGAGACAGGCATTTCGATACTAAAACTCCAACAAAGGCTTTCGACTAAAGATGAACTGCTCTCTTTAATCGAAAGCCAAATTTTTTATTAGAGAAGGGAAAAGAATGAATTGGGATATCATTTGTTTTGACCTAGATAACACAATCATCAATTATGAAAAAACATTTGAAAGAACAATGGAATACTGCTTTGCTTTGTTATTAGATGAAAACAAAAGCAAGCAGGAAATATCTATCACACAATGGTTTCCAATCTTTAAAAAATATTGTGATGAATACTGGCATGCGTATTCTCAAAAGTCAATGAGTAGAAAAGAATACAGAAGAGCAAGGTTCATTTCATCCATGGAGGAACTCGGGCATCGAGCTACCTTTCAGCAAGCTGACCGACTGCAAGAATTATTTCATCAGCATGTTGCTCATTTTGTAGTCCCATTTAAAGGAATAGAAACTCTGTTAGAAACCTTAAAAACTCGAGGTAGTAAACTAGGAATCATAACTAATGGTAATAGTGAAATACAATATAACAAGCTTAAGAAGGCAGGGCTCCATTTCTTTTTTGAGAGTATTATCATCTCAGATGCAGTTAAAGTTGCAAAGCCTTCTCCTGAAATATTTGCAATTGCAAAAGAAAGACTCGGTACGAATAGTGAACGGTGTGTGTATGTAGGTGATTCTTGGGAACTTGATATAGAAGGGGCGAATAACGCAAACTGGGATGCCATTTATTTTAATACACGAAATGAAACACCTAGGGTGCGAAAGAGTATCGGGATAGAGGTTAGAAGTGTTTCTGAATTATCTACTATATTTAGTACTTAGGTAAAAGGTTAGGGGGATGCTAATGGTTTTTCGACAAGATTATACTTTTTGGAAGCTAACTAGAACGTTAGTGCTAGAAAAGGAATATCGAATCTTACAGATATCAACAAATGCACAAGAAATATGGCTTGAATCCTCTGAGCGAGAGTTGCCTAAGTTAGTTCGTATATTACGTTATGATCTTGACTGGGGAAATTGGATGCAAAGAGACATGGAGACCACCTTGCAAAAAGTGAGAAATATTAGCAAGCGACTTGGTTTCAAAAAGCTAGATGTGGCTAATATATATGTGTCAACCTACCCACCTGTTGATGATTGGCAGCATAGACTTGAAGAACCTTTACATATCAAAGAAAATCGAACACACATAAATATGAAAACCTTCGTTCTTCATGCAGATATAGCAAAAGAAGACAGTCGGTTACAACTTTTAGCAGATTTTTCAATTGAAGACTTCAAGGATACCCCTGGTCCTTTAATTGATACTAGTGGCATAGAAGAATTAAGAAGGGAAGTTCTAAAGGAAACGCAACGAAGAATAAAAAATGAACAACGGATTTTTCAATATAGTAAACCATTCTTTACATATGTTTTTATTGCGCTCCAGGTACTAATGTTTTTACTTCTTGAACTACGTGGAGGAAGTACAAACATAGATACACTATTAGCATTTGGTGCAAAAGAAAATACCTTAATATTAAATGGAGAATGGTGGAGGTTTTTCACCCCTATAATTTTACATATAGGTATCTTTCATTTATTAATGAACACACTTGCCCTTTATTTTCTCGGAAGTGCAGTTGAGCGTATTTTTGGTAGAACTCGTTTTTTGATTTTGTATATTTTTGCCGGATTTGCAGGAAGTTTGGGGAGTTTTTTATTTAGTTCATCCGTATCAGCAGGTGCCTCTGGTGCTATATTTGGACTATTTGGAGCATTACTATTCTTCGGATTGTCCTATCCAAAACTGTTTTTCCGGACAATGGGTACCAATATTATTACGATAATTCTCATTAATTTAGCCTTTGGATTTATCGTGCCTGGCATAGATAATGCAGGACATATTGGTGGTTTGATAGGTGGCTTTTTAGCTTCTGGGATTGTTTCGCTACCGGGAAGGAAGTTATATAAAAATAGTGTTATTTATTTTACTGTAACTGTGTTGCTAACGGTCTCTCTACTTATCATAGGATTTAGAATGTAAAGTGGTTGTGATGGTGTTACTCATTTAATAATGAGTAGTCATTTTCATGCCACTTTTTTAATTTAGTGCTTAAATAGGTGAGAATTGCCCGAGAAATAATATCAGTATAACAATTTTTGAGTTTTTCTAATTAATATTATGCAATCTTTACCATTCCATGTATGTATTTCCATAATTAAGTCAAAGATGGACGTGAAGGAACTACGTACAATTGTTTAGCGTGAGAAAAGTGCGCCTCTTTCTTGCGATTTGATAGGAGTGGTAAAATTGAAAGCTGAGCAACCCAAACATCCAGTGACATCAAACTTACAAGAAAATACTTCCTATTTAAAAGATAGGCTTGGTGTCGACAAAAGCTTTGATGTGATTCAGTTAGATTTAAAATATGCTGGTAGGAACATGTCAATGTTCTTGATTGATGGATTTGCAAAAGACGATATTCTTCATTTGTTAATGAGATTTTTGGCGAATCTTGATGAAAATGCGCTAAAAGAAGATGCACTTGATAAATTGATAAAAACATATATTCCATACGTTGAAGTTGAAAAAGTAAATGATTTAGATAAAGTTGTTGACTCTGTATTAGCAGGACCTACTGTCTTACTTGTTGAGGGAATAGATCAAGCGATTATTATAGATGCAAGAACTTATCCCGTAAGGGGACCACAAGAACCTGACACTGAAAGAGTGGTTCGAGGTTCAAGAGATGGATTTGTTGAAACAATAGTATTTAATACAGCTTTAACAAGAAGACGAATAAGAGATCGTTCTCTTCGAATGGAATATATGCAAGTGGGAAGACGGTCAAAAACAGACATAGTCGTTTGTTACATAGAGGATATTGCAGATCCAGATCACGTAAATGAAGTTAAAAAATCTATTGATAAAATTGATACAGACGGATTACCAATGGCAGAGAAAACAATTGAGGAATTTATTTCAGGTAGACATTGGAATCCTTATCCAGTTGTACGTTATACAGAAAGACCAGACACAGCAGCTGCACACCTATACGAAGGACACGTTATCATCATAGTTGATGGATCACCAAGTGTTCTCATCACGCCTACTACCTTTTGGCATCATCTACAGCATGCAGAGGAATATCGTAACAAACCAGTAGTTGGTGCGTACTTACGGATTGTTCGTTATATAGCAGTTTGGGCTTCACTCTTCTTGCTGCCAATCTGGTACTTATTATCTGTAAACCCAGAGCTTTTGCCGGAGAATTTAGGTTTTATTGGTCCAAATGAAGTGGGAGAAATTCCATTATTTGTCCAATTTATATTAATTGAGATAGGACTCGATATGCTCCGGATGGCAGCTGTGCATACACCGACGTCTCTTGCAACAGCATTAGGGCTAGTGGCAGCCTTATTAATTGGTCAAGTGGCGGTAGAAGTTGGTTTGTTCACAAATGAAGTAGTGCTTTACTTTGCGGTTGTGGCCATTGGGACATTTGCCACACCTAGTTATGAACTAAGTTTAGCAAATCGAATCGTTAGAATTATCTTCCTAATTGCAGCGGCTGCTTTTAATGTGGTTGGATTTGTTATTGCTGTTACTCTCTGGATTATTCTGTTATCAAGAATGAAATCCTTTAATGTTCCATACTTTTGGCCGTTTATTCCGTTTTCATATCGGGCATTTCGATCTGTTTTATTCAGATCACCAATCCCTTTGAAAAATAAGAGACCACCCGTATTACATCCTGAAGATCCAGATCGATAAAGAGTGTCTACTAGGCACTCTTTATTTTTTTTCATCCACGCTTGCACATCCTTCTATTTTTTAATACTCTAAATGGGAAGAGTAAAAATAAAATACACCAACTTTTAGGAAGAAGCTCATTGTGAGCAGAATTTTAAATTCTCAGAAAAGTACATATTAATAGGAAGAAACTCGACTTAAGAGGCGAAAATATGAACAGCATTTTTGATGTTAGACATCTACTTAAGACTTATGGTACATATATTTATCTCGGTGACAGAATAGCGGACTTAGAACTGATGGAAGATGAGGTAAGGGAGCTTTATCAATCAAACATGATCGATATAAAACAGTTTCAAAGGGCGATCTTATTACTTCGCCAGGAAATGGCAAAGGAATCTGAAAAGTAAATTAAGAATTAACCACAAAAAAATCTTAAATAAAGGATGAGATAAGATGAAAGATCAGTTGTTAGTAGGGGTAGACCTAGGTGGAACAACGATAAAAATGGCCTTCGTTAGTTACTACGGAGAAATCATTGAAAAATGGGAGATTCCAACGAATAAAGCACAAATTACAACGGACATTGCAAAGGCGATTGATTCAAAGCTTGAAGAATTGAATCTACCTAAGAATAAACTACTAGGAATAGGTATGGGAGCACCTGGTCCAGTGAATATGGATACAGGTGTTGTTTATGAAGCAGTCAATTTGGGGTGGAAGGACTTTCCGTTAAAGGATCAGTTAGAGATTGAAACAGGACTGTCTGCTATTATTGATAACGATGCGAACATCGCTGCAATAGGTGAAATGTGGAAGGGCGCAGGTGAAGGGTCTAAAGATCTAATCTGTGTAACTCTTGGAACAGGAGTTGGCGGTGGTATCATTGCAAATGGAAATATCGTTCACGGTGTGAATGGTGCTGCTGGAGAAATTGGTCATATTACCTCTATAGTTGAAGGTGGTACTCCTTGTAACTGTGGTAAAACGGGCTGTCTTGAAACAATTGCCTCAGCAACTGGAGTAGTTCGAATAACAATTGAGAAGTTAAATAAGGATTCAAGGGCAAGCGTTTTACGAGAAGAATTTGAACGTAATGGAACCATTACCTCAAAACACGTATTTGATGCAGTAAATGCTGGAGATGAATTAGCTAAGGAAGTTCTTGATTATATTAGCTTTCATTTAGGCCTTGCACTGGCTAACCTTGCAAATGGTCTAAATCCTGAAAAAATCGTATTAGGCGGTGGAGTTTCGAAAGCTGGAGATGTTTTAGTTCAATCTGTTTCTAAACATTTTCAACGATATGTGTTCCCGCGTGTAGGAATTGGAGCAAAAATCTCTATTGCAACTTTAGGAAACGATGCAGGTGTAATTGGTGGAGCTTGGCTCGCTAAGACAAACTTACTATAAAATTAGCTTAAGTAAGCATATAGTTCAAATGAAATAGTAGCTTCGACTCAATTGGAATACCAATCAAGTTGAAGCTTTTTTTTGTTGTCTAGGAAATTATCAATAAGTAATCTTGTGGATAACTTAGCCTTAAGTTTCACTGCGTCCAGCTCTAGCGCTTTTGTTGCAATTTTTAGATAATTTAAACTTTTAGTTCTAACGAAACTTTTTTACTTTTCATTCGTCTATATACAATAGACTCTGAATAAATAAATACGTATCTATATAATGTTACCAGCCTTCCATTAATTAATTATTGCTTTTTTGTAAAAATCATATTAAGATTATTTTCATCGTGCTTCAAAACTAATAAATGGAAATTGTGACCTGCAATCCATTTTTTGAGCGACACAAGGAGGTAAGACCATGCGAAAGTTTTCGTTTTCTAAAATTAAATTTTTAGCTCTAACAACTGTATTGTTATGGATAAAAACCTATATAGTCTATAAAACTAGCTTTGATATAAAAATAGAGTCTCCTATGCAGGAGTTTATACTTTTTATAAATCCATTAAGTTTTTTACTATTAGTATTTGGCCTAGCATTCTTTATTAAAGAGAAGAGAAGAAATGCATATATACTAACAGTAAGTATCATTACATCGTTAATTTTATTTGCGAATGTTGTATTTTATCGTTTCTTTAATGACTTTATTACAATTCCAGTCTTGTTCCAAACGAGCAATATGGGGGATTTAGGTAGCAGCTTCACAGAATTATTTAAGTTTACAGATTTACTTTTATTTGTTGATGTTGCAGTGATCTTTGCTATTGTGTTACTTAAGCCAAACTTTGCAAGTATTGAGTCATTTACGAAGAGAGAACGCAGAACGTACTTTATTACTGTTGCTGCAGTGTTCTTCTTTAACCTTGGCTTAGCAGAAGCAGAAAGACCACAATTGTTAACTCGTACGTTTGATAGAGAAATGCTAGTAAAGAATATTGGTACGTATAACTATCACATTTATGATATTGTGCTACAATCCAAATCTTCGGCACAACGTGCAATGGCTGATAGTAGTTCATTTATTGAAATTGAGAACTTTTTAAAGGCTAACCAAAAGAAGCCGAATGAAGATTTATATGGAGTTGCACAAGGTAAAAATGTTATTGTTATTTCTTTAGAGTCTACTCAAAGCTTTGTTATTAATGAAAAGATTGACGGTGAAGAAATCACTCCATTTTTAAATGATTTTATTAAAGAAAGTTACTACTTTGATAACTTTTATCACCAAACAGGTCAAGGTAAAACATCTGATTCAGAGTTTTTATTAGATACTTCACTGTATCCAATCAGCAGAGGAGCAGTCTTCTTCACACATAGTGGAAATGAATTTACTGCTACTCCTGAGATCATTAAAGACTATGGTTACTTCTCTTCGGTTCTACATGCGAATGACAAGAGTTTCTGGAATCGTGACATTATGTATGGTTCATTAGGCTATGATCGTTTCTTTGAAATTAATGATTATGTAGTAAATGAGGAAAACTCAGTAGGTTGGGGACTAAAGGATTTAGATTTCTTTGAACAATCCATTGCACATCTAAAATCTCAACCACAGCCGTTTTATTCAAAATTTATTACATTAACAAATCACTTCCCGTTTGAACTAGATGAAGAAGATAAAATGGTAAACGAGTTTACTTCAAATAGCCGAACATTGAATCGCTATTTTCCAACTGTTCGTTACCAAGATGAGGCTGTTAAACACTTCATTACTCGTTTAAAAGAAGAAGGTTTGTATGAGAATTCGATTATTATTATGTATGGTGACCATTACGGTATCTCTGAAAACCATAACGTAGCAATGGGTCAATTCTTAGGTCGTGAAGTGACACCATTTGAATCAGTACAGCTTCAACGTGTACCGTTTATTATTCATATCCCAGGTGTAACAGATAAGGACCCACAAACTAATTCTAAAGTATCTGGACAGATAGATTTAAAGCCAACCATTCTTCATTTATTAGGTATTGATACGAAGGATGATGTCCACTTTGGTTCAGACGTATTTTCAAATCAAAAATTATCATTTGCTGTTTTAAGAGATGGTAGTTTCATCACTGAAAACTATGTTTATACAAAAAATACGTGTTATGATAAACAAACTGGTGAACCGACAAAAGAGGCATATTGTGAGCCATTTATGAAAAAGGCTAAGCAAGAATTAGATTACTCCGATCAAATCGTTTATGGAGATCTACTACGTTTCTATAATGGAAAGTCTTATCAAGATCAATCACAAAACTTAAATCAATAATAAAAAGCTCTGGCCGTTGGGTCGGAGCTTTTTTAACTACTGCTTAGTATTTATATCTCTAAGAATGATTGTAAAGGTATATACATAAAGTTTAATAGAACCTTAAAGGGAGGGTCATTGCTTATGCGAATTAGAGTTCGAACAGGAGATTCACTCTGGTACTACAGTCAGTTGTTTGCACTACCTTTACAGCTAGTTCTTGATTCTAACCATTCCATAATTGAGTCAAATCTTCAGGTTGGCCAAGAGATTAAGATACCAGGTTTCCGAAAGTTTACCTATACAATTAAAAAAGGTGACACCTTTTGGGGAGTTGCCACAAAAAGAAATATTGCAGTTGATGCCATTCAATTGTTAAATCCGGACGTTGATCCAAATACACTTCAGATTGGTCAAGAAATATTTGTGCCATCAAGGATAACAGAGCCGATTGTAAATTCTAAAAGAGAATATGACTCAGCTTTAATGTATAAGGATCTTGATGAATTAACTGATATATATCCGTTCGTACGATATCAATCCATTGGTAAATCGGTATTGGGTAGTGATATTCAAGAAATTCAAATTGGTAACGGACCTAAACATGTTCACATTAACGGCTCATTTCATGCAAACGAATGGATCACTACAGCCATCATTATGAAATTTGTAAATCAGTTTTTACTTTCCCTAACGAATATGACATCCCTACAGGGTTTTACGACAAATCCATTTTATCAGGAGGTAACCCTTTCAATTGTTCCTATGGTAAACCCTGATGGGGTTGATTTGGTGCTGAATGGCCCTCCAACTAGAGCACCTTTTAAAAGCGATGTAGTCGAAATAAATAATGGAAGCCTTGATTTTTCTAATTGGAAGGCCAATATACGTGGTGTTGACTTAAATAATCAATACCCTGCAAAATGGGAAATCGAAAAAGAGCGCAAGGAACCTAAAGCTCCTGCTCCACGAGACTATCCTGGTGATGCTCCACTGACAGAGCCGGAGGCAATTGCAATGGCAGAGTTAACGAGACAAAGAGATTTTGCTCGAGTAGTAGCCTTCCACACCCAAGGGGAAGAATTCTATTGGGGTTACGAGAATTTGGAACCAGCTTATTCAGAAGTGATTGCCAATGAATTTGAAAGAGTGAGTGGATATAAGTCTGTCCAGGTTATTGATAGTCATGCTGGTTACAAGGATTGGTTCATTCAAGAATGGCAGCGTCCTGGCTTTACAATTGAATTAGGAGAAGGAGTCAATCCTTTACCTCTAACTCAATTTGATGAGATATACGAGGAAAGCCTAGGTATATTTTTAGCCAGCATGTATATGTAGATCCATAATAATTCTTAGGAATGAAATTCTATAATCAGTGAAGGATAAGTACCAATAGACCTATAAAAAAAAGCCGTGAATTCGGCTTTTTTCTCTTGAATTGAAACTTTCTAGGCATCATAATCGTAATAGACTATATATGAGAGGTGAAGAAAATTGATGAGAGTGCTACTTGGTTTAATGTTTACCGTCATTTTCATTACTGGTTGTCAATCCTCTCATCAATTGTATGAAGTAAGTGATATGCCTCATAAAGAAGAAAAGGACGTACTCAAAGGACAAGTACCAGCGCCTTTTTTTAGTACTAGTCAACAGATTTTTTCTCTTGATATGAATGGAGAAGCATTTAATACAGTTGGTGAGTGGTTTGATGATGAGAGTGTTTTATACATCGTAGATAAAGATGGAGGGTCTGATATATATTACTACCATCTGTTCACAGGAGAAAAGAAGTTGTTTTATCATACAGATGCACCCATTGTCACAATGAAAGCGAATGAAGATCACAGTTTATTCCTAATCCATGCCTCAAGTGAAAGAAATGCTGCAGAGCTCTTTGTTGTGAACAAAGAAGGAGAAAAGGTCTATGACTGGAAAATCAATTCTTTTGATTTGCAATTTGTCTGGAATCCTAATGTTTTAGATGAGATTTTTGTTACTGCCTTTTTAGAGGATTGGTCTTTCTCAACATTTGTTTTAGAAATAGGTGAAGAAACAATGACGCCATACACTGTTAATGAGCCATTTGTACAATGGTTTGATAAACAGAGTATTTCCTATATGAGATGGAACCAGGAAGAACCAGTGTTCAGCGCACCTTTATATACGTTTAATTTCGAAACAAATGAAGAAAGCCTATTGTTGGAAGATGTAATCTCATTTACGACCTTTAAGGACGTTCTTTTTACAGTCAGCAATGATAAAGTCCAAACAACTAAAGGCATTTACAGTTTATATGATATTGGGACAATGGACAAAAAGAAAGAAATAATGGTACCCTTGTTGACAACCTATTCTAGGTGGTATGTGCCTTACCACGATTATGTCACAAACCAAAAGAAGTTCTATTCATTTTTACCAGGAGAAAGTGCAAGTTATGATACATACACTGGAAAATTTGAGCTAATCGCATTTTCACTTGAAGCAGATGAAAGTGAAACAATTCTTTCCAGTATAGATAGCTTACCTATTAACTTTTCACCTAATGGTTATTACTGCCTATATGGTTATCAATATGAGAAAGTAATAGATGTAAAAGCGAAGGAAGTAAAAGAACTCATTCAATTGTGAGGAGAGATTTCATTGGCTATTGTAGATGTAACCGTTATTCCGATAGGGACAGATTCCCCAAGTGTAAGTAATTATGTTGCTGAGATTCAAAAAACACTAGAAAGTTTTAAGGATAAAGGTGTTATAGACTATCAGTTAACACCTATGAGCACACTAATTGAAGGAGAATTACCTACCCTCTTTGAAGTGATTCAGGCGATTCATGAGGCACCTTTTAATCAAGGTATTCAGCGAGTAGCAACAAATATTCGAATCGATGACAGACGTGATAAAAAAGTTAAAATGAATGATAAGCTTCAAAGCGTTCGTAACAAAATGTAAACAAAAAGCCATCAAGGAAAATTCTCCTTTGATGGCTTTGTTCATTTCAATTAGTGTGCTACAGGGAAACCACTGTTTAATACTGTCATGATTGTGAACCAACCAAAAACAGCTACAGTTCCTAGAGAAAACATAATCCCAAGTAGGTTTTTAGTACGAATCGAGTGTAATGCACCAAAAATAGAAAAAATAGTTACTAATGCAAAAATAATTACTAGACCCATTTATTTTGCCCCCTTACTACTATTGTATAAATTGTTGTGTATGTCAGATTTTTTTAAAACTAAAACAATCTGACGCTAGAGAAGATATACCTTCTCATATTATTTCCATAATTTAAATGATCTACTATACTTTCTATATGTAGATTTACGGACTTGTACGTTACCTATTTTAATCTTTTTCATGTAATTTGTCGAGGTCAAAAAATGAAACTTCTATGTCATATGCTTGGGCAATTCCATTTATTAGTTCAACAAAGTTACGATCTACATAATAATACTTTTTTGATTCATATCCGGTATCGATACAAAGAAGATGCTCCTCGAATTGATATAGTGACATCTCGATTTGTTCATTTGACCCACTCTCAATCGTAAATACCGAGATCATTTCAAGAAATAAATAATCCTTTTCTTGAAGAGAATGTATTCCATAATCATAGAATGTTTCTTTCGTCTCAGGGTTATGAAGTTCAAGTAGTAAGAAAAAGTCTTCAAAGAGATTTTGTTCTATAAGATAATCTTGTAATTCCAATGCCTCTTTTGCAGTAGCTACAATTAGAATCTGCTCATCACGGTCAATAATAGTAACCAGACCTGCTATTTCTTTGATTATTGTGGCTGTATAGCCTGGCAACTTTTCTTTAATAATACTCATCTCAAGCCCAAATCGTAGTAACATGATTTAAGTCTCCTTATTTTATATGTATGTATTCATTTTTCGATAATTTAATTATAGTGTAAAATAGAAAGATAATAACTGCAATGGAGGTACATAGTATGAAATGGCAAAGAGTTCCACTTGGTCCCTTATCGACCAATGCTTATATTTTATCTAATCAACAGAAAGAATGTGTAATATTTGACCCAGGTGGTGACGGTCAAAAATTGATTTCTACTCTTAATCGTCAGGGACTTAAGCCGGTAGCAATATTATTAACACATGCTCATTTCGATCATATAGGGGCAGTGGATGAAGTTAGAAACAATTATGGTATTAAAGTGTACATACATGAAAGTGAGAAAAACTGGCTAGGGGATTCTTCGTTAAATGGTTCAAGATTCTTTATGGGGAATGAAGTTAGAATTAAAGACGCAGATGTCCTCATAAAAGAAGAAGGGAAGCTAACGGTAGGTGAATTTACGTTTGAATTATTCCATACACCAGGACATTCACCAGGAAGTGTTTCTTTCTACCACGAGGAAGCTGAAGTAGTCTTTTCAGGTGACGCTTTATTTGCAGGAAGTATTGGACGTACAGATCTTCCTGGGGGGAACTCTGAGCTACTTCTTTCAAGCATCCATAAGAAGCTGCTAACATTACCAGAAGATACAATCGTTCTGTCAGGACATGGGCCAGAGACAACTATTCAGGCTGAAATGGATGATAATCCGTTTTTACATGGGTTTTAGGGATTTGTGTTTTGCGGGGGATTGAAGCGGACTCAAATACCCTTATTTTAGACAAAAAGGTGGTTTTGAGCTAGTTTGTGGACTCAAAGGCCGTTATAGTTAGGAAACAAGGGTTTTATAGGAAGATTTTTAGAAGATAACGGAATATGAGTCCGACAGTAGTATCAAATTGGCTGTTTTTATGTAAATAACGGCTTCTCAGTCCGCAAAAGTAAAAATCCCTTCTCGTACGACGAGAAGGGACCTCTAGGGATACTCTATTAAAATAATGGGAGGGGATATTGTAAGCTACTACTCTTAAGATATAACAAAGTATTTCCCGTGTCAATAGTGTAAACATACGAGAAGGTGACATTATGATAGATTATTTAAAACATGTAATTTCTGAGTCTGAAACAGGTCAAATTCCTTATGATGACTATATGAATATCGTATTATACCATCCTGAAATCGGGTATTACATGAAACCAAA
Organism: Cytobacillus suaedae; assembly: GCA_014960805.1. GTDB lineage: Bacteria > Bacillota > Bacilli > Bacillales > Bacillaceae_L > Bacillus_BV > Bacillus_BV suaedae. The sequence goes on along the minus strand of CP063163.1, from coordinate 3,199,053 downwards.
AGAAAAGATTGGGAAGGGCGGAGACTTTATTACGACCAGCAACATTTCCAATGTTTTTGGGACTCTTTTTGCTAACGTCTTTCACAAGTTGTTACAAAAAGGGGATATAAAGCCTCACCTTTGCGAGATTGGTGGAGGAAATGGACGGTTCGCTAAAGCGATTTTGGATGAGCTGCAGCGGATAGATTCTGAGCTCTATGGTAACCTAACCTATACATTAATTGAAAGTAGCTCTTACCATCAATCACTTCAGCAAAGCATACTAGAAGCTCATCGTGGCATTCAGCAATTCCAAAGTCTAGAGGACATGCAAAAGATATATCCTGAGTTTAACGGTATACTCTTCTCAAATGAACTGTATGATGCCTTTCCGGTGAAAGTAATTGAAAAGCAAAATAATGAACTGTATGAGGTCATGGTTGGTCTAGATAGCGAAGGTGAATTAGTTGAAAGCTCCACCCTGTTGACAAATGAAGCGATCCTTACATACTTGGAGGAACAAAAGATCTTCCTGAAGGACAAGCAGCGATTTGAAATTCCTCTGGCAATGCAAGACCATATTCAAAAGCTTGGAAGTTGGCTTAACAAGGGGATAGTAATCACAGTGGATTATGGGTACACAAATGAAGAATGGATGGAGCCTGAGCATAGCAAAGGTAGTCTTAGAGGATATTACAAGCATCAACTATATGAGAATCCTTTGGAGCATCCAGGTGAGATGGATTTAACCACGCATATACATTTTGATTCATTGATTACAACAGGTGAAAAGAATGGACTACATTATGTTACAAAATTAAGGCAAGATCGTTTTCTATTAGCTGCAGGTATCCTGGACTACTTACAGGAACATCACGATACAAATCCTTTTTCAGAGAAAAGTAAGCAAAACCGTGCACTTCGATCCTTGATTATGGAAGGAAGTATGAGTGCAGCGTTTCATGTAGTTATCCAAGAAAAAAATGTATTACTAAACTGGGATGAAATCTTAAAAACATGGTAAATAAAAAAAGCGATGAAAATCATCGCTTTTTTTAATGGGTTGCCCCAGGAACCATCATAAATGTTGTCCAGTAGGTAAATCCAGCAAAGAAAATTGCTAAATATGCGCCGAAAACATAAATATACATACGCTCAGACAATTTTAAATAACTTAAAAGAATAAAGAATCCAGTTTGAGCAAAGAAAAGTAATGCAGTTTGCTCCATGTGACCAAGGTAAAACATTACGGCGAATATACCTGTCCAAAATCCTAATACGCGGAACATACGATCCATATGTATCCCTCCTTTATACCTCTATCCATCACTTAACTATTATAATGTAAGTGTAAGTGAATTGTAAATAATACTTTATGATAAACTTCTCCCAGTGAAGTTTTCACTATGCTCCACTGAGATATAGCTTTCCTCATATTGGTACTATTAATTCGAAATAAGTGCTTGATAGCTGCAAGATTCACAATTTAACATCATATTTTCTTCTTCAATTAACTCTACATCATTAAATAAGACAGAAAACATTCCATTTAAAAAGGCAAAATGCATTGTACAGATGGTTTCATGATTCGTTTTTGCAATCTCCTTAAAAGGACAATTATAGATTTTAAAAAAGATTTTTGATTTATCTAGATTATGATGAAATTCAGGGTAAAACCCAGCTGTATCTGAAGCATCCTTTAGAATTTCTAATTTTTGATCAAAGGATAGGTCTAAGGGTGCGCCGATATTTGCTGATAAATGGCTAGAAACTAGCTCTTGGCCAAACACTCTCCCAGTTTCATATAATGCAACTTTACCTGCCTCACCGAGTGACATCATTGACCGAATAGCAATCTTAGCGAGAAGTTTATAGTCACGCGCTGGGAAGTGCAACTGTACTACATCATCAGACAACCGATATAGCCTACTAGGTCTTCCACCTTTTCCAGTCTTTTTAGTCTCTGATATCAACATGTTTACATCTTCTAATTTAGTTAAATGTAGTCTAGCTACATTTGGATGAATATTGAATTCATCAGCAATTTCTTGAACTGTTACTTCCCCATGTCTTCTAATAACAAACTGATAAATATAATAACGTGTTGGATCAGACAGTACGTTTGTAATCTTTAATGTTTGTTCCATCCTTCTCACTCCTACCCCTGGTAACTAATTTCATTTAATAAAAATCTTAAACTGCACTTTAATGTATAGGGATAGTATATACGATGAGCATAGTAGTAACGCTATGATTTATATCACAGTACTAGGGGTATTTCATAAAAAAAGAGAAAAATTCAATAAAATGTCAAAAAGAGCTTAACTCTAAGTTAAGCTCTTTTAAAAATAGCTGGGCTAGCTGGATTCGAACCAACGCATGACGGAGTCAAAGTCCGTTGCCTTACCGCTTGGCTATAGCCCAATGAGAAACAAACATGAATCATCTTCTTCGAATAAACTTCATGAATCCGCACCGCAAGAGGATATTTTGGGATATTTCAGAAGGAAATATCACGAAATATCGTCGACAGCAAAGTACATTTCAAGATGTTAAAAACCATCAAGACAAAATACTATAGCTACAAGGTACAATTGAAATCTCAATTCAAAGTAATTTCTTGCTGGTACATCTATTATGCTAACCGATTTAAATAGAAATATACGAAAAAAGTGAAAAAAGTTCATAAAGTGTATAGGACATGGATTTTTTCTAACAATAACTAACAGATGTGATTATTAGATAAAGGAGCTTTTATAAATGGATTTTAGTTGGATTTGGAAGGCAGTATTAATAATAGTAGCGGGTACTTTTTTACTAAGATTTGCTGGAAGAAAGTCTATCTCACAAATGACCTTAGCACAAACGGTTATTATGATTGGAATTGGGTCTTTGCTTGTACAACCTCTTGCGGGTAGAAATATTTGGGTAACCATTGGAGTAGGTGCTGTCTTAATCCTGACATTAATTGCAATCGAATATGGCCAAATAAAGTCAGATAAACTAGAAACATTTATCACAGGTAAATCTAAGATGATTATTGAAAATGGAGAATTGAATGTAAAGAACATAAAAAAAATGAGATTAACAGTTGACCAGGTTGAAATGAAGTTACGTCAAGGTAATGTTGCCAGGATTTCTGATATAAAGTGGGCTACATTAGAACCAAATGGGCAAATTGGTTTCCTTCTTAAAGATAATCTACAGCCTGCCACAAAACAGGATGTAGAACAAATACAGAAAGATATTCAGGAAATCAAAATGCTGATTAATCAGCGATTACCTAAAGTTAAATTAATTACAAAGTTTAATGAACCTGCTGTTGAACCTACGCCACCTGCATCACAAAAGCAAGAATACGATCAGTCAGATATCTTTTCTGAAGTTAACTATAAGTCACATGAAACACCACCGCCTAAGTATCTACAGTAAAAAGGAGAGAGCAACCATACTATGGTTGCTCTCTTGTTTTTTATAATTTAAACCTCTTAGAAAGTTGTGATAGTGACTTAGATAGTTCACTCAACCTCATACCAGCTTCATAGGTGCTTTCCATTTGAACAATTTGATTTTCACTTGTGGCTAGCATTTCCTCGCTGCTTGCTAATGTTTCCTGCGATACAGAGGCGAAGCGAATTGTTGCTTCCTCAAGTTCAGGAATTCCTTCTTTTATTTCAACTAATTCAGTTTTCATGTCTTCTAACTTAACAGTTAAACTAGAGATTACTTTCATAAGGTGGTCAAATGACTCTTTTGAATCATGTGCACTAGAAAGATTCGTTTTAATCTTTTGAAGCATTTGGTCAAACTCTTCGGTAGCAACAAACGTTACTTTTTCCATTTCTGAAATTGAGCTAGAGATCTCTTTACTTGCTTTTGAAGATTCTTCCGCTAGTTTACCTACTTCCTGAGCAACAACAGCGAATCCTTTGCCAGCCTCTCCAGCTCTAGCGGCCTCGATAGAAGCATTCAGTGATAACAACTTTGTTTGCTCAGCAATGTTTTTTATTAACCCTACTAAATTCGATATAGAATTAGAATGGTGCTGTACTTGTTTTACTGTAGATGTCATATGTTCAAAATCTTTTTCAAAAGAGATGGTTTTTTCAATTAAAATTGAATTATTCTGTTCACCACGAATAGCTGATTGGTTCATGTCTTCTGAACTTTTAAAAACTGTATTCATATTGAGTAATAATTTATCAACATTTTCTTTCATTGCATGATAACTCGCCACATTACTTTCAGAGCTTATCGCAGTCTGTTCTGCACCGTCTTTTACAACATTAATAGCCTTTATTAATTGACGGCTATACTCCAATGCATCTTCTGAAGTACAACTGAGGCTTCCGCCCGTTAGTTCTAATTGATTTGTTGTCTCATTTATTTCTTTAATAATCATTCGCATTTGAGTAAGCATGGTATGAAAACTTTTATCTAAAGAACGTATTTCTGGTATCTTTGTCTGTAAAGAATCGGATAACTCCACTAAATTGCCATCACGAACTTGTCTCATTATATCAGTCAATCTCACCAGAGGTTTTGTTAAGCCTTTAACAAAAAGGCTAAGAATGATTGAAGAAATTATAATACTTACTACTACAGTGATAATTGTAAAGGTGGCCATTTTAGTTACCGCACCTAAATAAGATTCAGTAGGAACGACTAACAGATACTGCCCATTTACCTCATTCAACTTTAAAGTTGAAATTGTATAATCTTCACCACTTATCTTTTCTTGAAAAACAGCTTTGTCAGATTGGGTTACTTTATTGATAAACGTATCTGAGAAAGATAGTGAAGAGTCCTTACTACTCTTAAAAGGTGTTACTGTTTTATTAGAAATAGTATAGATGCTTGAAACAATCCCATCTTTTTCTAGTTGTTTTTGTTGGTCTCGTACACTAACCTCTAGTTGTTGTTTAAAATATGTATCATCACTTATATATAGAAACTTTAGATTTTTAGCAACATACCCCATCATCTCGGCTTCTCTTTCTAACCTGTTTTCGATTGTCTGTATCGTCGCATTTTTTGCTTGAAAGTAAGAACTAACCCCTACCGTAGTGAGTGATGTTATAAGTAATATAACAAAAAGAAATGACAATCTTCTTCGTAGGCTAAGTCTACTAAACCTAAATGCGAAGTTTGTTTTGGATTGCTTGTTTAGTAAGGTCTTCTTAAAATTGTAAATAAACTTTTTCATAATCATGCCCCCATCATCCTAAACATTCTAATTAAGACAAATTATAACAATGGAATATTAAGCCAGTATTAAGGTTTAGTCGATTAGACCTACCTAATTTACTCCTGTTAAATGGTAAGAAGTGGAGAGAAACCCATGGAGGATAAGGAATGTGGCCAATTTGTGAACAGTTTACACAAAATTTACAAAATAATAAAAAATTTGAAGGTAAATGTTACTTTTTGTTGAAATGATATATTTGTATAAAAATAGATGAGGTGATTATCATTGAATCCAATTGAACAATTGGGGGACAGGATTTTGCAGGATGCATATATTAATCGAGTATCTGACATCCATTTTGTTCCTCGCAGAAATGATGCGATTATCCAGTTTAGGCTAGACCACGAACTAGTAACAAAGGAAATCATCGAGAAACAAAGATTTGACCGCCTAGTTTCTCACTTTAAATTCCTTGCCGAAATGGATATTGGAGAAAGACGTCGTCCGCAAAATGGTGCGCTTTCTACAATCATACATGACCACTTAATTAGTTTACGTCTTTCAACATTACCCACCGCCTATGACGAAAGTTTAGTTATCCGAATGCTTCCACAGGATACAACCTACCCATTGTCTCAGCTTTCTCTTTTTCCAAACACTACAAAAAAATTAATCTCACTATTAAAACACTCACATGGCCTTATTTTATTTACCGGCCCGACTGGCTCAGGTAAGACGACTACGCTTTACTCCCTGTTAGGTGCTACAAAAAAACTATTCAACCGAAATATCATTACCCTAGAGGATCCAATCGAGCGAAAGAATGAGGATGTTCTGCAAGTTCAAGTAAATGAAAAAGCAGGTATTACCTATGCAACAGGCCTCAAAGCGATTTTAAGGCATGATCCTGATATCATCATGGTCGGAGAGATTCGTGATGCTGAAACGGCCCAAATTGCTGTACGAGCAGCACTTACAGGTCATTTAGTTCTCTCAACCATGCATACGAGAGATACGAAAGGAGCGATTTATCGTCTATTAGAATTTGATGTCTCTCTCCAAGAAATCGAACAAACACTCATTGCAATCGCAGCACAAAGGCTCGTAACTATTAAATGTCCATTTTGTGAGGGACAATGCTCATCTCATTGTAAAAAGATGAGAAAAATACGCCGTGCTAGTGTTTATGAACTGCTAAGTGGACGAGCGCTAGAAGAGGTAATGAAAGAGGCGAAGGGGGAAAAAGGTAGTGGGAACTACCTAAAGCTACGTGATGTGATCAAAAAGGGGATTGCACTTGGGTATTTGGATAATAGTGAGATGGAACGATGGGTTATTAAAGATGACAAAGAATAAATGGAAGCCTCAGGAACAAGTGGTCTTTTTAAAAAGATTAGGAGAATTACTGGATCATGGCTATTCTCTCACACAAGGCATTGAATTTCTGCAGTTACAAATGAGTGAAAAATGTAGGCGGGATTTACAAATAGGGTTGCAAAAACTAAAGGAGGGGGATAGCTTTTATAGCATTCTAACAGATTTAAAGTTTCATAAAGATGTACTTGCTTATTTATTTTTTGCTCAAAAACAAGGAGATATTTCTTTTGCACTTCGAGAAGGTAGTTTGATATTGGCTCGAAGAATTGAACATATAGCAAAGCTTAAGAAAATGATTAGTTATCCACTTTTCCTCATTTTCTTTGTTTGTTGCATTGTAATTGTCCTAGTTAAAATTCTCTTACCACAGTTTGTGGGGCTCTATCATTCAATGAACCTAGATACGTCATTTTTCATCTCCATCCTTCTAAACTTTTCTAACCTTAGTAAAATAGTTTTTTATGTTGTATTAGTCTTCCTTGTGTTAAGTCTCCTCCTTTACTTCTTATATTTTACGCGACTATCAGCAATTAAAAAGATGAGGCTTATAGTAAAAGTACCTTTTATTAATAAGTGGATTAGGCTGCTGAACTCTCATTTTTTCTCAGTTCAACTTAGTAACTTACTCAAAGGTGGACTCTCAATTTATGAGGCAATTAGATCCTTTGAGGAGCAAAAGCACTCAGAATTTTTTAGAGAAGAAGCAATTGAAATAAAGTCATTGCTAACTTCTGGTGAAAGATTAGATCATATCATTTCTACAAGAACTTACTTCGATCAAGAACTAGCCCAAATCATTAAACACGGTCAATCTCACGGGAATCTTGATCAAGAACTATATCATTATAGCCATTACACATTAGAGCAATTAGATAGTAAAATAGCGACCTTCCTAAAAGTTAGCCAGCCACTTTTGTTTACGAGTATTGGACTAATTATCGTATCAATGTACATGGCAATCATGCTACCTATGTTTAAGCTAATAAATTCTATATAAAAGGAGATAAAGACAATGAATGAAAGAGGCTTTACACTTATAGAAATGATCATCGTTTTGTTTGTCATTTCAATTTTATTACTAATTACAATTCCGAACATTACTTCTCACAATGCTGTCATAAAAGATAAGGGATGTGATGCACTCATCAAAATGGTTCAGGCACAAGTACAAGTATTTGAAATAGAGAATGAGACAATTCCGACACTGGAGGAACTTAAAACGGGTAATTATATTAATACTGACAGATGTCCCGGTGGAAACCCAATTGTAATCGATTCAATTACTGGAGAAGTTTCTGAAAGTGCTACTCCCTAAAAATAATCAACGTGGCTTTACTCTTATTGAAATCCTCCTTGTGTTGACTGTTTTATCCGTAATTACCTCTGTTTCTTTTCTTCAATTAAAACCGGTAGTTGAAGCTAAAAAAATCCAATCCTTTTTTCAAACACTAGAAAACGATCTGCTCTTTGCACAAAACTATGCAATGAGTCATAGCGAATCAGTATATGTGTATTTTATGGATCATGAATTTCACTACAAGGTCTTAGTTGGTTCCTCCAAGAGAGAGGTCCTAAGACGCAACTATTCAAATAATATTACCATTCCATACAACAATTTAACGCATGGTGTTATTTATCTCTCAAATGGAAACCTTTCGAAATCAGGAACGATACTATTTGATATTAAAGGTGAGGTATATAAAATCACATTCTTACTTGGGAAAGGGCGTTTTTATGTTACACAAGTGTGAGCGGGGTTTTTCAATGTTGGAGGTGTTAGTATCCTTTTCAGTTTGGGTACTTCTAATAATCACATTGGTACCATCCTACGTTTTAATTAAACAAGAAAGATTTAATATTCTATTAATAAATACTGCAAACCAATTAGTTTTTGAAGAATTAATGAGCATTAAACATGCTGCTCGTATAAAAGAAAATAAAGTTATTCAGAGAAATGGGATTTCGTATGTTTTGGAATGGAGTCTTGGTGATGAAACAACTGTTTGTGTTGAGTGGGAGGATAAACGAAAACGTACAGTAGAAAGGTGTGGATATACAAAATAATGAACAATGAAAGAGGTTTTACATTCTTAGAAATGCTTGTTTCACTTTCTATCCTAATGCTCCTACTCACTTTCTTAGTAGGTTTGCTAGCTATTATAAAAGAGCCAAAGGCCGGAATAAATAAGCTTGAATGGGAGCTCTTTATCCAACAAGCGAAACAGGAAATATACCAATCGACTCAGATTTCGCATATAAATACAACCCTTACATTTTTTAAAAATAACGAGGAAACAGTGACCTACGAACTTTATGGTACGAGCATACGTAGAAGAGTGAATGGAGCAGGACATGAAATTTTATTACAAAACGTTAGTGTGGTTAAATATGAGTTACTAAACAATGGAGTAGCTATTGAAGCAATAGATAAACATAACAACGTTTTTAGGTCACAACTATTCTCTGTCTTTCCGTTGGGGTGATGTATGAAAAATGAAAAAGGCTTTATCTTACCAACAACCCTCGCTATCTCCTTAGTATTAATTATAGTATTCACACACCAATTAGACCTATATCTCACTGAAAAACGATTTTATAAGGAAGTTGAAGAGCAATATCATTTGGAAATGATAATTAGTATGTCTATTGATGATATCATTGAGGAGATAGAGGTTAGAACAGAAAATAACACTCAAACTAGTTCATATTCAGCATGGTTGTATTATCCAAATGGAAAAGTAAGATATCTAGTTGCTCAACAAACGTTAGATACATTATCTATTACGATGTACTGTGAGACTTCAAATGGGAGGAAATATAACGCTAGGCTTTTGTATAATCTTATGGAGAAGAGACCAGTTCAATGGAGTAAATTTTAAAAATGGTTTAGAATCCAAAATTGTTGTAAAATGACAACAAACATACATTAGGAGAGTACAATGAGAGCAATTTATTTAACAGGATTTATGGGAGCGGGTAAATCAACAATTGGTCGAGAACTTAGTAAGGCATTGAATCTGCCAGTGATTGATACTGATGATTACATTGAAAAAAATAAGGTTAAAAAAATTAAGAATATCTTTGAGACAGAGGGAGAAACTGCTTTTCGGTCCTATGAGCGAGAAGCTTTGAAGGTGCTACCAATTGAGGATGTGATAATCACAACTGGTGGGGGAATCGTTATTCAGCAAGAAAATCGTGAATGGATGTTTTCTCATGGAACTGTCATTTTCTTGCACTGTGATTTTGACATCATTATTGAACGGCTTAAACATGATACGTCAAGACCACTATTTAATCATGAGCAAATAACAAGAACAGAAAAATTATACCAAGACCGATTACCTTTTTACCAAGAAGCACACTACACAATTGATACTTCTAATAAAGAAGTGGACGATATTGTTAATGAGATCAAGGTAAAGGTTAAAAAGTAGTATACTTGGGCATAATGACACTAAAAGAGTAAGAAGGTGATATTATGTCTCCAAATGATTATGTTAAGTTCATGACTCAGCAAATTGTAAGCTATATAGATAAACCCAAAAATATCCGTAAGGAAACCAGACAACTTCGAAAAAGTGAAAGGTCACCTTTTATGGATCAATGGTTTGGCGTAATTCCTTTTGCATTTAAATTATTGATGAAGAAAAAAAAATAAATGTAGAGTGACATCTTTCTCAATGTCACTCTTTTTTAATGCACAACCTCCATTAGTTGTATCTCTTTTACCTCTTCTGACTGTACATCATAACTAATCGTCACATACACTCCGAATTCTTTTCCAAAGTGTCGTAATAAAAATTTAAATCGCTTAATACCAGTACCGTCCTTCTTTTCTTCGTGCCAAATATATTGATATTCTTTAATTAGAACACCCTTGTACTTTTCCTGGACTTCCTTTATAGCTAGCTCTCCCCATTTTTCGCCTTCCTTTAATTGTCCAGATTCGGCTGAAACTTTTTCCAGTGGAAGAACGTAAGTATAATGGAAGCTAAGGAACATAGCTATAAAAAGTAACACAATAATTTTTTTAATCATAGTAATCACCTCATTTTATAGCATCTTCAAAGGAATTATAACTATTCATAGGCGGTGGGATTTTTGAAAAAGCTAGTCTTTGGCATTTTCTTATTATTAGTATTAACTGCATGTTCCAAAGAGGTACAACAAGAAGACACGTTTGCGACAATCAAGACTTCAAAACAAAATAATGTAAATCAAAGTCTTATTCAATCCCTAGGACTAGATAAAGTAGCTATGTTTGACATCGAACTTTATGAGCCGAGGGATGTTAAATACATCGAGTATTGGGTTGAACATTACAAAGATGGGAAAAACCAAGGACGATTAACAGGTGCAGCGATGAGTGTAGAACCAAAAGAAGATGAAAAAGTAAAGAAATTCACTGTTTCCTTCGCTAGGACGGTCTTTAACCTAGAGGATGAAACCAAATACCAACGTTGGAATTCTTCATTATCTGACGGTGGGACAACAGCATCATCTCAATCATTAGCAGTTAAAGTAGAAGATATGAATTTAAGTGAGGGATATTCAGGTATCGGAGATGAAATGAAAGTTGAGCATATAAATGTTCCAGTAACATTGGCCTATGCTGTGAAAGATAATAGAGATTCAATGACGATGACAAATCATATTCTTGGTCAGGATGAATCTGAATTACAAGAATTTGTTAGTAAGTATAAAGAAGTTTTTCTTTATCGGATTATGTTTAATGAGGAAGCACCGTCACATTAATCATTTATGGTGGAATGAATTTAACATCTTCCGTACATATTAATGCTATATGAAATGGCATTAAATTGGGAGGATGTTATGAAAAAATTAATCATTTTACTTCTTATGAGTTCATTAACTTTAGTAGGCTGTGGCGGTGGTGACGACAAAGCCAAGGAAGAGAAGAAAGAGGCAAAAACAGCAGAAACAGAAGGAACAACAGTCAATGATGCAGGAATTGCACGAATCCAAGCACAAACCGAGCTTGGTACATTAGGATTTACAACTGAGGAATTAAAAGAAAACTGGAACAATGCCCAAGCTGAAATGAAAGAAGACGAAGCATATCAAATTACAGATCTTGTTGTATCAAATGGTGAATTTAAGACTGATGTAGGTGAAGGATTAATTTTAGAGGGAATTGTTAACGAAGATACAAATGAAGTGTCAAAACTGTCCATTATCCGAAAAGAAGTAGAAGCTGAAAAGCTAGAACAATCACTTGATCAATTTGAAGATACTCTAGCTTCCTTCTTTTTACTAGTATCCGTTACAAATAAAGACAATAAAGTAAGCGAAGCTCAAATTAACTCAATGGTCCATGACTTAGTTATTTTAGAAAAAGATAAGGATCAACTTGATTCCTCAGCTACCTTGAATAATGTAAATTATAAAGTTGTTGAGAATGAGCGTGGGCTTGTATTGACTGCTACTGAAAATAAAGAGTAAAAAAAGCGGCCTAATTGGTCGCTTTAACTTTTTCTGCAATAAAGGTATAGGACTTATCTGGTGTTGTGAGGATGAGATGTTCAGTATCGGATTGAAAAGCTTTATAATCAATCATGGTATGGCTCTCTTTAATTTGATAGGTAAAGCTTCCATATGGAAGATTGATGACAATCTCATCACCAATCTGTAGTTCTTTTGCACGTTTTACAATTGAGCTTTCCAACACGTTAAGAACGACTGAACCATTTTCTCCTGGAAAAGAAGAATCAATTTGATGAGTAATACCTCCAACTAACTCCACATTCCCTTCGATGATTGAAGTTTCTGAATTTAAACGAGGAATAGATAAGATTCCAATTACATCACCCACCGATGGTGAGAAATCTTCCTGTGATACCCCTTCCTTGATAACAGTGTATCCACTAGATAATGGATTCGTACTAGCATGTATTCTGTCTATAGAACGGACTTGTACAATTCCAGCTACCATGATAATAGTAATAATACTTAATATTATAAGACGTTTAATCATATTTCACCTTTAGTCCACAAAATATTGTTTGATATAGAAAAACCCTTAATCACGTAGTTGACGATTCCTCCTCCAATTCTTGAAGCGAATGAATTCACGATACTCTCTAAAATCATCCTTACTCATTCCATCATCAATTGCCTTTTGGATAATACATCTCCACTCATCATCTAACTTATCTGTAATCTCAGATTTTGATTCAATTTTTGTGTTATCACCAATCAAAAAATCTAAGGAAGTGTCGAGAGGAGAGGCAATCTTTACTAAAAACTGTAACGAAGGGTTATTTTGAAGATTTCGTTCTATATAACTTAAATATGATTTAGAAACTCCAGCTAGAACTGCAAGCTCTGTAATAGAATACCCTTTTTGCTTGCGTAAGCTTTTTATACGATCACCGATCATTGGTTTACTCCTTATCTCAAAGTAGTTTTTATCTAAAAGTAATTTTATTAATATTAAGTAAAAGAATTTTACAGTAGTATGACATTTTCATTATACAGAATTATTTGTTCTTTTTAAAGAACTATTTTAATAAAAATGATAAACATAACAAAAATACTGGCTGAAATACGTGTTGTTCTTTTTAGTGAACGTTTTTTAAATGTATTGTTCAAACTGACAATTCATGATATAGTGTTCTTATTCTTTATAAAGAACAAATCGTTCTTTTAGTACATAGAGGTGATAGAAAATAAATGAAGCACATAGGAGACCGTATTAAAGAATTAAGAATTGAACGTGGGATGACGTTAAAGGAATTAGGGGAAGCCGTTCAGTTTAACTACAGCAATTTATCAAAAATTGAACGTGGGAGTAGAAAACCGGCAATTGATTTCTTGGAGGACTTGTCAAATTACTTTGATATTGATATTTCCTATTTCTTCAGTTATCAAAAGACATTTTTGAACAAGGAAGGATCCGAACTATTTGACCAAACTGAACTAAGACTTCTATCTGAGGAATTAAAAAAACATAACATTACAGTTACTGAGTTAAAAGAACTAGCACTATCACTTGGGAAAGAAATAAAATGTAGTTCATAGGTATTAGTAAAAGGAAAAAAATATAAAAAACAGGTTGACTTGTTCTTTATAAAGAACTAAACTAACTTTAATAAGTTTTCCAGTTTGAACAAAACTAATAAGCATTTATTTGTACTAAAAATTTTTTCAATTAAATCACTTGGTACATACTAGACGAATGTCTGTAATATTTTTTGTAGTTGTGTTCTTAATAAAGAAGTTAAATGTTCTATTTAAGATTTGGTGATGTCTCCTTGCCTATATCTATGGAGGCACTCGATCATGCTGTGGGTTGAATAAACCTTAGACACATTTGTTGTCAAGAGTATGATGTGAGGGCGGGTTAGATGCCCGATTCATTAAAGTTTTTAACAGTAAGGTTTTCTAGTTTAAGACCTTATTGTTAAGAACTTTAACTATTAAAATCATTGATGTAAGGAGCTGTATTAGGATATATGAAGGAATTTGATAAATTTCCAAAGTCGATTAAGAAGGCTGTTAGGTATATCAAACAGGATGCAACGAAGGAACAATTAGTAGAAATAAAAAAACTCATTGAGTATGCGATAAAAGCGAGATCATTTCATGCAGAATAAGAAAAAACAGTTTATGGAAGGGGAAAAGCTATGACCTACCGTCAGAGACTATCATTTTTCATTATGATTGACTCGTGCTTTGTTTTAACAGCCATTTTTATTAGTAGTTTCTTAGTTAATGCAGATATTCATGTATTTACACTACCTATTATTTTAACTTCAACTGTGATTCTTATAAGTCACCAAATCTTCTCATTAAGATATAAGCTTTACAAAAAAGCGTGGGAATACGCTAGTGTTGGCGAACTCATTATTATATTAAAGGGTGTTACATTTTCCCTTGTAACTTCAGCGGTTATACAACTAGTTATGCTCCAAGAGATTCATTTCCGATTACTTGCCGTTACATGGATGCTACATATGCTTTTAATTGGTGGATCTCGCTTCTTTTGGAGATTGTATCGAAATACTTTAATTAAAAAAGCTGATAATAAAAAACGAACTCTCATAGTTGGAGCAGGATCAGCTGGCCAAATGGTTGCTAGACAACTTGAGCAAGCCAATGATAGCAAGTTAGTAGCAGTAGCTTTCATTGACGATAGTTCGAAAAAACAAAAACTCGATATATTGGGTTTACCAGTTGTAGGTGGCGTTGAACATATTGAGAATGTCGTTAAGGAATTAGCAATCGAAAATATTATAATTGCAATTCCATCACTAGGTAAACGTGAACTAAACATGATTTTTCAAGAATGTGCAAAAACGAAAGCGAAAACTCAAATTCTACCAATGTTAGAAGACTTAATTACTGGAAAGGTTTCGGTTAGTCAGTTCCGGGATGTACAAGTAGAAGATTTACTAGGAAGAGAACAAGTTGAGCTTGATATTGAAAGTATATCAGAATATGTGACTGATAAAGTCGTGTTAGTAACGGGAGCTGGTGGGTCGATAGGCTCAGAGATTTGTAGACAAATTTCAAAGTTTACTCCAAAACAGCTGATCCTGTTAGGGCATGGGGAAAATAGTATTTATTCTATTGAAATGGAATTAAAAGAAACCTATGGCAAAACAGATATCGAATTCATAACCGAGATTGCTGAGCTTCAGGATGAAAAGCAAATGATGAGAGTAATGCATACATATCATCCACATGTTGTTTATCATGCTGCAGCTCACAAGCATGTACCACTTATGGAAAAAAATCCTGACGTTGCAGTTAAGAACAATCTTATCGGTACAAGAAATGTGGCCAATGCTGCATCCTGGCACGGGGTTGAAACGTTCGTCATGGTTTCAACCGATAAGGCTGTAAATCCAACAAGTGTGATGGGAGCAACGAAAAGATTAGCGGAAATGCTTATTCAAAATATGGATAAATACAGTAATACAAAATTTGTTGCTGTCCGATTCGGTAATGTGTTAGGCAGTCGAGGCAGTGTCATTCCACTTTTTAAAAAGCAAATCGAAAAAGGTGGACCTGTTACAGTTACCCACCCTGAAATGGTTCGCTATTTTATGACAATACCTGAAGCTTCACGTTTAGTGATCCAAGCTGGTTCCCTTGCAAAAGGTGGGGAAATTTTTGTCCTTGATATGGGAGATCCAGTTAAAATAGTAGATTTGGCAAAAAATCTAATTAAGCTTTCTGGTAATTCACTTGATGAAATTGGCATTGAGTATTCGGGAATGAGACCAGGTGAAAAACTATTTGAAGAACTTCTAAAAGATGAGGAAGTTCATGAAGAGCAGGTTTATCCAAAAATCTATGTTGGAAAAACCGCCAATCTTTATATTAGTGAAATTGAAGGGCTTATCTCTACCTATACAACACTATCAAAAGAAGAACTCAGGGATGAACTGTTAAAGTTAGCGAATCGTAAGCATGTACCTCAGAAGCTATTATCAGTCCCAGGTTAAAAGGAGCAAATTATGATGAAAAAAGTAAGAAAAGCAATTATCCCAGCAGCAGGACTTGGAACTAGATTTCTTCCTGCAACGAAAGCAATGCCAAAAGAAATGCTGCCAATTGTTGATAAACCAACAATTCAATACATTATTGAAGAAGCTGTAGAATCAGGAATTGAAGATATCATTATCGTTACTGGAAAAGGTAAACGTGCCATCGAGGATCACTTTGATCATTCATTTGAACTAGAACAAAATTTATTCGATAAAGGTAAATTTGAATTATTAGAAGAAGTACAAAAATCATCGAAACTAGTTGATATCCATTATATTCGTCAAAAAGAACCTAAGGGATTAGGTCATGCGATTTGGTGTGCACGTAAATTCATTGGTGATGAACCATTTGCTGTGCTACTTGGTGACGACATTGTCTCAGCTGAAAAGCCATGCTTAAAGCAAATGATTGAGCAATACGAACGTTACAATGCATCTATCTTAGGAGTTCAAACTGTACCTAAGAATGAAGTTACTCGATATGGAATTGTTGATGGAAACCAAATTGGAGAGCGATTCTACAGTGTTAACAGTTTAGTTGAAAAACCTAAACAAGAGGAAGCTCCATCGAATCTAGCCATAATGGGGCGCTATATTTTAAATCCAAGAATCTTTAACATTCTTGGAAAACAACATCCTGGTGCAGGTGGCGAAATACAGTTAACGGATGCGATTGCGGGGCTTAATCAGCATGAAGCAGTTTATGCCTATGATTTTGAAGGAACTCGCTATGATGTTGGTGAAAAAATGGGCTTTATCCAGACAACGATAGAATTTGCTCTAAAGAGGGAAGATTTAAGGGCACATTTATTGGACTATCTAGCCGCAAAGCTGGATAAAGAACTTATTAAGTAACGTATAGCAGTTTCAGTTTTAAGAAAGGACTTATAGTATGACTGTCCTATGGATTAACCTTGTTTTAGTATTTTCATTCGCTCTTTTAGCTAGATATTTTTCAACAAATCTAGTAATGAATAGTTCAGGTTCAATCATAAAAGTGCAACCAAATAAATTGTTATTTCTATTCTCAATATTATCTTTTATTGTTGTTTCTGGTTTGCGTCACAATATCGGAGATACGCCATTCTATAAACATGCCTACATTATAAATGATTTCACGTGGGAATATGTTAAAGCACAAGATGATATTGGCTTTGCTATACTTCAAATGATTTTAAAAATGTATACAAATGACCCTCAACCCCTAATCTTTATAACTGCTTTTGTTACGAATCTATTAATCCTCCTTGTGTTTTACAAGTACTCAAGGCTCGTTGAGTTGAGTATCTATGTCTATATCACGGGAGGTTTGTTTCTAGTTACAATGAATGGAATTAGACAATGTTTAGCTGCTGCTATCCTCTTTGCGGGTACTAAGTTTTTAATAGAGGGGAATATGGTTAAGTATTTTTTAGTGGTTGTATTTGCATCTTTATTTCATCAGAGTGCACTTGTCTTAATTCTTGTTTATTTTCTAGTACGTTATAAACCGTGGACAAAGGCAACTTTAGTTCTTTTATTTTTTGCTGCAGTTATCGTTATGGGCTTTAACCAGATGTCTACTGTACTATTTTCTGCTATTGAAAATACTCAATATAGTGTATATAGCGATTTCGACGAAGGTGGGGCAAATATTATTCGAGTGATTGTTTTTGCAGCTCCATTGGTTATAGCGTTTTTAGGAAGAGAAAAGCTACGACAAATATTCCCACAAAGTGACGTGTTTGTGAATATGGCATTAGTAGGATTAGCTTTTATGATTATATCAACCGCAAATTGGATTTTTGCCAGGTTTAATATTTATTTTGAACTATATCAACTAGTCTTAGTGTCTTGGACAATACATTTATTTAAAGAGAGACAGCAAAAGCTAGTTTACTTAGGGCTGCTAAGTTGTTATTTTGCATATTACTTTTACGAAAGTGTTTTGAATCTAAATGTCAGGTATATAAGCCGTTTCTTTGGATAAAGAAAGTGAAAGGAGGATTTAGATGGCTGTACTAATAACAGGGGGAGCTGGATACATAGGAAGTCATACATGTGTTGAGCTACTAAATGCAAATTATGAGATTGTCGTTTTGGATAACTTTAGCAACAGTAAACCAGAAGTGATTGATAGAATTACAGATATTACAGGACGTTCGTTTAAGTTTTACCCTATTGATTTGTTAGATGAGGGTAAATTGGATCAAGTCTTTACAGAAAATGAAATTGAAGCAGTGATACATTTTGCAGGTTTAAAAGCAGTTGGAGAGTCTGTTAATTTTCCTCTTAAATATTATCATACCAATATTACTAGTACACTGGCTCTTTGCAAAGCTATGCAAAGACATAATGTGAAAAAATTAATCTTTAGTTCATCTGCAACGGTTTATGGTACCCCAAAAACGTTTCCAATATCTGAGGACAGTCCTTTAGGAGCGTTAAACCCTTATGGTCGTACAAAGTTGATGATCGAGGAAATGTTAAAAGATCTTTATCAATCTGATAATCAATGGAGTATTTCTATCTTAAGATATTTTAATCCGGTTGGTGCCCACTCTAGTGGACTGATTGGAGAAGATCCTAATGGTATCCCGAATAACCTTATACCATTTATAACGCAAGTTGCAATTGGAAAACTTAAGGAACTTAGTGTTTTTGGTGATCAATACCCAACTGCAGATGGTACAGGTGTAAGAGATTATATCCATGTTGTTGACTTGGCATTTGGACACTTGAGAGCTTTAAAAAGGGCGACAATTTCAACTGGGTGTGAAGTATATAATTTAGGAACTGGAAAAGGATATAGTGTCTTAGAGATGATTACGGCATTTGAAAAAGCGTCAGATAAGAAGATTCCTTATAAAATAGTTAGTCCTAGAGCTGGGGATGTAGCTGTTTGCTATGCAGATCCACAAAAAGCAAGAAGTGAACTAGGTTGGAAGGCAAAGAAACAGATCGATGAGATGTGTGAAGATGCCTGGCGATGGCAGAATATGAATCCAAATGGTTACAGTGATAACCAGGAAATGAAGTCTTTAACTTATAAATAAGGACTTTTTTTTATGGAAAAATAGTTGTTAGAGAGGGTAGGGAAATGGCTATTTCTGAGGGGTTAAATCAGCATAGATTGAAAGAAATACTCTTGAATATATATGTTCAAGGAATGGAAAAAGAAAACATTCAGTTAGAAGAAGTGATTGAAGAAATTAGGAGAGAACTAATACAGGATCCCATTAGTTTGGTAAAAGAAGAATGAAGAGGTTATTTGACTTATCGGTTTCTATCATAACACTTGTGAGTTTATTTCCAATTTTTGTTGTAGTCGGATTTTTAGTCAGAGTGAAGCTAGGATCACCGATTATTTTTAAACAAGAACGTCCAGGGTTGAATGGTCATCTATTTCTATTATATAAGTTTAGAACGATGACGGATGAAAAAGATACAACTGGACAGCTTCTTCCAGATGCTTTGAGGTTAACTCCCTTTGGAAGGCTTATGCGTAAATATAGTTTAGATGAATATCCTCAATTATGGAACGTAATAAAAGGAGATTTGAGTTTAGTTGGTCCAAGACCCTTACTAGTTGAGTATTTACCTCTGTATACAAAAGAACAAGCACTTAGACATAATGTTAGACCAGGAATAACAGGGTGGGCTCAAGTTAATGGTAGAAATAATGTTTCGTGGGAAGAGAAATTCAAGCTAGACGTTTGGTACGTTAGGAATCAATCAATCTACTTAGATATAAAAATACTATTTCTGACGGTGTATAAAGTGTTCATTTCGGACGGCATAAACCAACCAGGGAGCGCAACCGTGGAGAGTTTTAAGGGATCTAAATCAGTTGGAGGAGGTCATTAATGAAAATTGTCATTATTGGTCATAGCGGTCATAGTAAGGTGATTACTGATATTATCCATGCAACAAAAGGGCTCCATATCATCGGGTATCTAGATAACAAATATGAAACAGTTCAAGTTAAGAATGATGTCATTTATGCTCCTCAAAGTGCTATTAATGATTTGAAGAAGGAATACGGAGAAATTAAGTTTGTTATCGCTATAGGAGATAACCGAATTAGAAAAATGATGGTAGAAATGATGAAGTTAACAGAAAACGAGTTTATCACGGTGATCCATCCTAGTTCAAGTGTAAGCCCAAGTGCAAAGATTGGGAGAGGTACTGTTGTCATGCCTAAAACGATTATCAATGCAGATTCGGTTATTGGGAATCATTGTATCATTAATTCTGGAGCAATAGTTGAGCATGACTGTATAGTTGAAGACTTTGTTCATTTATGTCCTAACAGTACAATAACTGGCACTGTTAAGGTAGCTGAGGGTTGTATGTTAGGAAGCGGGGCAACCATTATACCAAATAAAATAATTGGTGAATGGACAACAATCGGAGCAGGTTCAACAGTCATTGATCATCTTCCTGCAAATACTGTTGCTGTTGGTTCTCCTGCTAAAACAATCGTTAAAAATCAAATGAAAACTGGGTGAAATAAAAATGAATGTCACAATGAATAAGAAACGGATTTATTTATCTTCTCCACATATGAGTGGAAATGAACTAAAATACATAAATGAAGCTTTTGATACCAATTGGATTGCTCCTCTTGGACCAAATGTAGATGAATTTGAAAAGGAAATAGCTCAATATGTTGGAGCCAGTGAAGCAGTAGCTGTGAGTTCGGGAACGGCAGCAATTCATTTGGCTCTTTCTTTATTAGGAGTACAAAGTGGAGACAGAGTGTTTTGCTCAAGTCTTACATTTATAGCAAGTGCAAATCCAATTATCTATCAAGGTGCTGAACCCGTCTTTATTGATTCTGAGCCTGAAACTTGGAATATGTCTCCCGTGGCTTTACAAAGAGCATTTAATGACGCTGTGATAGATGGAATTCTTCCTAAAGCAGTTATAGTGGTCAATCTTTATGGGCAAAGTGCAAAAATGGATGACATTATCACAATCTGTAATCAGTACAATGTTCCAATTATTGAAGATGCGGCCGAGTCATTAGGAGCTACATATAAAGGGAAAGCAAGTGGAACTTTTGGAAAGTTTGGCATCTTTTCATTTAATGGTAATAAGATTATCACTACATCGGGTGGAGGAATGTTGGTTTCGGATGACATTGAAGCATTAAAGAAAGCAAGATTTCTAGCAACTCAAGCAAGAGATCACGCTCCTCACTACCAACATAGTCAAATCGGGTATAATTACCGATTGAGTAACATCTTAGCTGGAATAGGAAGAGCTCAATTACAAGTTTTAGAGGAAAGGGTTGAAGCAAGAAGAACCGTTTTCCAACGCTATTCGGAGGAGCTTTCACACCTTCCTGGATTTACATTTATGCCTGAATTACAAGACACTGTATCTAATCGCTGGTTAACAGCTTTAACAATAAATGAGGAAGAAGCAGGAGTTTCGGTATTAGAAATTTTAACAAGTTTAAGTGAAGAGAATATAGAAGCGAGACCAGTTTGGAAGCCACTTCACCTTCAGCCTGTTTTTAGTGAAATGAAATATTTTCCTCATAGTGAAACTGAAAGTATTTCAGACCAACTTTTTCAAAATGGGTTATGTTTACCATCTGGTTCAAATATGACAGAGGATGATTTAGAAAGAGTTATAAAGCATATCAGGCTAACAGTAATGAAAAGAAGAGATACTGTATCTATTTCAAAATAAACGGGGTATGAGTCTTGTTAGGAGAATTAATAGGCAATCTTAGAAAACAAAAAGGATTAACTCTTTCAGAATTAGCTAAGCGGGCGCAAATATCTAAATCTTACTTGAGTAGTATTGAGCGAAATTTAAATCTCAATCCTTCTTTACAAGTTGTTAACAGAATTGCCACTGTATTAGATGTAGAAATAGATGCATTCTTAAATCCAGATAAAAAGGATAGTCACCAACATGATTTAGATCCAGATGTTATTCAATTAGCTACGGAGTTAAAAGAAACAGGGGTTAAGAAAGAAGAAATCAAACACTATAAAACACTTATTGAATTTATTCAATGGAGAAAAAATAAAATTTAAAGGTAGAAAGTTAGAGGTAAACTAATGAATTCTACAAATAGCATCCCAAAAACAATACATTACTGTTGGTTTGGTGGGAAAGAAAAACCTGATCTTGTTAAAGGGTGTATGGAAAGCTGGAAAGAGAAATTACCAGATTATCAGATTGTGGAATGGAACGAAACGAATTTTGATATAAATGTAAACTCATATGTCAAAGAAGCATACAACTCAGGAAAATATGCTTTCGTAAGTGATTATGTGAGAGTACATGCTTTATATCACTTTGGCGGTATTTACTTAGATACCGATGTAGAAGTTTTTAAATCTTTCAATGATTTATTACATCACCCTTCCTTTTGGGGCTTTGAACAAGAAAACTATATTGCAACAAGCACAATTGGTGCTCAAAAAGGGAATGTATTAATTAAACAATTTCTTGAGTCTTATAAGGATAAAAAGTTTCTTAAGGAAGACGGTACTATTAATAGTTTGACGAATGTTGCTATCATTACGAAGATGCTTGAGGGTTTGGGACTTAAAACAGACGGTAAGTACCAAGAAATTGAAGGTTTAGGCGTGTTTTATCCACAAGCCTATTTTTCTCCCTATGATTATATAAATTGTCAAAAACTGATTACTGAAAACTCATATGCGATGCATCATTTTTATAAGAGTTGGCTTCCTCTAAAAGTGAGGATAAAAGGAAAACTAAAAGCTTACCTATCAAAAGTAATTGGTGGCCATAATATAGCGAGATTAAGAAAAATATATCGGTAACGAATAATAAGGAGTCGGTGAATGTGATAAAAAAAATTGTCAAGACTCTGTTTTCTGAGAGTAAAAAACGTGGTCTCATCATTTCTTTATTAATGCAAATCTCACACTTGATAGGAATAGGTAGAGGTATCTTTTTTAAAATACTTTATTTTAATAACATAAAAACAACCATATTTTCTTTACAGTCAAATAGTAAAATAGAAGTTTTTAATAAAAGGGCAAGGATTCATATTGGAAAATTTGTCTTCATTCGTAAAAATGCAAGTTTACGTATTGATTATAATGGTGTTCTTCAATTAGGGAACAATGTCTTTATTAATGATAATTGTACAATTAATTGTGTTAATCGAATTACGATAGGTAAAAACACTAAAATTGGGCCAAATGTTTGTATTAATGATCACGATCATAATTATAAAAAAAATACATCTGACCATTTAGTAAGAGGGGAAGTAACGATTGGTGAAAACGTTTGGATAGGTTCCAATGTTGTCATTTTAAGAGATACACATATTGGAGATAATGTAGTGATTGCAGCTGGTAGTGTTGTAAAAGGGACAGTTCCGTCAAATACAATCTATCTGAATAAAAGAGAAACAGAGCTAAGAACTTTTCAACATGATTACACTAGACTACAAAAGGTTCAAGGATAATACTTCAATTAGGTGAGGTAGGAAATGAAAAAAAACATTTTGATTGCAGTATATAACATGGAAATCGGTGGAATCGAAAGAAGCTTAATTAATATGTTAGAAAGCTTTGATTATACTAATTACAATATCGATTTATTAATTTATCACCATATTGGAGAGTTTATGAACCTAATTCCAAATAGTGTGACTGTGTTGCCTGAAATTGCAATGTACAGTGTGTTTCGAAAACCTGTTACTCTTTGTATCAAAGAAAAACAGTATTCATTGGCTGTAGTTCGGGTGCTAGCAAAGTATATTGCAAAAATTAAATCCAAATCTAGAAAACTAGAAGAAGGATCAGGTTATATTCAGATGCAGTTAGCACAAAAATACTCCTCGTTCTTATTACCAACACTGGAAAAAGAGTATGATGTAGCGATAAGTTATGCATGGCCACATGATATTGTTGCAAATAAGGTGAGAGCTAAGAAAAAAATTGCATGGGTGCATACAGATTATAGTAAGTTAGAGATTGATAATGAGTTGGATTTAAAAGTGTGGGATAAATTTGATTATATTGCTTCTGTATCAGATGCATGTAAAGAATCGTTCTTATCAGCTTATCCGATTTTAAAAGAAAAAGTGATGGTTGTTGAAAATATAACATCACCGGAATTTATAAAGAAGATGGCAGAGAAAAACCTAGAAGTTCTTGATTCTGATCCAAATACCTTTAAAATTGTCTCTGTTGGTAGACTTTCTTATGTTAAAGGATTTGATTTAGCAATTGAAGCACTTAGACGGTTACATGATAGAGGGCTTAAAGATATAAAATGGTACATTATTGGTTACGGTGGATTTGAAAAAGAACTAAAAGATTTGATAACTGAGCATAATCTAAAAGATAGTTTTATTCTTTTGGGAAAAAAAACAAATCCTTACCCATATATCAAGAATTGTGATCTTTACGTTCAGCCTTCAAGATATGAAGGAAAGGCAGTAACCGTTTCAGAAGCAATGATTTTAGGAAAACCAATATTACTTACAAATTATCCAACAGCTTCTAGCCAATTAGAGAATGGAATTGAAGGCGTTATTTGTGATTTAAGTGTTCAAGGTCTAGTTAAAGATATAGAGAATTTTTATCATAATCAAGAACTAAAGAATTCTTTAATTAATAATATTAGTAAAAGGGATTATAGCAATAGCTATGAACTTGATAAGTTGTATAAAGTTATTTCATAGATTAAAAAATTTTTAAAAAGTAGAAAATTGTATATATGTGTCGAACGAATGTGCTTTAAAAAGAACAAGATGTGGGTTATTATTTTAGTAGATGTTATCTATATAGAACAAATTTATTCATAAATAAGCGGAAGTTTCTTTTTTTTAATAACATTGTTCATTATAATGAACAATCGTGAGAATAAAATAAAATAAAATCAAGTTACAATACCAGGGTGTGAATTAATTGAAGGATACAATACAAAAACTAAGGTTCCTCTTAAATAAGAGAGATAAGAAAAAGTTTTTTTTACTATTTATAATGATGATCGTTGCAGCGGTTTTCGAAACAATAGGAATCGGGCTGATTATTCCAATTGTTGGAATTATAACAAATCCAACTATTGTCCAAGAACAATCGATTTTGTCAGTAATATATGAAATACTTAATTTTCAATCGTTGAATGCCTTTATTTTATTTACTGTTGCTATTTTATTATTTGTCTATATTATCAAAAATGCATATTTATTACTATTTTATTATGTTCAATATAAAGTCATTTTTAACCAAAGAGTAAAACTTTCCAGAAAAATGTTTAAAGAGTATTTGACAAAACCTTATACATTTCACTTAGAAAGAAACTCTTCTGAATTATTAAGGAATATTAATAGTGAAGTGAATAAGGTATTTGGTGGGATAGTATTATCTGGTTTTCAATTATTAACTGAAATCTTAGTCATAATATCTATAGTTACATTACTAGTTTATACAGCACCGTTAGCTACACTTATAGCTGGTTCATTGTTACTTGCGAGTGTAATGATATTTTTAAAAACTTTTCGCAAGAAGATTACTTTTTTAGGGACAGAAGAACAAAGGGTAAATCGTGAGGTAATTAAATCTATAAATCAAGGTTTAGGGGCTAGTAAAGAGGTAAAGGTCTCAGGGAAAGAACAATATTTTGTTCAAGCTTATGATAAGCAGAGTCAAACCTTGGCAAATAATACTGTATATAAGAATATACTAGATCAGGTACCAAGGTTTTTTATTGAGACATTATTAGTAGCAGTTGTTCTTATTATGATGGTTACTCTTGTTTTCCAAGGTTCTGATTCTAGTAAATTAGTTTCTACCATGTCATTATTTGCTATGGCAGCATTTAGGCTTATGCCGTCGATTAATCGAATTGTTTCATTGTTAACATCTATTCGTTTTAATCAACCTGCATTGTCAGTAATCTTTAATGATCTAGTAATTGAGAAAATTGACAGTAATAGAGTAAAGGAAACTTCAAACTATATGTTAAAACCTGAAATGGTTAATAGTAATGAAAAGACTTTCTTGCATTCAATAAATTTAGAAAGTGTATCTTTTCGTTATCCAAATCAAAAGGAATATTCTATAAAAGATATAACATTAACAATACCTATTGGAAGTTCCGTAGCTTTTGTTGGGACATCTGGGGCGGGAAAAACAACTATTGTCGATGTCATATTAGGCCTATTAGAACCAGAAAAAGGTAGAGTTTTTGTAGATGGAATAGAGCTAAAAGAACTCCTACCTATATGGAAACATAAAATTGGTTATATCCCACAATCCATTTACTTATCAGATGAAACTGTTCGTAAAAACATTGCATTTGGGATTGAAGACAAGGATATAGATGATTTAGCAGTTCAGAAAGCTATGGAAGATGCACAGTTAAAAGAATTTATAGATTCACTTCCTGATGGTTTAGAGACAGTGGTTGGAGAAAGAGGAGTTAGACTCTCTGGAGGACAACGACAACGAATAGGAATTGCAAGAGCTTTGTATCACAACCCAGAAATTATCTTTTTGGATGAAGCAACTTCAGCTTTAGATAACGAGACAGAAATGGAGATTATGAAAGCGATTGATGGACTTAAAGGCGAAAAGACACTAATCATTATTGCCCATCGCTTAAGTACAATTGAAAATTGTGACATTGTCTTTAAAGTGGACCAAGGAAAACTACTTTCGACACAACATAAACTAAAACAAACGATATGATAGAATCTGGTTTTTATAGGGAAAGGGGGAGATGGTGCTGCCAACAATAAGTGTGATTATTCCAGTTTATAATGTGGAAAAATATCTGTCGCGTTGTATTGATAGTGTATTAAATCAAACCTTTCAAGATTTTGAAATTATCCTTATTAATGATGGATCAACTGATCAATCGGGGATGATTTGCAATGAGTATGTTCAGAAAGATCAGCGGATAAGTGTGATTCACAAAAAAAATGCAAGAGTGTCAGCTGCTAGAAATGATGGTCTTAAGAAGGCCAAAGGCAAGTACGTAAGTTTTGTTGATTCAGATGATTGGATAGAACCAGATATGTATAAGCAAATGGTACATAAGGCAGAAGAATTAACATTAGATTTTATAATGTGCGATTATAAAAAAAAATCTGATGAATACGAGGACAAGCGAACACAACCTATTCGGTCAGGTTATTATTCAAGGGAAGACATAAAAAATGAACTTTTTCAATGTTTAATTATGTTTGAACATATTGAGTTTCCTCCTACTATTTCTAATTGGGTATGTTTGTTTAAATTAGAATTCCTTATAGCTCATGAATTATTTTACTATGAGGATATACATTACTGTGAAGATTCAATATTTGGTTCAAAAATAATGTTCCATGCAAATAATTTTTACTATCTTAAGAACCATCATTACTATAATTACTTCTACAATCCAAATTCTACAACAAATACCTATAACAACAAAAAGTGGAGTAATTACTTAAAAATCAATGATAGGTTAATAGAATATTTTAACAATAAGACAAATGAATTTGACTTTTCTAGGCAAATAAAAGTTAATATGTTGTATTTTACATTAAATACCTTAGGGCAGATTTCTCCAAAAAGTATAGACAATAGAATAAGTTGTATAAAAGATATAATGAGTCATCCTAAAGTTACAGAAATATTTAGGGGATTTAATCTACCAAAAGTATCTTGGAAGACTAAGGTTGCAATACTACTTATAAAATATAAAATGCCCAGACTTTACAATTCTTTAATATTAAGTTCTAAATCTAAGACCTGATATCCTTTAAGCTTTTAGTTTTATATTCAAGTAAATGTAAAAGGTTATCGGTTCATTGAGAGGTTGAAAATTGAAAAAGAAAATTTTAATTGTAAACGGTCATTTAAATGTAGGTGGGGTTGAGAATTCTCTTGTAAATGTCCTTAAAAACATAGACTTTGACTTTTATGAAGTAGATCTAATCCTCTTTGAAGAAATTGGTGATTATGCTAATGAAGTACCAAAAGAAGTTAATATTATTTATTATGATTTGTCAAAAGCTTTCGGTCCAATTAAACAATGTATATTAAATAATATTAATGAAGGTAATTGGTTTGCGTTATTTCTTAGATTTATTTTCTTATTAGAGAAAATAATTGGAGTTAGAGCAATATCACTTGCAAAACCACTTTTTAAAATACATGAAAAATATGACTGTGCCATTGCTTATAGAGTTGGAATATGTTCTGACTTTGTTGGATATATAGTTAACTCACCAAACAAGGTAACTTGGTGGCATCATGGGACGTATGATATCTCACAGAATCAAAATAGCCGGTGGCTCAAAGTGTTAAGTAAGTTTGATAGGTTAATAGCTGTATCTGAGAGTTGTAAAGAAATGTTAGAAAATAATATTCCCGAAAGTAGTCAAAAACTTATTACTATTCCTAACATAATCAACCAAAATGATATATTGCAAAAAGCTAATGAAACAATCTCAATTAATATTAACTTTAATAAGGGAGTTACTTTATTAAGTATAGGCAGATTATCACCAGAGAAAGGGATGATTAATTGTGTTCATTCCTGTAAAAAGTTAGTAGATTATGGCTATGATGTCAAGTGGTATCTAATAGGAGAAGGTACAGAAAGAGATGGAATTGAAAGGTGTATTATGGATTATAACCTGGAAAATAACATTTTTCTATTAGGGGCAATTACTAATCCTTATCCTTATATAAAGCATGCACATATATACGTGCATCCCTCACTAGTAGAATCTTTATCTATAACAGTATTGGAAGCTTTAGCATTAAGTACACCTGTCGTAGTTGCAGAATCTATGGGTCCAAAAGAATTTATACGTAATAAAGAGAATGGTTTACTTGTTGAACCATCACCAGAAGGACTGTTTAGAGGAGTTGTGTCTTTGCTGGAAGACAGATGTTTGTATGAATATTTGAAAGAAGATAAAAGTGAATTATTAAAAAGTTATAGTTCCGATGTGATCATGAGGAAAATATATGGGCTAATTGAGG
The DNA here is from genome assembly GCA_014960805.1 of Cytobacillus suaedae. Lineage (GTDB taxonomy): Bacteria > Bacillota > Bacilli > Bacillales > Bacillaceae_L > Bacillus_BV > Bacillus_BV suaedae. The sequence continues at coordinate 3,170,020 of CP063163.1, read as the reverse complement.
TTGGTTAATGTTGAAAAGTATAAAAGGATCAATAAATAAAACAATATATATTACGAATAAATTTATAAATGAGTTACTATTTCCTTATTCTAAGAATGGAAAAAGTATTAAAGAATTAAAAGATGTCCATCTGAATAAACGTTGTTTTATTATCGGTAATGGTCCGAGTTTATCAATTGATGATCTTACTAAGCTTAAAAACGATGTTACGTTTGCCTTTAATAGAATTTATTATTTATTTGACCAAACAGAATGGAGACCAACATATTACTGCTCTGAAGATGATAAAACAATTTTTAAAAGTAGAGAAGAGATTAATAATTTAAAAGTAGAAAATAAATTTTTTCCAGTAAACTTTCCGAGAGATTATAAGATTCAGTTTAACAATGCTAAATATTATGTATTTAAATTTGGAGATAGGAATGTTGAACCGAAATTCTCTGACGATATTGTTAAGGGGATATACTGGGGAAATACTGTAGCATACACTGCCATTCAAATAGCAGTATACATGGGAATGAAAGAAATCTATTTATTAGGTATTGACCATAATTTCAGTAAAATGGTAAACGATAAAGGTGAAATTATTTTCGATAAGACAGTGAAAGACTACTTTACCGAAAAATATAATACTGATAAAGATGATTTATATATTCCTAATGTAGAAGTTTCAACAAGAGCGTTCTTAGCTGCTAAAAAGTATGCAGAGCAAAACAAAATAAAAATTTACAATGCAACCCGCGGTGGAAAATTGGAAGTTTTCCAAAGAGTAGATTTTGATAAACTATTTATAGAGAATGAGAGGTTATCAGTATGAGAATAGTTGGAGTAATACCAGCGAGAGGTGGTTCTACAAGGTTTTATAACAAACCATTAGCAAATATATTTGGAAAACCAATGGTATGGTGGGTTTACACACATTCTAAAGAAGTCGAATGCTTTGATGAAGTATATATAGCAACTGACAGTGAAGAAATTAAAACTGTATGTGAAGACTTTGGGGCTAAAGTGATTATGACTTCCAAGAAGCATGATACTGCAACGGAAAGACTATATGAAGTATCACAATACATAGATGCTGACCTCTATGTAATGGTAAATGGTGATGAGCCTGTTATAGAAGCTAGAGATATCGTTAAATGCATTCCTACAGATTTGGATAAAGATGCATTTTATGTGTCAAATCTTATGACAGATTTTTCTGATCCCGTTGAGGTAGTTGACACCTCTAATTTAAAAATAGTTACTAATAAAGATGGAATTTGTCTTTTCATTTCTCGAAGTCCTATACCATTTCCTAAAGGAGGAATGAATTATACATATCAGAAATTTGTGGGTGTTGGAGCTTTTACGAAGAGTGCTCTTCAGTACTATCACGAAACACCAAGGGGACCAATTGAAAAAATTGAAGAGAATGACTCTTTCCGATTTATCGAAAACCGTAAGGACATTTTTTATATCAACGCACATTGTAAAACAATTTCAGTTGATACACTTAAGGATATTAAGAAGGTTGAAGAATATATGAAGGTAAACTTGGAGAAATCTACTGTTACAAATTAAATAAATTTAAGATAAGAAAGGGAGATAACTTTGAATACTATAAATGTAGGAAATTTAACGATTGATAGTAATATGTTTACATTAATTGCAGGCCCTTGTGTAATTGAATCCGAAACACAAATAATGGAAGTAGCTAAAAGAATGAAAGAAATTACAGGAAGACTTGGGATTCCTTTTATTTTTAAGTCGTCGTTCGATAAAGCGAACAGAACGTCCGTTACATCGTTTAGAGGTCCAGGACTAGAGGAAGGTCTGCGAATATTAAAAAAGGTTAAGGATGAGCTAGAGCTACCTGTTGTAACAGATATCCACGAACCATTTCAAGCAGAGATAGCTGCAGAAGTAGTGGATATGCTTCAAATACCTGCTTTTCTTTGTAGACAAACAGATTTACTACTTGCAGCAGGAAAAACGGGGCTACCCATTAATATCAAAAAAGCACAGTTCCTATCTGCTAAAGATATGAAGAATGCTATTACAAAAGTTGAGGAAGCTGGAAATACAAACATTCTCTTATGTGAGAGAGGGAATACATTTGGATATAACAACTTAGTCGTTGATATGACGAACATTATAGAAATGAAGACATTCGGTTATCCAGTGGTTTTTGATGCCACACATAGTGTTCAAAAACCAGGAGGAAATCTCACGTCTACTGATGGTAATCGTGAATACGTCGAACCTCTTGCCAAAGCAGCCTTAGCAGTGGGAGCAGATATGTTATTTATGGAAGTGCACGAAGATCCTGATAATGCAAAATCTGACGGACCTAATATGGTAAAGATTGATGAAATCGAAGGAATCCTTCAAAAACTAGTAAAAGTTTATAAGGCGGTGAATGAGGATGTTGAACAACACAGCTATTCTTTCTGAGCTTAAATATGAGAATCAAATCGATATACTCTCAGAAGCAAAATCTGTTTTTGATATCGAAATTAGTGCCATCAATCTAGTTAAAGATGCCTTAGATGAAAGCTTTATAAAAATTGTAGAGTTAATCTCCAACTGTAATGGAAAGGTAATTGTTACAGGTATGGGCAAACCAGGCCATGTTTCAAGAAAAATTGCAGCAACATTATCAAGCCTTGGTACATCTTCATTTTTTATTCATCCTGCAGAAGCTCAACATGGGGATTTAGGAATGATTTCACCAAATGATATTGTTATTGCCATTAGTTACAGTGGTGAAAGCAAAGAAATAACAAAGATCTTACCAAATATAAAGCTTATCGGTGCAAAGTTAATTGGGATTTCAGGAAATGCAAACTCAACTCTTGTAAGGTATAGCGATTATTCATTCGTGTTCCCTAAATTCATGGAAGCTTGCTCTATGAATCTAGCACCGACTTCAAGTACAACTGTCGAAATGGTACTAGGAGATGCATTAGCTGTATGTTTATCAAAAATTTACGGCTTTCAAGAGAGAAACTATGCGTTATACCATCCAGCAGGTTCTCTTGGTAAAAAACTTCTTGTTAAGGTAGAGGATATTATGCATTCAGGCGAACGAAATGCAGTTGTAAGAGAGGGTACTATGTTAAAGGACGCTATTATTGAGATGAGTTCAAAAGCATTAGGGATTATTAATATTGTTAGCCAAGATGGAGAGTTAATTGGAATCTTTACAGACGGTGACCTTAGAAGAACCCTTACAAGAGAAGTTAATGTCTATGGATTAACGATGGAAGCCGTAATGATGAAAACACCGATTTCCATAAATAATGACATGCTCGCTGTTGAAGCACTCAAGCTGATGAAGGATCAAAATATTTCAGCACTACCTATTATTCAGGACAAGAAATTGGTCGGAACAATTCGAATAAACGATATTCTTGGAGTTGGTATAGTCATATGATGAATGGAAAGGACCTATCCAAAATTAAAATGTTGATAATGGATGTTGATGGTACTCTAACTGATGGGAAAATTTACGTTGGGGAAAATGGAGAAGTATTTAAAGCATTTAATGTAAAGGATGGATACAGATTAATTAATATTAAGAAGTATAACATAACCCCAGTTATCATAACGGGAAAAAAATCAGACATCCTAGCTAATCGGGCAAGAGAACTAAGAATAGAAGAAGTTCATCAAGGTGTGGAAGATAAACTTGTGGTATTGGATGAAATCTTAAATAGATACGAGTTAGGATACGAAAGTGTTGCTTATATTGGTGACGATGTTAACGATATTGATTGTATGAAAGTTTGTTATTTTACCGCTTGTCCTGCCGATGCAATTAATGAAGTGATGGATCAGGTGGATTATGTTTGCCAAAAAAGTGGTGGAAATGGAGCGGTAAGAGAACTAATTGATTTGATAATAATGTGAGGAATCAATATGACAAATAACAATGCTGTTGATGTAATGAAATTTATTTGTGCTATTTTAGTAGTTATCATTCACGTGCCACCACTATTTTCCTATAATGAAACCGCAAATTTTATATTAGTAGATATTATTTCAAGAATGGCTGTACCTTTCTTTTTTGTTTGCGCAGGTTATTTCTTATTTAATAAAATTGATTTTAAAAATGAGAAGATAGAAAAAAGCACTAATAATTCGAATTTATTTAAGAGATATATAAAACATTTAATAATAATATATATATTTTGGACTCTTTTTTATCTACTATGGTGGATACCTTCATGGTATTACGGTGGTTATTTAACATTAGCTAATATCAAAGGATATGTATTATCTATTTTTCTTAATGGAAGTTATTATCATTTATGGTACATTGTATCACTAATATATGGGCTACTATTTACATTTTTATTATTAAGATTTGTACGAATAAAAATAGTAATTATTACTGCTGTAATTTTTTATTTAATAGGGACATTTGCTTATTCATATACTTGGCTTGTTAGCGGAAACAGTTTTATTGAGGAAGTAATTAAAGTATACAACTCTCTTGGATCAGTAAGTGTAGCATTATTTAGAGCTTTTCCATATCTTTTAATTGGTTTAATATTTTCAAAATATAGAATGAGAATATCCTCTCCTCTAAGTGCACTTTTAAGTGTCATATGCTTTTTATTAATTGGTTTAGAAGTATGGTTACTTAATTTCTTTGGAGTTTCATCTAGATTTTCAAATGTCTTTTTTACAGGAGTAACAGTATTCTTAATATTTAGCACAGCTATCAATATTAAACTTAAAGACAATATGCTGTATCCATTCTTAAGAAAAATGAGTTCCATCATTTACTTCATACATCCAATGTTTATTAACATTAATGGTTTGTTTTTACTACATTATTTTAGTAGCAAGAATTCACTAATCTTGTTTAGTACGGTATTGGTATTTGTTATGTTTTTTAGTGTGGGATTAATAAAATTATCACAGACACCAAACTTAAATAAATTAAAGTCTTTGTACTGAGGTGAGAAAAATTAAACCAATAATATCAATTATTGTACCAGTATATAATGTTGAAAAATACAATCAGCCCCCTGCAAAGAATCAGTTTGATTTTAGGAGAGTGAAAACATGATTAAGTATATTAAAAAAAACGCAATTAAGTTATTTTATATTGTACTTTTAGGATTCTCCTACATTGTTAATTATTCCTCTAGATTTAGTATTCCACTAACTAGTAATAACTACAAGATATTTAAACTCAAGAATAAATACGTTGGAAAGCGTTGCTTTATTATTGGTAATGGTCCAAGTTTAAAACCGGAAGATTTAGATAAATTAAAGAATGAAATTACATTTTCATCCAATAAAATTTATAAGATATTTAATAAGACTACATGGAGACCAACATTTTATATGGTAGTAGACCCCATTGTATTAGAAGAAAATGTCACAGAAATTAATCAAGTAGATGCAAAAACTAAATTCACCTTAAAGGTCTATAGACATTTATTTGATGCAGATGTCTATTTTAACAATAACCTTAATAGTAACAAACGTGAAACTTTTTCAAAAAATATAATGGAGTCTTTATATTCATCAGGAACAGTTTCATATCATTTACTACAAATTGCTTATTACATGGGATTTTCTGAAGTGTATTTGCTAGGTCATGATTATAACTTTAAAGGAGCAATTTCAAAGACGAAAGACCTATCTTTTCTTAATGAGGCTAACAATTCGCAACATTATTTTAGTAAGGATTATATAAGAATAGACGAAAAAAAACCGGGGCAGGCTCCTGATGAAATTTATTATGGTATGGAAAAAGCAAAGATTGAATATGAACAGTCTGGTAGAAAAATATTTAACTCAACAAGGGTTACATACTTAGATGTATTTGATTTAAAACATTTTGATGAACTCTTTAATAAAAGTAATGAAGAGGTAATGAAATTAAAAGTGAGAAATGGCTAATAAAAGTCTTAAAAAACGAGTGGAAATTCAGGAGGTAATCCATGAATAATATTAAACTATTAGATTGCACACTTCGAGATGGGGGATATTATAATTCCTGGGATTTTGATCATTCTTTGATCCAAGATTACCTGAACGCAATGAAAGAAGTCTCTATAGATTTTGTAGAGTTAGGGTTACGTGGATTTAATAAAGATGGATTTAAAGGGGCGTGCGCATTTACTACAGATAATTTTATAAACAGTCTGACCGTACCTGAGGGTCTAAATTTAGGTGTAATGGTTAACGCGAGTGAACTGCTTAATCACCCAGATGGACTGGAAATAGCCCTAGTTAAATTGTTTGCACCAGCATCTGAATCACCTGTAAGTTTAGTACGGATTGCTTGTCATGTGCATGAATTTAAAGAGGCGTTACCTGCAGCACATTGCTTGAAAGATAGAGGGTACGTTGTTGGGTTTAATCTAATGCAAATTGCCGATAGAAGTGCAGATGAAATAAAAAATTTAGCTACTGCAGCTAATAACTATCCTATTGATGTTCTCTATTTTGCTGACAGCTTAGGGAGTTTAAATCCAGAAAGTACAGCAAAAATAATTAACATGATACGTGAGGTTTGGCAGGGACCATTGGGTATACACACTCATGATAACATGGGATATGCATTAGCAAACTCTATGCGTGCTGTTGAAGAAGGTGTTACCTGGATTGATGGTACAGTTACTGGCATGGGAAGAGGTCCTGGCAATGCTAAAACGGAATATTTAGCAATTGAATTAGAAGAGAATAGAAATGTAACAAGTAATTTAACACCTTTGATGAAATTAGTAGAAGGCTATTTTAAGCCTTTACAAAATAAATGTGGTTGGGGAACCAATTCCTTTTATTATCTTGCTGGGAAATATGGTATCCATCCAACGTATATTCAGGAAATGCTTAGTGATTCTAGATATGTTGAAGAAGATATACTTGCTGTAATAGAATTTCTAAAATCTGAAGGTGGAAAAAAATTCAATATTAATACACTAGAGGCTGCTCGTAACTTTTATTCTGGTGTTCCAACGGGTACTTGGCACCCATCAGAAGTAATATCGAATAAAGAAGTATTAATCATCGGTACAGGACCAAGTATTCAAAAACATAGGCAGGCATTAGAGGATTATATACTTAAAAACAAGCCATATGTTATTGCGTTAAACACCCAATTAAACATTTCATCTGAATTGATTAACATTAGAGCTGCATGCCATCCGGTAAGAATACTTGCAGATAGTTCAGTTCATAGTAATTTACCACAACCATTAGTGATTCCAGCTTCTATGCTATCTGAAAACGTTAATAACGCATTTCAAGGCAAGAGTATATTAGATTTCGGTATTTCTATACAAGAAAATACTTTTAGTTTTGAATCGAACTACTGTGTATTACCAAATTCTCTAGTATTTTCATATGCTTTAGCTATCGCAGCAAGTGGAAAGGCAGAGCGTGTTATTTTAGCAGGATTTGATGGTTATGGAGCTGATGATCCTAGGACAAGCGAAGTAAATAATTTACTAAATAATTTCACAAACACACCAAATACACCACCAGTAATATCGATTACACCTACTCAATACAAAATTTTTACTAGTTCAGTATATGCATTTTAGGAGGGATAAATCTATGAATTATTGTGTTATTATTCCAGCACGCTATAAATCTACGAGACTTCCGGGGAAACCACTTGTAGAGTTAGGTGGAATTCCAATGATTATAAGAACTTATCAGCAATGTATTAAAGCTTGCCCAGCAGATAAAGTGTATGTTGCAACAGAAGATGAACGTATTCGTGAAACTTGTGAATCAAATGGCATTCAAGTAATTATGACCTCGAGTAGTTGTCTTACGGGGACTGATAGAATTGCAGAGTGTACTAAATATATCGATGCAGATGTATATATAAATGTTCAAGGAGATGAACCATTATTTAACCCAAAAGACTTAGAAAAATTAATAGATTATGTTGGAAAGTACCCAGGTGAAATATTAAACGGATACTGCGAGATAAATGATGAAGTTATATTTAGAAGTGGTTCTGTACCTAAGGTAGTATTCCGACCAGATGGACGATTACTTTTTATGTCCCGATCTCCATTTCCTTCTAATAAGGAACACAGCTTTGAAAAAGCATGGCGTCAAGTTTGTGCTTATGCATTTCCGAAAGAAGCTTTAGAAGATTTTTCTTCAGTATCAGAGAAAACTAGATTAGAAAGTATTGAAGACATTGAAATCCTTAGATTTTTAGAATTAGGCTGGGATGTAAGGATGATAGAGCTATCCAGTGATTCTATTGCTGTAGATAATCCAGAAGATGTTCATAAGGTGGAAGAGGCTATATTAGAACGTGGTCTATTAATTTAGATCTTATTGTTCTTTTTAATGAATGTAAGACAGTAAATTGGGGGTTAATAATGAACGATTCTTTTTTTAGTCAATATGATGTAATCATTTTTGATTGTGATGGAGTAATTATTGAAATAAATCAATTAAAGTGTGAAGCTTTTGGTAAGGCAGTGGAAGGTTATCCACCTGATATAATTGAAAAGTTCGTTGATCATTGTAAAAAGACTTTTGGCGTTTCAAGATATGTAAAATTTAAAGAGTTTTTAAGTGACTTTGCAAAAGAGCCCGTTCAAGAAGAGAAATTTAATAGATTAGTGAACAAATATGCAGACATTTGTAAAGAAATATACTTAAATGCAAATATTACACCGGGAACAGAACAATTACTTTCTGAATTGTTTAACCAAGATAAAAAATTATATGTAGCTTCTGGTAGTGATGAGGAAGAATTGAACAACGTATTTACTAATAGAAATCTAAGTAAATATTTTAAGGGGATTTATGGATCTCCTAAAACGAAACTTGAATGTGTAACCAATATCTTAAAAGGTCATCCAAACAAAATAGCAGTTTTTATAGGAGATGCATTTTCAGATATGAGAACTGCAAAAGATTTAGGGATAGACTTTATTTATATGTCTAAATATACTGTTCAATCAGAAGAACAGGACCTTAAATGTAGAAAAGAAGCGAAGTTGGTAATTAATTCATTCAAAGATCTTATAGATAATAACTTCTTAACACACGAAAAAATAATGTTGACTTAATTTACTTAGGATTATAATATAATTATATAAATGTTCACTATAAAGAACAGTTGAACATCTCTAACAATGAGAGGATAATTCGTATAAATAAAATAATCCTCTTAATTTTTTTGGTTTTTTGTTCTCTTTAAAGAACAATACCCGGTTGAACAAATGGTTGTTTTTTAATTTGACAGTTACTTTGAGTTTAAATCTTCCCTGATTATGGATGTTAATATTAATAAACTTCAGCTTACGTTAGGTTCATTTAAGGAGAGTTGAGAAATGAAAATCCTTGTTCTTGCAAACTTCGGCATGGGTTTATTTAACTTCAGAAAAGAACTCTTAGAAGCACTAATCATCCAAAAAAATGAAGTATATATTTCCCTACCTAAAGATGAGTATGTACCAAAACTAACAAGTTTCGGCTGTAAATATATTGAGACAAAGTTAGATAGGCGCGGAACCAATCCTATTAAAGATCTAAAGTTGGTACTTCAATATATAAAAATGATAAAAGATATAAAACCAGATATCGTTTTAACTTATACAATTAAACCCAATGTTTATGGTGGAATTGCCTGTAGAATAACGAATACTCCATATATCTCTAATATAACAGGACTTGGAACATCAATTGAAAATAAAGGGCTCCTTCAAAAAATCACACTGATGTTATATAAGGAAGGTTTGAAAAATGCATCCTGTTTATTCTTTCAGAATAAAACGAACCAAAAATTCTTTATAAATCATCAACTTGCAAATGGAAAGACTAGGCTAGTCCCTGGGTCTGGTGTAAATCTAGATCATCATACCTATGAAACATATCCAGAGGAACATGGGAACACTAAACTTCTCTTTATAGGTCGCATGATGAAAGACAAGGGAATAGATGAACTTCTTCAGGCAGCTAAAATTGTTAAAGAAAAATACCCAAACACCCAATATGATTTGATAGGTGGGTGTGAGGAAGATTATCACCAACAGTTAAGTGAATTAGATCAATTAGGCATCGTTACTTATCATGGACAACAAAAGGATGTTCGTTCATTTATTAAAGAATCGCATGCAACTATATTACCGTCTTATCACGAAGGTACAGCTAATGTCTTGCTTGAATCTGCTTCAGCAGGGCGGGTGGTATTAGCTTCAAGGATACCTGGCTGCAGTGAAACCTTTGATGAAGGGGTAAGTGGCTTCGGTTTTGATGTGAAAAATGTAGGTAGTTTAGTAGAAACAATCATTAAATTTATTAATCTCCCTTATGAACAAAAGAAAGCAATGGGGATAGCGGGCCGAAATAAGATGGAAAAAGAATATGATCGAAGAATTGTAATCATTGCTTATCTAGATGAAATAAACGGGGTTGTAAGGAGGGAGAAATATGAACCTATACGAAAAAGTGGTTAATCGGGAAGAAAAATTATCATTAATCGGTCTCGGATATGTTGGATTGCCTATTGCTGTTTCATTTGCAAAAAAAGTGGATGTGGTTGGATTTGATGTTAGTCAAAAAAAGATTGAACTATATAAAAGTGGCATAGATCCTACAAGAGAAGTAGGGAATGAGACTCTTAAACATACAACGATTGAATTCACTTCGGATGAAAGAAAATTACGAGAAGCGAAGTTTCATATTGTTGCTGTACCGACTCCTGTTAAAGAAGATCGTACACCGGATTTAACACCGTTAGAGTCTGCTAGTAAAACTCTTGGAAAAAACTTAACCAAAGGTTCAATCGTTGTCTTTGAATCGACTGTTTATCCAGGGGTAACAGAAGAGATTTGTGTTCCAATCTTAGAAAGGGAATCTGGATTAAAGTGTGGGGTGGATTTTAAAGTTGGATATTCACCTGAAAGAATTAATCCTGGAGATAAAGAACATAGATTAGAAACGATAATTAAAATTGTTTCTGGTATGGATAAAGAAACACTGGATATTGTGGCAAACGTATATGAACTAGTTGTGGATGTAGGAGTTTATAAGGCTGAGAGTATAAAAGTAGCTGAAGCAGCTAAGGTCATTGAAAACGCACAACGAGATATTAACATTGCATTTATGAACGAACTCTCAATTATTTTTAACAAGATGAACATAGATACGAAAGCTGTACTTGAGGCAGCGGGAACGAAATGGAATTTTCTTAAGTTTTCCCCAGGCCTCGTAGGTGGACATTGTATAGGAGTTGACCCGTATTACCTTACATATAAAGCGGAACAGATGGGCTATTACTCTCAAATTATCCTGTCAGGAAGAAAGATCAATGATGACATGGGTAAATATGTAGCTGAAAGCATTGTAAAGAAAATGATTAAAGCGAATAAACAAATCAATGGCTCAAGAGTTGCGGTATTTGGTGTAACCTTCAAAGAAAACTGTCCGGATGTACGAAATACGAAGGTAATTGATGTCATTAGAGAATTAGAAGAGTATGGAGTGGAAGTAAAGGTGGTTGATCCGTTAGCGGATAAAGACGATCTTTGGACTGAATATAGAATTAATTCTTTTGAATTACATGAGATAACCGATATGGATGCAGTGGTATTTGCTGTTCCACATGATGAGTTTAAATCAATCAAATTAGAAGACGTGGGAAAGATGTATCGGACAACAAAACAAGTACACATAGAATCTTCAGCCTATAGTGAAATTGCTGCAACATCTGATCTGATTTCAAGTGAAAATAGTAGAGTGTTGATGGATATCAAGGGGATTTTTAATCGAACAGAAGCCGAAAATGCAGGTTTCTTATATTGGAGGTTATAAGATGGGATATCAAAACGTTAAATTTTCAGAAGGTTCTAAATTTTTAGTGACGGGTGCAGCAGGATTTATTGGATCAAATTTAGTTGAGGCAATTCTAAATTTAGGGTATCAAGTTAGAGGAATGGATGATCTTTCAACTGGGAAAATGGAAAATGTAGATCTCTTCCGTCATCACCCTAACTATGAATTTATAGAAGGAGATATTCGAGACATTACTACATGTATGAAAGCTTGTGAAGGAATTGATTATGTTCTACATCAAGCAGCTTGGGGGAGTGTACCAAGAAGTATTGAAATGCCTTTGAAATATGAAGAAATTAATATAAAAGGTACGTTAAATATATTTGAAGCGGCAAGACAAAATGGTGTAAAAAAGGTAGTCTATGCTTCCAGCTCTTCGGTATATGGTGACGAGCCTAATTTACCTAAATTAGAAGGAAGAGAAGGCAATATTTTGTCCCCTTATGCACTTACTAAAAAGTCAAACGAGGAATATGCAAGGCTGTATACAAAGCTTTATGGACTAGACACTTATGGTTTAAGATACTTTAATGTATTCGGTAGGAGACAAGATCCAAATGGTGCTTATGCAGCAGTGATACCAAAATTTCTTAAACAATTATTAAATAATGAGTCTCCTACAATTAATGGTGATGGAAATCAAAGTAGGGACTTTACGTATATTGAAAATGTAATTGAGGCCAATCTAAAAGCTTGCAAGGCTGATAGTGAAGCAGCAGGACAAGTTTATAATATCGCTTACGGAGGTAGGGAATACTTAATTGATATTTATAATCATCTTGTGAATGCTTTAGGTAAAGATATTCAACCTATTTTCGGACCACCCCGAATAGGAGATATTAGACATAGCAACGCTGATATTTCTAAAGCTAAAGGAATGTTAGGTTATGATCCCGAGTGGAGCTTCGAAAGAGGAATCGACGCAGCAATCGAGTGGTATAAAGAAGAGTTAGGGATGTATGTATAAAGAGGGGATATCAGTGAGCAAACCTATAAGAATTTTACATGTTGTAGTAAATATGAATAGAGGTGGGGCTGAAACGCTCATTATGAATCTCTATCGTAATATTGATCGAACTAAAGTTCAATTTGATTTTCTAACATGTAAAGAAGGTGTATTTGATAAAGAGATCGAGGAGTTAGGTGGAACTGTTTTTCGAATTCCATATGTAAATGAAGTTGGACACTTTGGATATATTAACTCTCTAAACAACTTCTTCTCAACACATCCTAACTATCTAATAGTACATACTCATTTAAATAAAATGAGTGGACTAGTAACAAGGGCTGCTAAAAAGCATGGAATTAAGTACTGTATTACTCATAGCCATAATACTGGTGGTGAAGGTAGCTTCTTGGCAAAGGGTTATAAGTGGTATTCAAGCCTATATATACCAAGAAACACTGATTATCAATTTGCTTGTTCACAAGCTGCTGCCGAATGGTTATTTGGTAATAAATCTAAAGAAGTAAAACTACTTAATAACGGAATAGAGCCAGAAGTATTTATGTATTCTCCAGAGGTTAGAAAGAAGAAAAGAGAAGAATTAGGGATTAATGATCAACTTGTTATAGGGCATGTAGGTAGATTTACAAAACAAAAAAATCATCAATTTTTAATTGAGATTTTTGCACAATTTGTTAAAGAAAGGCCAAATTCAATCCTTCTACTTTGTGGAGATGGTGTACTTAGAAGAGATATTGAGACTAGAGTAAAAGAATTAGAGATACAAGATAAAGTAATGTTTTTAGGTGTAAGAAGTGATGTCCATCAATTACTACAAGTCTTTGATATCTTTTTATTCCCTTCTCTACATGAGGGTCTACCAGTAACACTTATAGAAGCACAGGCGGCAGGAATTCCTTGTGTCATTTCAGATGAAATAACAACAGAAGTTGATTTAGGGTTAAATTTAATTAAGTTCTTAAAACTAAATCGCATTGATATTTGGGTAAGTGAACTAGAGGCTATTAAAGCTGAAAAGAAAGAACAATCTAATTTTTACCAGAAACAATTAAGAGACAAAGGTTATGATATAAAAACGACAGCAAGCTGGCTACAGGATTTTTATCTAACAAAAGCGAGGTGATAGTTCTTGGCACTTTTGACGGTATTTACACCAACTTTTAATAGAGCATATATTCTTCATAAATGTTATGAGAGTCTAAAAAGACAAACGAATAAAGAGTTTATTTGGCTAATTATCGATGATGGGTCATCGGATAACACGGAAGATTTAGTAAGAAGTTGGATAGAAGAGAGAGTCATAACAATTCGATATGCACTACAGGAAAATCAAGGGATGCATGGAGCTCATAATACTGCATATAGCATAATTGATACAGAATTAAATGTATGCATTGATAGTGATGATTATATGCCTGATGATGCTGTAGAAAATATTGTTTCATTTTGGAGAAAACATGGAAGTCCAGATGTCGGGGGCATAATCGGTCTCGATTGTAATCATAAGATGGAATTGATTGGGACAGAACTGCCTAAGGATATCAAGCGTTCTACATTATTTAACCTTTATCATAAACATGGTGTTAAAGGAGATAAAAAGCTTGTTTATCGGACGATACTTACAAAGAAATACCCTTATCCTATCTATCAAAATGAGAAGTTAGTTCCACTATCCTATAAGTATTTTATGCTAGATCAGGAGTGTGAAATGCTTCTTATGAATGAACCACTTTGTATAGTAGAGTATCTTCCAGACGGGTCGTCTAAGAACATATTAAAACAGTATAAAAATAGTCCAAAGGGGTTTATGTTTTATCGGAAAGAAATGATGAAATTACCAAACACATCATTTCAATATAAATTTAAGCAGGCTATTCATTATGTTTCTTGTTGTTTATTTGCAAAAAGTGAAGGTTTAATAAAACACTCACCTAAAAAGTTTCTAACAATTGCTGCCATTCCTTTTGGTGTATTACTTAATAGGTATATCATAGTAAAATTTCCTAAGAATTAGTGTTATAGGGATTTAAATTACCTAATAATTGTTATAGCTGGTATGAATTATTTGGTGACATAAAACATGAGAGAGAAACTAGTGCAGAACTAAAAGTAAAGAGCAATATTTATAAATTTAAATTGGTTAAAAGAAATTAATAGAAGAATAAAGAATATAATTATTAATAACCTGCCGGCCATCCTAGAATATCCAAATTGTATTTTTGCTAGTAAACTATACCAGCAGTTGCATAGCACTAAAAGGAACATTAAGAAATGAAAATGTTTAAATTTATTTCTCGAATAAGAATTGACACACCCAGTAATAGATGTTAAATTATCAATAGATGTTCTTTAAAAAGAACAAATAAAAGATAAATTAGACTATATAAAGAATAGGCTTTATTGAATGGTGCAGGAGGAAATAATGAGTGCAATCTTCGGATCAATAAACTGGAATAATGAACCTGTCTCTCAGGTCCATATAGATGAAATAATTAATTCCTTAAGCAAGTTTCCTGCAGATGATATGAGAGCAATATTATTGAACAATAAATTCTTTGGATGCCTCCATCAATGGATCACACCTGAGTCAATCGGAGAAGTAATTCCCTACTTCAATAGTGAAAGAGATTTAGCCATTGTTTCTGATGCAATTATTGATAATCGCGAGGAGTTATTTAATCGATTACATATAAAATCAGAGAGACAAAAAGAAATAACTGACAGTCAACTAATATTGGAAGCTTATCAGTATTGGGGGGAAAGTACCCCAGAGTACCTTGTAGGAGATTTTGCCTTCTTTATATGGGATGGGGCAAGACAAAAACTTTTTGGAGCTAGGGATTTCTCGGGTAGTAGAACCATGTATTATTTCAGCAATGAGAATAACTTCTCATTTTGTACAGTTATTAAGCCATTATTTTCGTTGCCCTTTATAAAAAAGCAACTAAATGAAGTGTGGTTAGCTGAATATCTAGCAATTCCTTGGAATTTTGAATCAGTTGATACATCTTCTACTGTGTATAAAAATATTCATCAGTTACCTCCATCACACTCCATTACTGTAGTTGGTGGTGATGTGAAGCTAAAAAGATATTGTCATTTAGATTATAAACACAAATTAAAATTACGATCTAACAGTGAATATGAGGAAGCTTTCCTAGATGTATATAAAGAAGCAGTTAAATCTCGTTTACGTACACATAGAAATGTCGGTGGGCATTTAAGTGGTGGATTGGATTCTGGTTCAGTAGCAAGCATTGCTGCAAGATCATTAAAAGAAGAAGGAAAAAAGCTACAAACATTTAGCTATGTGCCAGTTGATGGATTTAATAGTTGGACCCCTAAAAGCAGAATAGCTAACGAAAGAGCTCTTATTAAATCAACAGTAGAATTTACGGGGAATATTGAGGATAACTATTATAGTTTTCCTGAAAGTAATCCGTTTTCTGTAATAGATGATTGGATTGAAACCCTCGAAATGCCATATAAGTTCTTTGAAAATTCTTTTTGGTTAAGTGGGATTTATGAAAAAGCATTTGAAAAAGATGTTGCTGTTCTATTAAATGGACAAAGAGGAAACTGGACGGTATCCTGGGGGCCGGCAATAGATTATCAGGTCCAGCTTTTTAAAAAGTTTCAATGGTTAAAAATGCTTAGAGAATTATGTCTTTATAGTAGAAACATAGGAACAGGAAGATCTAGACTCGTACCGGGAATTAAAACTAAAATTCTTTCTTCAGTTTCTATGTTTAATTCGGATAGAAATGATATTAAGAATAGTGTTTTTCCAATCATGATAAATCCTGAATTTGCCAGAGAGTTAAACGTATACGAAAAATTAAGGGAACAAAAGGTTGATTTAACTGGCCATTCGATTACTGATGCATATGCAGTTAGAAAGATACAGTTTCAGAACCTGTACTATTGGAATATAAACGGCACGTATTCAACAAAATTATCCCTTCGTTATAAAGTATGGGACCGGGACCCAACAAATGATTTAAGAGTGGTTAAATTTTGTTTATCGGTACCTGAAGGTCAATACGTTCAGAATGGTTTGGACCGAGCATTGATTAGACGTGCAACAAAAGGGCTTCTACCGGATAATATCAGACTAAACCAGAAAACACGGGGTATTCAAGGTACAGATGGGATTTATCGAATGCTTCCGGAATGGAATCAGTTTATAGATGAGCTCGAAAAAATAACAAATGATCCACAGGCATCTTATTACTTAAATGTTCCTGTTCTAAAAGAATTTATTGTTAAATTCGTTAATGGTGCAAAACAAGAAGATGTTTTTGAACTTGACTTTAAAATGCTAATGAAAAGCTTAATAGTTTACAGATTCTTAAAAACCTTTTGAAAGGGGGTGAATATATGAAAATGCAATGGAAAAAGCCTGAGCTAGAGGTACTAGATGTTTGTATGACAATGGCTGGACCTGGAGTTAGAACTCCGGATGCTGTACAACCAGACCCGGATGCTCCAGTAACTGACGTGGTTCATTATAGTTAATATACTACTTAACGGGCCCTTATATTTAATGTATATAAGGGTTTTATTTTAATTCTAAGTTATGTTATTTGGAGTGAATAATAATGAGAGAATTGTTGCAAAAGTTTAGATACAAAACATTTGGATTAGTTGTAGAAAGTGATTTTTTTATGCCAGAGTTAATTGAACCTGAAATATCTGTAGACTATTTAGATGTAAGCATAGTCCATGGGGAATTAGAAAATGTTTGGAAGACGAACGGTAATGATAGCAATGTAGTTGTAAAACCTAACTATGTTTTATTTAAAGTACCAAATACAGCCATATTTCTTATTGAAGACGGGGAAAGAGTTATCGTATCACCATTTAAGGGCTCAGACGAAAATAAGATCCGTTTATATATTTTAGGAACTTGTATGGGTACCATATTAATGCAAAAGAAAATACTCCCTTTACATGGTAGTGCTGTGTCAATATATGGGAAAGCCTATGCAATTGTTGGAAACTCCGGAGCTGGAAAATCAACTCTTGCTTCCACATTTATATCAAAT
Organism: Cytobacillus suaedae; assembly: GCA_014960805.1. Classification (GTDB taxonomy): domain Bacteria; phylum Bacillota; class Bacilli; order Bacillales; family Bacillaceae_L; genus Bacillus_BV; species Bacillus_BV suaedae. The sequence goes on along the minus strand of CP063163.1, from coordinate 3,152,185 downwards.
GGTTACTCATTTTTAAGTGATGATGTGATAGCTGTTTCTCTATCTAACGAAAAGGGAATTCCCTATGTATTACCATCTTATCCCCAACAAAAACTGTGGGAACAAAGCTTAACTGCACTAGGAATGGACAATAAAGATTTCAAGCCATTGTTTGAGCGAGAAAATAAGTTTGCGGTACCTGTAGAGAATGGCTTCTCATTAAAGCCAGTACCGTTAGCAGGAGTTTTTGAGCTGACTATAACCAATACAGATAAGCCTAAACTAGTACAATTATCAAAGCTAGAGCAATTACATAAGTTGTATCGCCATACATATCGTCAATTTTTAATACCAAAACAATCTTTAACAGATTGGCACTTTAAAGCTTCTTCATTACTATCAAGCCACATTAATTTTTGTAAGTTAGAAAGACCTGAAATAGGCTTCAGTGTCAACCAACTAATGGATATGATTATAGAGACAATTAGATCTGGAGAATAATATGATTTGCTTTTATTATTATTTATGAACTTGTCATATGGATAAGGAATGTGTGAAGAAATTATGAACCACTAAAGGGTGAAAAAATTGGATTTAAGAAATGTCTCTAAGGAACTCATATTAATTTTTGATATCATTAATAAAGAACAAACTATTTTAAAAGAAATGACGATTAATGAGGATAGTTACAATTGGGATCATTTAATTAATCTTTCCATTCATCATCGTGTTTTTTCATATATTTATCCTAAAATAAAGGCACTCAATTGTATTCCATCTAGGGTTCATCAGGTATTATTACAACAATATAAATCCAGTACGATTAAAATGCTTCACTTTATTGCAGAAATGAAACATATTAATACTGCTTTTAACTTGTGTAATATTCCTCTTTTATTTTTGAAAGGACCTATTCTTGCTAAAAGTTTATATGGAGACATTTCCCTAAGGACTTCATGCGATATAGATGTATTAATACCAATTGAAGATTTAAAATTGGCAGAAAAAATGCTTCTTGAACTTGGATATGTAAAAGAGGACTATATCGAAACTATATTAAATGATTGGAAATGGAGACATCACCATCTAACATTTTTTCATCCGGAGAAGGGAATTAAATTCGAGCTTCATTGGAGACTAGGTCCAGGACCAGGAGTAGAACCTACTTTTAACGAGTTATGGAAAAGAAGAAGAGAAAGTGATATCACCGGAAGCAATCCTGTCTGTTACTTAGGTGTTGAAGATTTGTTTGTATTTCTTGTATCTCATGGAGCAAGACATGGTTGGTCACGTCTTCGGTGGCTTCTTGATATTAAAAAAATAGTAAATCAAGGTATAGATTCAGACCTATTATTGCCCCTGTTAAGAAAATATCAATCTAGCCATCTAGCCGGACAGGCATTAATTTTGACATCATCTATCTTAGGCACAACTATTCCAGCCAATTTGCAAAAATTAATGGATGGTAGGAAACCTATACTGTTGGCACAAAGAACTCTTTTTTATTTTGAAAGGGAAATTAATCTACATTCAGAACCATTAGATAAGGATATATCTGTATACCACGGTAGATATCTTATGTCATTAAAGACTGTCAAACAGAAGATTTTGTTTTTTTTAAGCTGCTTACATCCATATTCAACTGATTTGAAGACTTTACCACTACCAAAACCTCTTCATTTTTTATATTTTCCGTTAAGACCGTTTTTATGGTTATTTAGATACAGACGGAATACAATTCTACTTGGAAAGAGGGGTTAAAAAATGGAGTATGTACTTTATTATGTCAAAAAGTTATATAAGATGTCCGGAGCTATATTACTTTTGAATTTACTTGGAAGTGTAATGATTGGATTATTAGAGGGAGTTAGTATTTTACTATTAGTACCTTTGTTAACTATTAGCGGAATTTTTGATACTACAAATAAAATTCCCCAATTAGAAGAAATATCAAATTTCTTTATGGTATTACCCACATCCATTAGCTTACTAATTGTCCTTTCCTTATACTTTTTTATTATAGTAGTGCAAAATTTGCTGCAAAGAAACTTAACTATCAGGCAGGTTTCTATACGAGAAACGTTTTGCCGTAATTTAAGGTTAGATATATATAGTTCGCTGTTAATGTCTAATTGGTCTTTCTTTCTAAAGAAAAGAAAATCAGATTTACTCAATTTGCTAACCACGGAGCTGGCACGAGTAATAGGTGGAGTAAATTTAAGTATTCAGTTATTATCAAGCTTTGTGTTTACATTAATACAGATTGGAATCGCTTTGTGGCTGTCTCCAGTACTTACTCTTTTTGTTATTACTTGTGGATTACTACTTAGTTTATTCTCAAAAAAATTTATAAAGGAATCAAAGGAACTAGGGAATAAATCCTCCATTCATGCACAGGAGTATTTGGGAGGAATTACTGATCAATTAAACGGTATTAAAGATATAAAGAGTAATACATTAGAAGAATCTCACTTAATTTGGCTAGAATCATTAACAAGACGAATGAGTAAGGAGCAAATGGATTATGTAAGTATGATTACAAAATCACAGCTCTATTACAAAGTAGCTTCTGGCTTTTTTATAAGTATTTTTATTTTTCTCTCCGTTCAATTGTTTCAAGCACGGTTTGAACAACTATTGTTAATCATATTAATCTTTTCGCGTCTATGGCCAAGGTTCACTGGGATTCAATCAAATCTACAAAATATTGCTTTGGCAATTCCTGCTTTTAAATTCATCTTTACTCTACAAGGTGAATGTAAAGAAGCACTAGAATTTGCTTCATCTATAAAAACAAACGATACAGGTACTTCTTTAAAATTAAAGGATGGTTTAGAGTGTCAAAACCTTAGTTTTAAATATCATAAGGAAGAACCTGTATATTCTTTAGAGAATATCAACTTTTTTATTCCAGCTAATAAAATGACGGCAATTGTTGGTAAGTCTGGTGCAGGAAAAAGTACTTTGGTTGATATATTATTAGGACTTAATAAGCCTGATAGTGGAGAAGTTCTAATAGATGGAGTAAAGATAAATGATGAAACCTTATTGTCTTTAAGGCATTCTATCGGTTATGTTCCTCAGGATCCATTCTTATTTAACGGTAGTTTAAGAGATAACTTGTTACTAGTAAAGAAAGATGCCACTGAAAATGAATTATGGGAAGCAATTAGGTTTGCATCAGCAGCAGAATTTGCCCGAAATCTTCCAAAAGGCTTAGATACTCAAATTGGAGATCGTGGCATAAAGCTTTCAGGGGGAGAACGTCAAAGAATTGTTTTAGCCCGAGCTATCCTAAGAAAGCCATCCATATTAATTTTAGATGAAGCAACTAGTTCTTTGGATTCTGATAATGAATCGAAAATTCAAGAAGCTATAGAACAATTACATGGGAAAATGACAATCGTTGTTATAGCCCACCGACTATCCACCATCCGAAATGCGGATCAGGTAATAGTTCTTGAAAAAGGTAGAGTCATTCAACAAGGAAGCTATCAGAATCTAATAATGGAAAAGGAAAGTGTCTTTAATAATTTATTGAGTAAACAACTTGAACAAGTGAAACAAGTGGAATTAATAGTATAAAACCTTTGAAAGAAATGAATGAATATTGAGTTTGACGGGAATGTATTTCTCTACTATAATGTTCATTATAAAGAACGTTAAATTGGGATATGTTCAATAAAGAGAATTTAACTTACATTCAAGCTAAAGGAGAGTCAAAATGATAAAGAATACGGCTATAAATTTAGATAGTATAGTTACACAGTCTGAAGGAAATATTGTCAGCGATATGGATGGAGAAAAAGTAATGTTAAGTATTAACAATGGAAAATATTATAACTTAGGAGAAATTGGAGGGGCTATTTGGGATTTAATGGAGGGTCATGCATCAGTTAAACAATTAGTTGCAATCCTAATGGATAAGTATCAGGTAGATGAAATGGAATGTGAAGAACATGTAATGTTATTTTTAACCCATCTAGAGGTTGAAGGTTTGATAAGGGTATCTTAACTTATCATCATAGTCAAATATAAACATTCTTTAAAATAAATCAAATATCAAAATTAACCTCTTTATGATATAGAGTTTGCTGAGTGTGAAGGGCTAGTATTTACATCTTAGTGAGTTTACTAATACTAGAAGAATCTAATTTCAATAGAAGATCACTAATTACTTAAATAAATTCCTGATTGTTAGGAAGGACTAATGTATGTTTAAAAAGATTAATCTTTTTTTAAGACTAGAAACGAAAATTAAATTATTATTATTTGAGGCTTTTGTTTATTTGGGATGGGCCAGGTATCTTAAAAGTCTACCATTCTCCAGAGTTTCTAAGTCCTTAGGTGATTCCTGGAGAGAAACCTCCTATGATATTAATCCAGAAAATTTAAAATACCTAAAAAGTATATCTCATGCTATAGATATTGTAAGTAGATATACCTTTTGGGAGAGTAAATGTCTTGTTAAGGCAATAGCTGGAATGAAGATGTTAGAAAAACGTAAAGTCGACAGTACACTTTATTTGGGTACCTCAAGAGATGAAAACGGAAAGATGATAGCTCATGCATGGTTAAGAAGTGGTCAGTTTTATATTTCGGGTTCTGAAGGCATGGAGAAGTTTACGGTGGTTGGAAAGTTTGCAAAAGAAGTAAGGATAAGTAGTAATTAATATATACAAATTTGAAGTGTTTCTACTCGGTTTTTGTCGTTTGAAATATCTTAAAAAAGCACAAGATTTCACTTATAATACATATGAGAGTTAAAACAGCTTAAGTATTATATTCTTTATTTATAGCCTTTTGTTCGTTATAAAATATAAATCTTTAGGAGCTGATGTTTATGAAAAAGGAAAATTATAAAGCGCCAGAAGTATTAAATCATCAACCAATAACGTTTGAAACATCACAAAGTTGGAATAAAGGTAAGGGACCGGTTTCTGGCGATCCTGGAAAAAGTAATGGTGATGGCTATCCGCACGATCCTTTTAGCCCCAAAAAAGAGCACCCTAATAAGTAGAGATTACTTTATTTAGTTTCTATATTTTGAATAGTCTACAAGGGAGAAAAAGTTTAATGGATAAGTTGTCTATCTTAGTTGGTGAACATCTATTACAAGTCAAAATGAATTCGGCGAAAACTATGAACTTTTTTAGAAAGAAATACAATCACTTTATTGTTCAAGAGGGTAAGACAGACCTATATATTATTTTAGAAGAGGGGTACGGTGTACCCTTCTTAAACTATCAAGTAGAAATAGTAGAAACAAAAAATAACATTACTTTTAAAAGGGCTGACTACTTAATAGAGATAGACACTGACTACAAACAAGCTAAAATTCAATTTTATGATGAATTATCTCTAAAGCATGCATTAATGAATCTATATAGTTGTTTCATTGTCCATAATAATTGGGGTCTATTGGTACATTCCTCATGTGCTTTAGAGAATGGTAATGCACATGTTTTTGCGGGACATTCTGGCGCGGGAAAATCAACAACTGCTAAATTATCGCAACCAAGAGAATTATTATCAGATGAAGCAACAATCCTAAAAATATCACAGGATCAAATAACTGTTTTTAATTCCCCATTTAGAAGTGAATTAGCATCAGATGGAAACACAAGATCAACTAATTTGAACAGCATTCAAATACTTAATCAAGCACTATCGAATAAAAGAGTTACCCTTAAGAAGAGAGAAGCATTAATTCAATTAACAGACAAAGTCTTTTATTGGGCATACCGGCCAACAGAGACGCTTAAAATACTAAATCTATTAAAAGATTTAGTAAACAATGTTCATACTTATGAACTTTATTTTAGAAAAGACAACACATTTTGGGAGTTGATTTCCTGTTGATTAGCTATATACGTAAAGATGAGATCGATGCTGTTGAGCTTGATGGCGAATGGATTATCTTAAATTCTTTTAACTATACAATTACCACCTTAAATAACATGGGTGGCTTTTGCTGGTCATTACTCAATAATGCTTGCACAGTTCAGGATATCGTCCAATCCATTAAGCACCAATTTATGTTGGAAAAGGTAGAATCAGTAGAGGAAGATATAGAGGCATTCTTGGAAGATTTAATAGAGTGTGGGCTTATCAAACATGCAAGCTAATTTTTATCCTCTTAAGCAATTCATTGAGAAAAATGGATTTATAGAACTACCCGCGGAAGGCAAGAGCATGTATCCGTTTATAAAGACAGGTGCTATATGTAGATTTGTTTTATGTGAATCTTCATCTATTAAAAAAGGAGATATTATTTTATTTCAAACTACAAATGGAAAATTAGTTGCTCATCGTTTTTTAAAAGATGAACAAATAAATGGTCGACAAATGTATGTCTTCAAAGGTGACACAAATATAAGAATCGATGACCCAGTTAGTGAGCAACAAATAATTGGAAAGCTTGTCATTGTAAGTAATAAGAGATTGAAGATTAAAGTAAATAATCCTATTTCAATACTTTGGAGCATGATTATAATCAATTTTCCGAGTGTATCTGTTTTACTTAGACATTATTTGTATAGAAATGAGTCAATGCACTACTGAGGTGGCGGTAATGATTAATCATAGAGTAATAGAAAAACTAGATATTAAACAATATGTATCAACAAAAGAAATGAAAAGAACATTTCATTTGCTAAAGCCTTATATCCTTAAACATAGGAAAGCATACCTTGGTCTAGGTTTATTGTTGTTTGTTGATATTGCTCTAACATTAGCTTTTGCATGGTTTATAGGGAATATAACGGATGCGGCGATACAAAGTAATTTTGATCGACTTAAATGGCTGTTGTTTATTGGAATAGGTCTATGTGCTTTTAGTATAACGTCTAGTTTTTGGGACTCATATGTTGAAACGATCGCTATTAATGCTGTTAAGAAAGACATCAATCTAGATTTGTATAAACATGTCTTACTTTTACCTGGCAGAAATATATCGCAACTTCACTCTGGGGAGTTGGTCACTTATTTTACACAAGATATTCATAATATTGATGCAGTAATAGGGAGAGGTTTAATAAATATAATTAGATACCCTATTATTGCTATAGCTGCATTTTGTTATTTAGTTCAAATTAGTTGGATTTTGTCCTTATTATGTTTACTTGTAGCTCCCTTTGCACTAATTGGTGGAGCGGTATTTGGTCTATTACTTCGAAATAATAGTCGTGCAATCTTTGCCCTTGTAGGAAAAATAAATAAAAGTTTAAATGAAACGTTTCATGGATTTGTAGTCATACGTTCTTTTACTCTAGAGAAAATCTTTTTTAAGAAGTATGTCAAAAAAAATGATGAACTATATTCACTTGAGTTAAAAGATGCAAAATTACGGGGATTATTTTATGCAGGTGGAGGAGCAGTTGGATCGATTACTTATCTCCTTAGTATAGGTCTGGGAGCGTATTTTGTAACGGATAATATAATTTCGATTGGATCTTTATTGACTTTCCTTAATTTAGTTAACCATATGGTATATCCACTAACAGGTCTCGCGGGTCAATGGGCTGGATATCAGCGGTCCGTGTCTGCATTAGAACGAATTGCTAGTCTCCTTGATCTACCTAGTGATTCGAAGGAACTTCCAAATTATGCACCGTCAAAATCTATTAACAAAGGAATAGAATTAAGAGATATTACATTTAGTTATGATAATAAAGATAATGTTTTCGAAAATTTCACTTTGAACATACCAACTAACAAAGTTGTTGCAATAGTAGGTCCAAGTGGTGCAGGTAAATCAACATTATTTAATCTACTCCAAGGTTTTTATATGCCACAAATGGGCTCTATACTCATAGATGATAAATCAGTTGAAGACATGACAATGTCTGACCTCAGAAATTCAATTGCTTATGTTCCGCAAGATACATTTTTATTCAGTGGGACAATTAGGGAAAACTTGCTGTTATCACGTCCAGGCATAACTGAGTTAGAGATGATAAATGCTACTATTTCTGCTAATATCCATGACTTTATTTCAACTTTACCTGAAGGATATGATACTGAAATCGGTGAGCGTGGTATTAAATTATCAGGTGGACAGAAGCAGAGGGTTGCAATAGCCCGAGCAATCTTAAAAGATGCACCTATCCTTTTACTTGATGAAGCTACTTCAGCACTAGATAATGAGTCTGAGCATCTAGTTAAAGAGGGTTTAAACAAATTAATGAGGAATCGAACAACTTTAATTATCGCTCACAGGCTAACAACTGTTGAGCACGCAGATATGATTATTGTTATGAAAGAAGGAAAGATAGTTCAAATTGGACAGCATCATGAACTAATTATTCAAAATGGATTGTACCGTGACTTGCAAAAGAATTATTTTTCAAGAGAAGAAGATATGGTAGTTGTAAATTCATAAAATATGGGGGATATCATGATAAGTAAACTTATAGAATGTGTATACGACAGTACTTGTCCCCTTCCAACTAATTTAAACTTTTATGAAAACGTAATTGAGGATATTGATTACTACGGTACTTCATCACAAATCTACTATTTATTAAAGAAGACAGGACTGTTTAAGAAGACACCATTGTTTTTCCAGGAACGGTTAACAAAAAAATATAATGATACTGTTTATACCAATGTTTTCATAAAGGTTCAAACAGAGAAGATCTTTAGTTTGTTTGAGAAAAAGGAAATTGAAATAATACCACTTAAAGGTGTATTTTTTAGTGAAAGATATTTTGGACATATTGGTGCAAGAGGAACTTCTGATATTGATATATTAGTTCGACCCACTGAAGTTAAGCAAGCTATAGAATATGTCAAGCAACTTGGTTTTATTCAAGAAGAAGATCCTATTCCTTCTCACTTTCATAGAAGCTTTTCTAAAGAAATAGTTGGCTCACCTATTCCCTTAGTTGTTGAGATCCATTGGGATATAGTAAAAGCCCAGACATCGAATATGAATATAGACGAATTTTGGAGTAACGCTGCAAAATATAAGGCCTATAACTATGTAAGGCAATTATCAGACTATCATAGTTTTTATATGATATGTCTTCATGGATGGAGACATAATCTAGATTCTCCAAAATACTATTTAGATATTATACAAATGATTTATGAACTTAAAGAGAAGATTGATTACTCAACACTTCTTAAAGATGCTAAAAGACATCAGACACATAAAAGAATTGTAAGGACATTATCGATAGTGTACCAGAATTATCCTTTTTTAGAACGTGTAATTCCATTTTCACAAATTCAATCTAAAAAGCATTTCTATATGTCACCTAAAGGGTATAAAAAGTATATTGATTTTATTGACTATCAGTTTCTTAGTTATGATTCATCTTCTCATTCATTTAAAGAATTTAGAGAATGGCTCCTTACTTCAAGAAGACAAATACATAAATTAAAATCTTAACTATTTATATGATAGCCTTGGCTATGTTGCTAAAGGTGTAATTCTGAAAGCAGGAATATATGTGGTATTTAATATGATTAAATTAATAATAAGACTATTACCAATCCTATACATGACTTTCATCTGGCTTCAATCCAGCAAATTCAACCCATCACAACTAGAATACCTATACCCAACAATACATCCAGTGGTTTTCTTGATGATAGGAGGAACCTTAGAATTAGCACATCTAATCCAATTCGGAATCCTATATCTATTAATTGTCTTAGCATTTCTCACATATGGTGAGTTAACCACAAAAAAAGAAATAATTGCCCTAGTAATTGCCAGTCTATATGGAGTAATAGATGAAATTCATCAATACTTTGTACCATACAGATCTTTTTCTACTATTGATATTATAAAAGATATCATAGGTGCTGTTTTCTTCTGGTACATCATTCATAAAGTATATTTTAAAAGCAAGGATTCCAAAATTGGCTTACTTTTAAAACGTATTACAAAACTTTCAACTAAAAACAAACAAAGTATTCATCTATAGAAAATGCCTAGATTTAATTTGGGCATTTTGTTAGATAGTGGTGTTCTGTATTGAGAACTAGAAACCAAAACCAAATAAAGTGTGGTGTCCACCCAATTGAAACTAATCTTCATATACCTAGCCCTATTAAACGCAGCAGACGGAGCATTCTCCTACATAGGACTAAAAAACGGACTCATCTCAGAAGCAAACCCACTAATGAATCACCTATACACAATACATCCATCTGTCTTCCTACTAACTAAAATTGCTCTATCAGTTTTCTTACTTCTGTTCATCATCTTCAATGTCTATCCAAAAATGCAGTGGTTCAAGACCTTAACAGTCACCACAACTCTTTTATACACCGGAACATTTTTATTACACGGTTTTTGGGTCTATCTTGCGTTCTCTTAAAATATCTTATTATAAAGAGGTGATATTCTATGTATCAAAAAACATGTACATGCTGTAAACGAACATCTTATAGTAGCTGTAAAACAGATCAATGGCTATGTCCGTATTGTAATTATGACATCACGAAAATCAGTGCAGTAGCTGCAGTTCATAATTCTAAGGTTTCAACCATTTATAAAAAGCTAAACGAACAGAAGGCGAGAGAAGCTTACCAAAAAACAGTCGGTTCGATCCAGACAAAATAAAAACGTTCATGACTACAATCATGAACGTTTTTCGTTTATTTTCCATTTATTAAATTCTAAGAATTCACGGAACTGCTCTTTTGAAACGCCGGATTTCATAGCTTCATTGACGAGCTGAGTCCATTCTGAGTCAAGTTCTTTTCCTGTTAGTACTTCATCTTCATCATGTAATAATGTGTTAACCGATACATTTAATACGGAAGAGACTTTTTCAAGAAATTGTACAGAAGGATTCGATTGTAAGTTTCGTTCAATGGAGCTTAAATATGATTTTGCGACTCCGGCTCTTTCAGCAAGTTCGGATAAAGACATTTTTCTTTGCATTCGATATTTCTGTATACGTTGACCGATCATGTCACATGTCACCTTCCTTCATCATCGATTATAACACAACTTTGAAGGTTTTGTACTATATGACGAACTGAGAAGTAGAAAATATCGCTATTTCGTATAGAAATTAGGGAGGATTATACGATATTTCGTTGCTCTAATTCTTTTTCAATAAAGAACGCTTTAATTTCCTCTTCACTAATTCCCATATCAAGTGCTTCTAAAATTAATTCTACCCACTCTGGATCAAGCTGCATTTTTACATGTTTACTCATTCGTCATATTCCTCCTAAAATACTATAAGCATTCCAGGCAGTCCAGCCATCATCATTGGATGCAAATCCAACCTAAGACCTGTGACTTTGCGTCCCTATTTTTCAATAGGTTTGCCTTTTCCTTCTGCTAATCGTTTAGATGAAGTCTTTTCCATGATACTTTTGGTCTACGTATGTATAAGACTTTTGGTTCGATAGGTAGAAGTATATACGAAAAAAATAACTTGTAGTGTTGAAGTGTGTCGATGTCTAAAGATTTAGATAACTATATGAAATTTAGTCGGATTTTACTGAATATGTGTTGTTTATTAGCTGAAATTGCCGAATACATAGTATTATATACCTATTTTGTTAACATGATTGATATATTCGGTTTACGAAACAACGGCGATTAAGTAGTATGTTTTTGTAGTATTTCCAAATAAATACAAGTCATTTGTCGATATTTTGGGAACGAAAAATGGTAACATTACCCACAAAAAATAAAACAAGCAAAAAAAGAGCCATTCTATATAAGAAAAGCTCTTGCAAGTATGTAACTTTCAGGCTGATTGAAAACGCTTGTAAGTCGACGCGCGAGCCCTTAGTCAAAGCGGAGTTACCATGAGCGGTAATGAGCATTTGAATAAGGGTGAGTAACGAAGAATGCGAGCGTTTTCCAATAGCCTGAACTAATTTCTAAACATATCCTGATGCAAATAAAACAACCCACCATTAATAATCTCAACCTTAACCTTAGGTTCATACTGTTGTTTCAAAGCCTCTTTTTCAATCTCATAGCTCTCAGGCATCTCATCCAAGCCCTCATAAAAATGATCAAGAAGATCCAAATCCTCATCCCAACGCTCTCTCGCTTTTTCAGCCCATGTATGATCATCTGCTTCTACCATGTTTGTAATAAATTGCTTTATTCTATTCAATCCGCTTTGTGGTTTTATTAACGGTGACATCGTAAAGCAATAGTCTGGAATTTTTGCCTTAAGTGAGATACTACCCATTGTCTCTTGAAAGTTTTCAATAATTGACCCACTAATTAAATGCAATCCGAGTGATAAGAGTAAATCCTTCTTTTTATCACATTGATAGGATACTTTAACGTTTAGACCTAACCAGGGATGAAGCGGGACGTTACCCGGAGTTTGTACCGAAACATCCTGGTATAAGCGGATGTATCCCCCAAGTGACCTAGTCGATTCAAAAATTTGATGAAGTCTCGGTGCCCCGAAGTGAACGACATCACCCTTCAAGTCATCAGGTGCACGCTTTTGATCAGTAATTACCGTTAACTGCATTGGATTTGGAACTCCGTTTGTTTTTTCAAGATAATGCCAGTAAAAAGGGCGGTTCATTAATTGCTTATCAAGTTCAACTGTTAATTGCACATTCATAAAAGCTTCATGACGTTCAAGGATTTCACATTCATTGGCGGTAAAATACCGTTCTAAAAACTTATGAATTTCCTGTTGCTGCACGTTTCTCATCTCCTTCTGACATTTGTTCTTCATAACTAATAATAGAAGTGAGATTTTCCATCTTAATCTTTATTTCACCATCACTCTTCGAATGAAGCAGGATATCTTTAATATGGTCTTCGATATTGCCAATCTCTAATTTTGTTAAGATTTCATCTAGCTGTCCTATGACGCGCTCAAATAAGTTAATTTTTTCATATAGTAGTTTCAAAATATGTTCTTCAACCGTATTCTTTGTCGCAAAGTTATAGATATGAACATCCTTCTCCTGACCAAGTCTGTGAATTCTACCAATACGTTGCTCAAGGCGCATTGGATTCCAAGGCAGGTCATAATTTATGATATGGTTACAGAATTGAAGGTTAATACCTTCTCCACCAGCTTCAGTAGCTATTAACACTTGAATTTTGTTTTGGAAAAGCTGCTTCATCCAGTCCTTTTTCCCGCGCTTAAAGCCACCTCTAAACGGCACCGACGAAATACCGTTTTGCTGGAGATACCATTGTAGATAAAGCTGTGTTGCTCGGTATTCCGTGAAAATAATAACTTTGTCATCTACTTTTTTAATCAACTCTAGTGCTTTTTCAGCTTTAGAATTTTTATTAACTTGCTCCACTTTCTTCATTAAATCAGTAATAATGTGAACGGGTGCTTGTCTACCTTCTTCATCTGAGTTCTCAAGCATTTTTTTCAATGTAAAGAACACCGCCTCACGACTACTACATGCCTCACGTTGGAGGGTCATGATTGAGAACATACTATTCATAAACGGACTTCCACTTGAGCGGTACTGACTAATAGCATCATATAAATCTCGTTCTGTTTCAGAAAATTCAATTGGAACTGTTTCAACAAGACGCTTCGTCCACTCAATCCCTGTATCATCACGACGATTTCGAATCATCACTTTATTTACTAATTCTTTTAGATGTTTATCTCCATCTAAAGAACGTTCCTTTGCATTATAGGACTCTTCAAAATAAGACTGGTTTCCTAGATGACCCGGTTTTAATAAGGAAACTAAGTTGAAAATTTCTTCAATTCTATTTTGGATAGGAGTTGCTGTTAATAGTAAGCAAAACTTCTTTTTTAGGTTTTGGACAAATTCATAGTTTTTCGTTTTATTGTTTTTTAACTTGTGTGCTTCATCAATAATAATGAGATCATAATCTTGTTCATAGACAATTTCGCGATGTGGGCTTCGTTTTGCTGTATCTATAGAAGAAACAACAACATCACATTGCTCCCATACATAGCTTTTCTTTTGTTGCACTGCTGGTATGTAAAATTTTTGGTTTAATTCAGCTGCCCACTGAGATACTAAAGAGGCAGGTACTAGAATTAGAACCTTCTTTACAAGACCACGAATCATGTATTCTTTTAAAATAAGACCAGCTTCAATGGTTTTACCTAGTCCTACCTCATCGGCTAAAATGGCTTTCCCATGCATTTTTTCTACAACTTGCTTGGCAACTTCTAGCTGGTGAGGAAGTGGCGTTAATTGTGGTAAATGTTTCGGTGCTTGTAGGCCTTCAAATTCAGGAATGGCTGTATGCTGTTCGACTTCATAGGCGAGTTTATAAAGCTCCCAATTAGCCCAAGGACCGTCATCTTCAATTCTTTTTAAAAAGTCATCCTGCCAAGAGTGGTCAAACTCTATGTCGACTTTCATCATACCAATCCTTTCTATATAGTAAATTGTTTCTACTTTCGGGATAAAAAACGTATGGAGAATAAAATTAATCTAAATCTGCATCTAATTTACGAACATTTTCTAGAAAAAAAAAGTCTTTGTTAAGGAAATATATTTATTGCCGAAAAAGGCTTCAAATGGTAGGATGATAATAGCTTTAAAAGTTTATAAAAACATTACCCTAGTAGGGTAGTATAACCAAGTTTTGTTAAAATTATATATTGGCGAATGAGAACAAGGGGAGAGACTACCGGCCATGGTGGCGCCGAAGGAGCAAACAGACTATAAACTGTGAATCTCTCAGGCAAAAAGACTTTTGTTTGACGCAACTCTGGAGAGAGCCCAAGAAATAATCTTGAGGCCACCAAAGGGGAAATGGCTTTTTTTAGTATGTTTAAAAAGAGGTTATTCTTATGTCTTTTGAACATTCTAATAAAAGGTAAAACTTTCAGGTGCCAGGACAGAGAACTACACGTTTTGTGGTGGTACTCTGTCCTTTTTTTGTTGCCCAAAGGAAAGCGTTTCCTTACTGCTCGATTACATATGTTAAGGGAGGAATTATGATTGGCTGATTTACTACGTACACCTTTATATGAAGTTTATTCACAATACGGTGCAAAAACAATCGACTTTGGTGGTTGGGACTTGCCTGTACAGTTTTCAAGCATCAAAGAGGAGCATGAAGCTGTCCGCACAAAAGCAGGCTTATTTGATGTATCTCACATGGGAGAAATCGATGTAAAAGGTCCAGATAGTCTTACATATTTACAAAAAATGATGACGAATGATGTATCCGTACTGAAAGATGGCGGTGCACAATATACAGCGATGTGCTATGAAGATGGTGGAACGGTAGATGATCTTCTTGTTTATAAAAAATCAGATGACCACTATCTACTAGTTGTTAATGCTTCTAACATTGAAAAGGATTTTGACTGGTTATCAAGCCATGTCTCAGGAGATGTAACAGTTACTAATATCTCAAATGATGTAGCACAATTAGCATTACAAGGGCCATTAGCTGAAACAGTTCTTCAAAAATTAACAAACACAGATTTAAGTGAAATCAAATTCTTCAAGTTTCAAGACAATGTAGAAGTGAATGGTGTTAAAACATTAGTTTCTCGTACTGGTTATACAGGTGAAGATGGCTTTGAAATTTACTGCGATACACAAGATGCTTCAATGCTTTGGAACAAAATCCTAGAAGTAGGAAAAGAAGATGGCGTTTTACCGATTGGACTAGGAGCTAGAGACACTCTTCGTTTCGAAGCAAACTTAGCGCTTTATGGTCAAGAATTAACAAAAGAAATTTCTCCATTAGAAGCTGGTATCGGCTTTGCGGTGAAAGTAAATAAAGAAGCAGATTTTATTGGTAAAGAAGCTTTGAAAAAGCAAAAAGAAGACGGTTTACCTCGTAAACTAGTTGGAATTGAAATGATTGATAAAGGGATTCCACGTCACGGCTATGAAGTGTTTGTGAATGGTGAGGAAGTAGGAACTGTTACTACAGGAACTCAATCTCCAACACTTAAGAAAAACGTTGGACTTGCATTAATCAAAGCTGAGTTTGCTGAGCTTGGTACAAAAGTTGAAGTTCAAATCCGTAACAAACGTTTACAAGCAGAAGTTGTTGCTACACCTTTTTACAAGCGTCCTAAAAAATAAAATCACACTCTAGATAGAACCGAAAGGGGTTAAACCATGAAACATCGTTATTTACCAATGACGGAACAAGATAAAAAAGAAATGCTTCAAGCAATCGGAGTATCTTCTGTTGATGAGCTTTTTAATGATATCCCTGAAAGTGTACGTTTTAAAGGGGAGTACAATATTAAAAAAGCAAAATCAGAAACAGAGCTTTTTAAAGAACTATCAGCTCTTGCAGCTCAAAATAAGGATTTAAGAGCGAATGCTTCATTCTTAGGAGCCGGTGTATACGATCATTACATGCCAATTATCGTTGATCATGTTATCTCTCGTTCTGAGTTTTATACAGCTTACACTCCATACCAACCAGAGATCTCTCAAGGTGAGCTTCAAGCAATCTTTGAATTCCAATCGATGATTTGTGAATTAACTGGAATGGATGTAGCGAACTCTTCAATGTACGACGGTGGAACGGCTCTTGCAGAAGCTGCAATGTTATGTACTGGTCATACTAAAAACAAAAAAGTGCTAGTATCAGGTGCAGTTAACCCTGAATCACGTGAAGTATTAAAGACGTATGCAAAAGGTCAATATATCGAAGTTGTTGAAGTTCCAGCAGTAAACGGATTAACAGACCTTGAAGCATTAAAATCAGCGATGGATGATTCTGTTGCGTGTGTTGTTGTTCAATATCCTAACTTCTTCGGTCAAATTGAACCTTTAAAAGAAATCGAAGAAATTGCTCATACAGGTAAAAGTATGTTTGTTGTTTCAAGTAATCCATTAGCACTTGGAGCTTTAACACCTCCTGGTAAATTTGGTGCTGATATCGTTGCTGGTGATGCGCAAGTATTTGGTATTCCAACTGGATTTGGTGGACCGCACTGTGGATATTTCGCAGTAACATCAAAATTAATGCGTAAAGTTCCAGGAAGACTTGTTGGTCAAACAGTAGATGAAGATGGTAAACGTGGATTTGTATTAACACTTCAAGCCCGTGAACAACATATCCGTCGTGACAAAGCGACATCTAACATTTGTTCAAACCAAGCACTTAATGCTTTAGCAGCATCAGTTGCAATGACTGCTTTAGGTAAAAAAGGCGTTAAAGAAATGGCAATCCAAAATATCCAAAAAGCACATTATGCTAAAAATACATTCAAACAAAATGGCTTTGAAGTTCCTTATGAAGGACCTTTCTTCAATGAGTTTGTTGTAAAACTTAACAAACCAGTTAAGGAAGCAAATGCGAAGTTAATCGAAAAAGGAATCATTGGTGGTTATGATTTAGGAATTGACTACCCTGAGTTAAAAAATCACATGCTTGTTGCAGTAACTGAATTACGTACAAAAGAAGAAATCGATACATTCGTAAAAGAATTGGGGGATGGCAATGAATAATCATCAAGATCAACCATTAATATTCGAATTAACTAGACCTGGCCGTGTTGGTTATAGCTTACCGGAAATGGATATACCTGAGCTTAACTTAGATGATGTCATTCCAGCTGACTATATTCGTACTGAAGAGCCAGAACTTCCAGAGGTATCTGAATTAGATATCATGCGTCATTACACAGCTTTATCAAGACGTAACCATGGTGTAGACTCTGGGTTCTATCCATTAGGTTCTTGTACAATGAAATACAACCCTAAAATTAACGAGAACGTAGCTCGTATTCCTGGCTTTGCACACATTCATCCATTACAAGATGAGTCAACTGTTCAAGGTGCACTAGGTTTAATGTATGATCTTCAAGAACATTTAAAAGAAATTACAGGTATGGATGAAGTAACTCTTCAACCAGCTGCTGGTGCTCACGGTGAGTGGACTGGATTAATGATGATTCGTGCATACCACGAAGCAAACAATGACACTGCACGTACGAAAGTAATCGTTCCTGACTCAGCGCACGGAACAAACCCTGCTTCTGCTACAGTTGCTGGATTTGAAACAATTACTGTTAAATCAGATGAAAATGGTTTAGTTGATCTAGAAGACCTTAGAAGTGTTGTTGGTGCTGACACTGCAGCGCTTATGTTAACAAACCCAAATACATTAGGATTATTCGAAGCTCATATTTTAGAAATGGCTAAAATCGTCCATGATGCTGGTGGGAAGCTATACTATGATGGAGCTAACTTAAATGCAGTATTAAGTAAAGCTAGACCAGGGGATATGGGATTTGACGTAGTTCACCTTAACCTTCATAAAACATTTACAGGTCCACACGGTGGGGGAGGCCCAGGTTCAGGTCCTGTAGGAGTTAAAGCTGATTTAATTCCTTACCTGCCAAAACCAGTTCTTGTAAAAGGTGAAGAAGGCTATCGCTTCGAATACGATCGTCCACAAGCAATTGGACGTGTAAAACCTTTCTATGGAAACTTTGGAATTAACGTTCGTGCTTATACGTACATTCGTACAATGGGTCCAGATGGATTAAAAGCAGTAACTGAGTATGCTGTTCTTAATGCAAACTACATGATGCGTCAACTTGCACCACACTTTGACCTACCATTTAACCAACATTGTAAGCATGAGTTTGTATTATCAGGTAAACGTCAAAAGAAACTTGGTGTTCGTACATTAGATATCGCAAAACGTTTATTAGACTTTGGATATCACCCACCAACAATCTACTTCCCACTTAATGTTGAGGAATGTATCATGATTGAGCCAACAGAAACAGAATCTAAAGAAACTTTAGATGAGTTTATCTCAGCAATGATTCAAATAGCAAAAGAAGCTGAAGAGAATCCGGAAATCGTTCAAGAAGCTCCTCACAGTACTGTGATTAAGCGTCTAGACGAAACACTGGCTGCTCGTAAACCAGTTCTTCGTTACCAAAAGCAATAACATATACTATAGAAGAAAAAGAGATTCATTCGAACTTTTCGGGTGAGTCTCTTTTTAATTGGAATATATTACCGCGTATTGAAGGGTTGTCTTTTACTAAACTTCAGTGTAATATAAGTACAAGTCACCACGACGAACAAACGAGCCAATGAATAAATTACAAATCAAAAGATGATTTGTTTTTTAAAACTTTAATCACTTCGCAGAAGTTGACAAAGGGTTGATTCGATGGTAAGATAGTTTTTGTCGCTAGAAAGTGACTTTAAGAAAGTTGTTGACACGGGCTTATAATTTTGATAAAATATGATTCTGTCCCAAAAAAAGTTCTTTGAAAACTGAACACAACACAAGCGTCAATGTTTGTTTTAAAATTTGTTTTAGCTATGAGCTAATCAACTCTATTGGAGAGTTTGATCCTGGCTCAGGACGAACGCTGGCGGCGTGCCTAATACATGCAAGTCGAGCGGTTCTTAGGAAGCTTGCTTCCTAAGAATAGCGGCGGACGGGTGAGTAACACGTGGGCAACCTACCTATAAGACTGGGATAACTTCGGGAAACCGGAGCTAATACCGGATAATATAAGAGATTACATGATCTTTTATTGAAAGATGGCTTCGGCTATCACTTATAGATGGGCCCGCGGCGCATTAGCTAGTTGGTGAGGTAACGGCTCACCAAGGCGACGATGCGTAGCCGACCTGAGAGGGTGATCGGCCACACTGGGACTGAGACACGGCCCAGACTCCTACGGGAGGCAGCAGTAGGGAATCTTCCGCAATGGACGAAAGTCTGACGGAGCAACGCCGCGTGAGTGATGAAGGCCTTCGGGTCGTAAAACTCTGTTGTTAGGGAAGAACAAGTATCGTTCGAATAGGGCGGTACCTTGACGGTACCTAACCAGAAAGCCACGGCTAACTACGTGCCAGCAGCCGCGGTAATACGTAGGTGGCAAGCGTTGTCCGGAATTATTGGGCGTAAAGCGCGCGCAGGTGGTCCTTTAAGTCTGATGTGAAAGCCCACGGCTCAACCGTGGAGGGTCATTGGAAACTGGGGGACTTGAGTACAGAAGAGGAAAGTGGAATTCCACGTGTAGCGGTGAAATGCGTAGAGATGTGGAGGAACACCAGTGGCGAAGGCGACTTTCTGGTCTGTAACTGACACTGAGGCGCGAAAGCGTGGGGAGCGAACAGGATTAGATACCCTGGTAGTCCACGCCGTAAACGATGAGTGCTAAGTGTTAGAGGGTTTCCGCCCTTTAGTGCTGCAGCTAACGCATTAAGCACTCCGCCTGGGGAGTACGGTCGCAAGACTGAAACTCAAAGGAATTGACGGGGGCCCGCACAAGCGGTGGAGCATGTGGTTTAATTCGAAGCAACGCGAAGAACCTTACCAGGTCTTGACATCCTCTGACAACTCTAGAGATAGAGCGTTTCCCTTCGGGGAACAGAGTGACAGGTGGTGCATGGTTGTCGTCAGCTCGTGTCGTGAGATGTTGGGTTAAGTCCCGCAACGAGCGCAACCCTTGATCTTAGTTGCCAGCATTCAGTTGGGCACTCTAAGGTGACTGCCGGTGACAAACCGGAGGAAGGTGGGGATGACGTCAAATCATCATGCCCCTTATGACCTGGGCTACACACGTGCTACAATGGATGGTACAAAGGGCAGCAAAACCGCGAGGTTGAGCGAATCCCATAAAACCATTCTCAGTTCGGATTGCAGGCTGCAACTCGCCTGCATGAAGCTGGAATCGCTAGTAATCGCGGATCAGCATGCCGCGGTGAATACGTTCCCGGGCCTTGTACACACCGCCCGTCACACCACGAGAGTTTGTAACACCCGAAGTCGGTGGGGTAACCGTAAGGAGCCAGCCGCCTAAGGTGGGACAGATGATTGGGGTGAAGTCGTAACAAGGTAGCCGTATCGGAAGGTGCGGCTGGATCACCTCCTTTCTAAGGAAACTGAAGTACGATGTACTTCATAAGAAGACGCTTTGTGTTGTGGTCAGTTTTGAAGGAACTTAAAAAACCTTCAAAAGAAGATGATAAGCCTTCGGCTTACATCCAATTGTTCCTTGAAAACTAGATAACGTAACAAGACATTCAATGTAAGAAATGTGTAAAGTTCTTTCTTTATAGAAAGAAAACTTTCTAACACAGAAAAACGTAGTTTTTCTTAGGTTAAGTTAGAAAGGGCGCACGGTGGATGCCTTGGCACTAGGAGCCGATGAAGGACGGGACTAACACCGATATGCTTCGGGGAGCTGTAAGTAAGCCCTGATCCGAAGATTTCCGAATGGGGAAACCCACTACTCGTAATGGAGTAGTATCGATACCTGAATAAATAGGGTATATGAAGGCATACCCGGGGAACTGAAACATCTAAGTACCCGGAGGAAGAGAAAGCAAACGCGATTTCCTGAGTAGCGGCGAGCGAAACGGAATATAGCCCAAACCAAGAGGCTTGCCTCTTGGGGTTGTAGGACACTCTATATGGAGTTACAAAGGAACGGGGTAGACGAAGCGATCTGGAAAGATCCGTCGTAGAAGGTAACAACCCTGTAGTCGAAACTTCGTTCCCTCTTGAGTGGATCCTGAGTACGGCGGGACACGAGAAATCCCGTCGGAAGCAGGGAGGACCATCTCCCAAGGCTAAATACTCCCTAGTGACCGATAGTGAACCAGTACCGTGAGGGAAAGGTGAAAAGCACCCCGGAAGGGGAGTGAAAAAGATCCTGAAACCGTGTGCCTACAAGTAGTCAGAGCCCGTTAATGGGTGATGGCGTGCCTTTTGTAGAATGAACCGGCGAGTTACGATCCCGTGCAAGGTTAAGTCGAAGAGACGGAGCCGCAGCGAAAGCGAGTCTGAATAGGGCGAATTAGTACGTGGTCGTAGACCCGAAACCAGGTGATCTACCCATGTCCAGGGTGAAGTTCAGGTAACACTGAATGGAGGCCCGAACCCACGCACGTTGAAAAGTGCGGGGATGAGGTGTGGGTAGCGGAGAAATTCCAATCGAACTTGGAGATAGCTGGTTCTCTCCGAAATAGCTTTAGGGCTAGCCTCATGTGTAAGAATCTTGGAGGTAGAGCACTGATTGGACTAGGGGCCCTCATCGGGTTACCGAATTCAGTCAAACTCCGAATGCCAAAGATTTATCCATGGGAGTCAGACTGCGAGTGATAAGATCCGTAGTCAAGAGGGAAACAGCCCAGACCACCAGCTAAGGTCCCAAAGTATACGTTAAGTGGCAAAGGATGTGGAGTTGCTTAGACAACCAGGATGTTGGCTTAGAAGCAGCCACCATTTAAAGAGTGCGTAATAGCTCACTGGTCGAGTGACTCTGCGCCGAAAATGTAACGGGGCTAAACGTATCACCGAAGCTGTGGATTGTTCTTACGAACAATGGTAGGAGAGCGTTCTAAGTGCAGCGAAGTCAGACCGTAAGGACTGGTGGAGCGCTTAGAAGTGAGAATGCCGGTATGAGTAGCGAAAGACAAGTGAGAATCTTGTCCACCGAATGCCTAAGGTTTCCTGAGGAAGGCTCGTCCGCTCAGGGTAAGTCGGGACCTAAGCCGAGGCTGAAAAGCGTAGGCGATGGACAACAGGTTGAAATTCCTGTACCACCTCCTCACCGTTTGAGCAATGGGGGGACGCAGAAGGATAGGGTAAGCGCGCTGATGGATATGCGCGTCCAAGCAGTAAGGCTGGAAAGTAGGCAAATCCGCTTTCCGTAAGGCTGAGCTGTGATGGCGAGGGAAATAAAGTACCGAAGTTCCTGATTTCACACTGCCAAGAAAAGCCTCTAGCGAGGTGAGAGGTGCCCGTACCGCAAACCGACACAGGTAGGCGAGGAGAGAATCCTAAGGTGATCGAGAGAACTCTCGTTAAGGAACTCGGCAAAATGACCCCGTAACTTCGGGAGAAGGGGTGCTTTTTAGGGTGAATAGCCCAGAAAAGCCGCAGTGAATAGGCCCAGGCGACTGTTTAGCAAAAACACAGGTCTCTGCGAAACCGCAAGGTGAAGTATAGGGGCTGACACCTGCCCGGTGCTGGAAGGTTAAGAGGAGGGGTTATCGCAAGAGAAGCTCTGAATCGAAGCCCCAGTAAACGGCGGCCGTAACTATAACGGTCCTAAGGTAGCGAAATTCCTTGTCGGGTAAGTTCCGACCCGCACGAAAGGTGTAACGATCTGGGCACTGTCTCAACGAGAGACTCGGTGAAATTATAGTACCTGTGAAGATGCAGGTTACCCGCGACAGGACGGAAAGACCCCGTGGAGCTTTACTGCAGCCTGATATTGAATTTTGGTACAGCTTGTACAGGATAGGTAGGAGCCGTAGAAGCCGGAGCGCCAGCTTCGGTGGAGGCATTGGTGGGATACTACCCTGGCTGTATTGAAATTCTAACCCTCATGCGTGATCCGCATGGGAGACAGTGTCAGGTGGGCAGTTTGACTGGGGCGGTCGCCTCCTAAAATGTAACGGAGGCGCCCAAAGGTTCCCTCAGAATGGTTGGAAATCATTCGCAGAGTGTAAAGGCACAAGGGAGCTTGACTGCGAGACCTACAAGTCGAGCAGGGACGAAAGTCGGGCTTAGTGATCCGGTGGTTCCGCATGGAAGGGCCATCGCTCAACGGATAAAAGCTACCCCGGGGATAACAGGCTTATCTCCCCCAAGAGTCCACATCGACGGGGAGGTTTGGCACCTCGATGTCGGCTCATCGCATCCTGGGGCTGTAGTCGGTCCCAAGGGTTGGGCTGTTCGCCCATTAAAGCGGTACGCGAGCTGGGTTCAGAACGTCGTGAGACAGTTCGGTCCCTATCCGTCGTGGGCGTAGGAAATTTGAGAGGAGCTGTCCTTAGTACGAGAGGACCGGGATGGACACACCGCTGGTGTACCAGTTGTTCTGCCAAGGGCATCGCTGGGTAGCTATGTGTGGAAGGGATAAGTGCTGAAAGCATCTAAGCATGAAGCCCCCCTCAAGATGAGATTTCCCATAGCGCAAGCTAGTAAGAACCCTGAAAGATGATCAGGTTGATAGGTCAGAGGTGGAAGCGCGGTGACGTGTGGAGCTGACTGATACTAATCGTTCGAGGACTTAACCACAAAATACTTACAAAATGTCTTAGTTACGTTATCTAGTTTTGAAGGAACAAATTTCTAGTTGAAATTGTTTCTTTTTATAGTAGAATAAAAGTCTGGTGATTAAGGCGAAGAGGTCACACCCGTTCCCATGCCGAACACGGAAGTTAAGCTCTTCAGCGCCGATGGTAGTTGGGGGTTTCCCCCTGTGAGAGTAGGACGTCGCCAGGCTTTTACCAACTATTACAACTTCGTAGAAGTTGACAATGAAATGAATAGATGGTAAGATAAGTTGTGTTGCCTGATACACATTGGATTCAACGCTTTTTTAATCTAAAGTTACTTCACAGAAGTTGACTTTCGAGAATTAGTGTGATAGAATAAATGATGTTGCTTAACAAGGCAAACAAGTTAAAAATAGTGATTGACATGAGATTATAATTTTGTTAAATTATAATTCTGTCCCAAAAAAAGTTCTTTGAAAACTGAACACAACACAAGCGTCAATGTTTGTTTTAAAAATTGTTTTAGCTATGAGCTAATCAACTCTATTGGAGAGTTTGATCCTGGCTCAGGACGAACGCTGGCGGCGTGCCTAATACATGCAAGTCGAGCGGTTTTTAGGAAGCTTGCTTCCTAAGAATAGCGGCGGACGGGTGAGTAACACGTGGGCAACCTACCTATAAGACTGGGATAACTTCGGGAAACCGGAGCTAATACCGGATAATATAAGAGATTACATGATCTTTTATTGAAAGATGGCTTTTAGCTATCACTTATAGATGGGCCCGCGGCGCATTAGCTAGTTGGTGAGGTAACGGCTCACCAAGGCGACGATGCGTAGCCGACCTGAGAGGGTGATCGGCCACACTGGGACTGAGACACGGCCCAGACTCCTACGGGAGGCAGCAGTAGGGAATCTTCCGCAATGGACGAAAGTCTGACGGAGCAACGCCGCGTGAGTGATGAAGGCCTTCGGGTCGTAAAACTCTGTTGTTAGGGAAGAACAAGTATCGTTCGAATAGGGCGGTACCTTGACGGTACCTAACCAGAAAGCCACGGCTAACTACGTGCCAGCAGCCGCGGTAATACGTAGGTGGCAAGCGTTGTCCGGAATTATTGGGCGTAAAGCGCGCGCAGGTGGTCCTTTAAGTCTGATGTGAAAGCCCACGGCTCAACCGTGGAGGGTCATTGGAAACTGGGGGACTTGAGTACAGAAGAGGAAAGTGGAATTCCACGTGTAGCGGTGAAATGCGTAGAGATGTGGAGGAACACCAGTGGCGAAGGCGACTTTCTGGTCTGTAACTGACACTGAGGCGCGAAAGCGTGGGGAGCGAACAGGATTAGATACCCTGGTAGTCCACGCCGTAAACGATGAGTGCTAAGTGTTAGAGGGTTTCCGCCCTTTAGTGCTGCAGCTAACGCATTAAGCACTCCGCCTGGGGAGTACGGTCGCAAGACTGAAACTCAAAGGAATTGACGGGGGCCCGCACAAGCGGTGGAGCATGTGGTTTAATTCGAAGCAACGCGAAGAACCTTACCAGGTCTTGACATCCTCTGACAACTCTAGAGATAGAGCGTTTCCCTTCGGGGAACAGAGTGACAGGTGGTGCATGGTTGTCGTCAGCTCGTGTCGTGAGATGTTGGGTTAAGTCCCGCAACGAGCGCAACCCTTGATCTTAGTTGCCAGCATTCAGTTGGGCACTCTAAGGTGACTGCCGGTGACAAACCGGAGGAAGGTGGGGATGACGTCAAATCATCATGCCCCTTATGACCTGGGCTACACACGTGCTACAATGGATGGTACAAAGGGCAGCAAAACCGCGAGGTTGAGCGAATCCCATAAAACCATTCTCAGTTCGGATTGCAGGCTGCAACTCGCCTGCATGAAGCTGGAATCGCTAGTAATCGCGGATCAGCATGCCGCGGTGAATACGTTCCCGGGCCTTGTACACACCGCCCGTCACACCACGAGAGTTTGTAACACCCGAAGTCGGTGGGGTAACCGTAAGGAGCCAGCCGCCTAAGGTGGGACAGATGATTGGGGTGAAGTCGTAACAAGGTAGCCGTATCGGAAGGTGCGGCTGGATCACCTCCTTTCTAAGGAAACTGAAGTACGATGTACTTCATAAGAAGACGCTTTGTGTTGTGGTCAGTTTTGAAGGAACTTAAAAAACCTTCAAAAGAAGATGATAAGCCTTCGGCTTACATCCAATTGTTCCTTGAAAACTAGATAACGTAACAAGACATTCAATGTAAGAAATGTGTAAAGTTCTTTCTTTATAGAAAGAAAACTTTCTAACACAGAAAAACGTAGTTTTTCTTAGGTTAAGTTAGAAAGGGCGCACGGTGGATGCCTTGGCACTAGGAGCCGATGAAGGACGGGACTAACACCGATATGCTTCGGGGAGCTGTAAGTAAGCCCTGATCCGAAGATTTCCGAATGGGGAAACCCACTACTCGTAATGGAGTAGTATCGATACCTGAATAAATAGGGTATATGAAGGCATACCCGGGGAACTGAAACATCTAAGTACCCGGAGGAAGAGAAAGCAAACGCGATTTCCTGAGTAGCGGCGAGCGAAACGGAATATAGCCCAAACCAAGAGGCTTGCCTCTTGGGGTTGTAGGACACTCTATATGGAGTTACAAAGGAACGGGGTAGACGAAGCGATCTGGAAAGATCCGTCGTAGAAGGTAACAACCCTGTAGTCGAAACTTCGTTCCCTCTTGAGTGGATCCTGAGTACGGCGGGACACGAGAAATCCCGTCGGAAGCAGGGAGGACCATCTCCCAAGGCTAAATACTCCCTAGTGACCGATAGTGAACCAGTACCGTGAGGGAAAGGTGAAAAGCACCCCGGAAGGGGAGTGAAAAAGATCCTGAAACCGTGTGCCTACAAGTAGTCAGAGCCCGTTAATGGGTGATGGCGTGCCTTTTGTAGAATGAACCGGCGAGTTACGATCCCGTGCAAGGTTAAGTCGAAGAGACGGAGCCGCAGCGAAAGCGAGTCTGAATAGGGCGAATTAGTACGTGGTCGTAGACCCGAAACCAGGTGATCTACCCATGTCCAGGGTGAAGTTCAGGTAACACTGAATGGAGGCCCGAACCCACGCACGTTGAAAAGTGCGGGGATGAGGTGTGGGTAGCGGAGAAATTCCAATCGAACTTGGAGATAGCTGGTTCTCTCCGAAATAGCTTTAGGGCTAGCCTCATGTGTAAGAATCTTGGAGGTAGAGCACTGATTGGACTAGGGGCCCTCATCGGG